>NZ_JBNCOB010000024.1:0-97529 GCF_049847285.1 Micromonospora sp. DT62
CTGCGGCAGACCGTGCAGTTCGACGCCGCCGTGCGCGTCGCGGTCGCCGCCGGGCACACCACGTTCGTGGAGATCTCTCCGCATCCGGTGTTGACGATGCCGGTGACGGCGATCCTGGACGACGCCGGCGCCACTGGGCACACGCTGGGCAGCCTGCGTCGTGGTGATGACGACGCGACGCGGCTGCTGACGAACCTCGCCACCGCGCACACGATCGGCCTGCCGGTCGACCTGGGCACGGTCCTCGCCGAGACCGACGTCGTGGCGCTGCCCACGTACGCCTTCGACCGCAACCGCTTCTGGCCGACCGCGGTGACCGGGCAGGGCGACACCGAGGAGACCCCGAGCGGCGTCGACTCCGCGTTCTGGGCGGCCGTCGAAAGTGAGGACCTGGCCGCGCTCGCGGAACTCACCGAGCAGGAGGCGGCGGACTCCCTGGAACGGCTGGGCGCCGCACTGCCGGTGCTCGCCTCCTGGCGGCGGCAGCAGCGCAACCGGTCCAGCCTCGACGACCTGCGGTACCGCAGCGTCTGGCAGCCGTACACCGGGACGCCGGTCAGCTTCCTGCCCGGCGCCTGGTGGGTCGTCGCCGACGAGCGGCACCCGGAGGAGGGCGAGGCCGCGATCGTCGAGCTGACCCGCCGGGGCGCCGACGTCCGACTGGTGCTGGTGCCGGAGAACCTGACCGACCGGGCCGCCCTCACCGCGCACCTGAGCGGTGCCGTCCGCACCCCCGACGGCGTACCGGCTCCGGTGGACGGGGTGCTGTCGCTGCTCGCCCTCGCCGACGGCGCGGTCGACGACACCCAGCCGGTGCCGCCCTTCCTCGCCCGCTCGCTGGCGCTGATCCAGGCGCTCGGGGACCTCGACGTGGCCGCGCCGCTGTGGTGCGTCACCCGGGGCGCCGCCGGTACCACCCGCAGCGGCACGCCCGGCCGGCCGGAGCAGTCGCTGCTCTGGGGCCTCGGCCGGGTCGTGGCCCTCGAACACCCCGAGCGGTGGGGCGGCCTGGTCGACGTGCCGGCCACCCTGGACGACCACGGCTGGGACCTGCTCTGCGCCGCGCTCGCCGGCCTCGACGGCGAGGATCAGCTCGCGGTCGACGGCGCCACCATCCTCGTCCGCCGGCTGGTGCGGGCGCCCGGCGGCGAGGCGGCCACCGACGAGGCCGGCTACCCGGGCACGACCCTGGTCACCGGCGGCACCGGCGCGCTCGGCGCGGAGGTGGCCCGCTGGCTGGCCGCCCGGGGCGCCGAGCACCTGATGCTGGTGAGCCGTCGCGGCGCGGACGCTCCCGGCGCCACCGAACTGGCCCGGGAGCTGACCGGGGCGGGCACCCGGGTGACCGTCGCGGCCTGCGACGTGGCCGACCGGGCGGCGCTGGCGAAGCTGCTCGACGAGGTACCCGCCGACGCACCGCTGACCAGCGTGGTGCACGCGGCGGGCGTCCTGGAGGACGGGGTGCTCGACGGGCTCACCGCCGACCGCCTCGCCACCGTCCTGCGGCCCAAGGTGCTCGGCGCCCTGCACCTGCACGAGCTGACCGTCGGGCGGGAACTGCGCGCGTTCGTGCTGTTCTCCGCGCTGGCCGGCCAGCTCGGCGCCGCCGGTCAGGGCAGCTACGCCGCCGCCAACGCCTACCTCGACGCCCTCGCCGAGCAGCGGCACCGGCAGGGCCTGCCGGCCACCTCGGTCGCCTGGGGCCCCTGGGCGGCCGGCGGGATGGCCGCCACCGACCAGGCCGTGGAGGAACGCCGCCGCCGCACCGGCGTGGCCCGCCTCGACACCGAAGCCGCACTCACGGCGCTCGCGCAGTGCGTCGCGCGGGACGAGCCGGCGACGATGGTGGCCGGCATCGACTGGGCCCGCTACGTTCCCGGGTTCGTGGCCGTGCGGCCCAGCCCGCTCATCGCGGGCGTGGCCGAGGCACGGCGGGCCGTCGCCGAGCGGGCCGAGGACACCGGCGTCTCCGCGGAGTCCCTGGCCGCCCTGCTCGCCGGGCAGACCGACGCCGAACGACGCAAGACCCTGCTGGAGCTGGTACGCGGGCAGGCCGCCGCGGTCCTCGGCCACGCCTCGATGGACGCCGTCGAGCCGGACCGGGCGTTCCGCGAACTCGGCTTCGACTCGCTGACCGCCGTGGAGCTGCGCAACCGGCTCACCGCGGCGACCGGCGTCCGGCTGCCCGCCACGGTCGTCTTCGACTACCCGACCGCCGCAGGGCTGGCCGAGTACGTGCGGGCCGCCATCGTCGACGGCGGCGTGGTCGGGGTCGCACCGGTCTTCGGTGAGCTGGACAGGTTGGAAGCGGCGCTCTCCGGCTCGGCGCCGGACCGCAGCGCCCGAATTCGGATCACCGAGCGGCTGCGGGCGCTGCTGGCCTCCCTCAACGAGGCCGACGCGCCGGCGGACGGCGACACCGTCGCCGAGAAGCTCCAGGACGCGACGCCGGACGAGGTCTTCGACTTCATCGACCGCGAGCTGGGGATGTCCTGACGTGATCGCTGCTGCGACGACGGGTCAACACAAGGAGTGCGCGGTCCATGGCTGACGAGGCGAAGCTTCTCGACTACCTCAAGCGGGTCACCGCTGACCTGCACCAGGTGCGCCAGCGCCTGCGCGAGGTGGAGGCCGGTGAACAGGAACCGGTCGCCATCGTCTCCATGAGCTGCCGCTATCCCGGCGGGGTGCGGTCGCCCGAGGACCTGTGGGAGGTCGTCGCGTCCGGCCGGGACGTGGTCTCCGACTTCCCGGAGGACCGCGGCTGGGACCTCGGGTCGCTCTACGACAGCGACCCGGAGCAGAGCGGCACGTCGTACACGCGGCAGGGCGGCTTCGTCCACGACCTGGCCGACTTCGACCCGGGCTTCTTCGCGATCTCCCCCCGGGAGGCGCTGGCGATGGACCCGCAGCAGCGCTGGCTGCTGGAGACCTCGTGGGAGGCCCTGGAGCGGGCCGGCATCGACCCGCACTCGCTGAAGGGCAGCCGCACCGGCGTCTTCGCCGGCAGCACCGGCCAGGACTACGGCACCGTGCTGATGGGTGCCGCTCAGGGCCTCGAAGGGCACCTGATGACCGGCAACGCCGGCAGCGTGGTCTCCGGCCGGATCGCCTACACCTTCGGGCTGGAGGGGCCGGCGGTCACCATCGACACCGCCTGCTCGTCGTCCCTGGTCGCCCTGCACCTCGCGGGGCAGGCGTTGCGGCAGCGCGAGTGCACCCTGGCCATCGTCGCCGGGGTCACCGCCATGTGCACCCCGGCCGCCTTCGTCGAGTTCTCCCGGCAGCGCGGCCTCGCCGCCGACGGCCGGTGCAAGGCGTTCGCCGCCGCCGCCGACGGGACCGGCTGGTCCGAGGGCGTCGGCGTCCTGGTGCTGGAGCGGCTGTCGGACGCGCAGCGCAACGGCCACCCGATCCTCGCCGTGGTGCGGGGCAGCGCGGTGAACCAGGACGGCGCCTCCAACGGCCTGAGCGCCCCGAACGGGCCGTCGCAGCAGCGGGTGATCCAGCAGGCCCTGGCCAACGCCGGTCTCGCCGCCGGCGGCGTGGACGTGGTCGAGGCGCACGGCACCGGCACCCGGCTCGGCGACCCGATCGAGGCGCAGGCGCTGCTCGCCACGTACGGGCAGGACCGGGGGGACTCGGCGCCGCTGCTGCTCGGGTCGGTCAAGTCGAACATCGGGCACGCCCAGGCCGCCGCCGGGGTCGCCGGTGTGATCAAGATGGTCATGGCGATGCGGCACGGCGTCGTCCCGCCCACCCTGCACGTGGACGAGCCGACGCCCGAGGTCGACTGGTCGGCCGGCGAGGTGTCGCTGGTGACCGAGGCGACGCCGTGGCCGGCGGTGGGCCGCCCGCGCCGCTCGGCGGTCTCCTCGTTCGGGGTGTCCGGCACCAACGCGCACACCATCCTGGAGCAGGCCCCGGCGCCCCAGCAGTCCCCGTCGGCCGCCGCCGCGCCGGTGGTCGAGCGGCCGGTCGTGCCGGTGCCGGTGTCGGCCCGGGACGCCGCCGGCCTCGCCGCGCAGGCGGGCCGCTGGGCGGCCCGGATCGCCGCCGACGAGACCCTGCGCCCCCTGGACGTGGCGTTCTCGTCGGTCATCTCCCGCTCCACCCTGGACCACCGGGCCGTGGTCTCCGCGACCGGCCGCGACGACCTGCTGGCCGGGCTGCGCGCCCTCGCCGCCGGGGAGCCGTCGGGCGCCGTCGTCACGGGCCAGGCCGGCGGCCGGGGAACGCTGGCGGTGCTCTTCTCCGGCCAGGGCGCGCAGCGTGCCGGCATGGGTCGGGAGTTGTACGCCGAGTTCCCGGTCTTCGCCGCCGCGCTCGACGAGGTGTGCGTGTACCTCGACGCGCTGCTGCCGCGCCCGCTGAAGGACGTGCTGTTCGCTCCCGAGGGTTCCGCCGAGGCGGAGCTGCTGGACCAGACCGCGTTCACCCAGGCCGGTCTGTTCGCCGTCGAGGTGGCGTTGTTCCGGCTCGTGGAGTCCTTCGGGATCGCACCGGACTTCGTGGGCGGCCACTCGATCGGCGAGGTCGCGGCGGCGCACGTGGCCGGGGTGCTGTCGCTGGCCGATGCGGCGGCGCTGGTGGCGGCGCGGGGCCGGCTGATGCAGGCGCTGCCTACCGGCGGCGGGATGCTCGCCGTCGCGGCCACCGAGGCCGACGTCCTCGCCACGCTCGACGGGCTCGCCGACGTGGGGATCGCGGCCGTCAATGGGCCGACCTCGGTGGTCGTCTCCGGTGCCGTCGACGCGCTGGACGAGGTGGAGCGGCTCTGGCGGGAGCGGGGCGTGCGCACGCGTCGGCTCACGGTCAGCCACGCGTTCCACAGTCCGCTGATGGAGCCGATGCTCGCCGAGTTCCGGACGGTCCTGGACGGGCTGGAGTTCTCCGCGCCGGCGCTGCCGATCGTGTCGAACGTGACCGGGGCGCTCGCCGACGCCGACGAGATCCGCAGCGCCGACTACTGGGTGCGCCACGTGCGGCAGGCCGTGCGTTTCGCCGACGGGGTCGCCGCGCTGCGCGCCGCCGGGGCGGACACGTTCCTGGAGGTCGGGCCGCAGAGCGTACTGACCGCAATGGCGGCGGACATCCTGCCCGGCGACGACGGCGTGCTGGCCGTCGCCGTGCAGCGCAAGGACCGGCCCGCCGTGCACGCGCTGCTGGCCGGGCTGGCCGAGCTGCACGCGTACGGGGTGGCCGTCGATTGGCAGCCGTGGTTCGCCGACACCGGCGCGCGGCGGGTGGACCTGCCCACGTACGCGTTCCAGCACCAGCGCTACTGGCCCGAGGCGGGCGCCGGGTGGACCGGCGACGTCACCGCGTTCGGCCTGCGGCCCGCGCAACACCCCCTGCTCGGGGCCGCCGTCGGCGTCGCGCACGCCGAGGGCTTCCTGTTCACCGGCCGGCTGGCCCGGCGTACCCACCCGTGGATCTCCGACCACGTCGTCTTCGACACCGTGCTGCTGCCCGGCACGGGCTTCGTCGAACTCGCCCTCCAGGCGGGCGCGCACGTCGGCGCTGACCACGTCCGCGAACTCACCTTGGAGTCGCCGCTGATCCTGCCGGAGACCGGGGGCGTCGACATCCAGCTCTGGATCGGCCCGGCGGACGAGACCGGCTGCCGGTCCGTGTCGCTGCACTCCGCCCAGGACGGCGAGCCGGCCGAGGGCGAGCGGGCCTGGACCCGCAACGCCAGCGGCGTGCTGGCCAGCGGCCCGGCCGTGCCGAACGGCCCCGCCGGCTGGTCCGACCTGACCACCTGGCCCCCGCCGGGCGCGACCGAGGTCGGCACCGACGACCTCTACCTGAACCTCGCCGCCCAGGGCTACGACTACGGCCCGTCGTTCATCGCCCTGCGTTCCGCCTGGCGGCGCGGCGACGACCTCTTCGCCGAGCTGGCGCTGCCCGAGGCCCCCGCCGCCGAGGCCGGCGGGTACGGCCTGCACCCGGCCCTGCTAGACGCGGCGCTGCACACCCTCGGCCTGACCACGCCGGCCGGGGAGCCCTCCGGGGCGGACATGCCGTCGGGGTACGGCCGGCTGCCGTTCTCCTGGAACGACGTCGCCCTGCACGGCGCCGGCGCCGCGGCGGCCCGCGTCCGGGTCTCGCACACCGGCCCCGACAGCATCTCGCTGCTGCTCACCGACGTCACCGGGGCGCCCGTCATCTCCGTCGGCTCCCTGGTCCTGCGGCCGGTCTCCGCCGACCAGCTCCGTACCGCCGGGGGCGGCGGCGCCGAGTCGCTGTTCCGGGTGGAGTGGGCCCCCCTCGCGCTGCCCGCCGGCCCGTCCACCGTCGACTGGGCGGTCATCGGCGACGCGGCGGCGCTCACCGACGCGGTCGCCGCCACCGGCACGACCGTGACGGCGTACGCCGACCTGACCGCCCTGGCCACGGCGATGGACGACGGGACGGGCACGCCCGGCGTGCTGCTCGTGCCGTTCCTCGACCCGCCCGCGTCGGCGGACGTGCCCGGGGCCGTCGCCGAGGTGACCCACCGGGCGCTCGCCGTGCTCCAGCAGTTCCTCGCCGACGACCGCTACGCGGACTCCCGGCTGGTGGTGCTGACCTCGGGCGCGGTCGCCACCGATTGGGACACCGACCTGACCGACCTGGCCGGCGCCGCCGTGATCGGCCTGCTCCGCTCCGCCCAGTCGGAGAACCCCGACCGGTTCGTGCTGGTCGACGTCGACGACCTCACCGGCTCCGCCGCCGCGCTCGTCCCGGCCGTCGCCACCGACGAGCCGCAGGTCGTGATCCGGGCGGGCGTCGCCGCCGGCGCCCGGCTCACCCGGGTCCCCGCCCCGACCGAGCCGCCGGCCGCCCCGTTCGACTCCGACGGCACCGTCCTGATCACCGGCGCCACCGGCACCCTCGGCCAGCTCATGAGCCGGCACCTCGTGGACACGTACGGCGTCCGGCACCTGATCCTCACCAGCCGACGCGGCCGCGCCGCCGGGGGCGTCGCGGAGCTCTGCGCCGAGTTGGAGGCGCTCGGCGTGAGCGTCACCGTCGCCGCCTGCGACGTCGCCGACCGCGGCGCCGTGGCCGAGCTGCTGGCCGGCATCCCGGCGGAGCACCCGCTCACCGCCGTCATCCACGCCGCCGGCGTCCGCGACGACGGCGTCATCTCCTCGCTCACCCCCGAGCGGATGGACGGCGTGCTGCGGCCCAAGGTCGACGCCGCCTGGCACCTGCACGAGCTGACCGCCGACCTCGACCTGAAGGCGTTCGTCTCGTACTCCTCCCTCGCCGCCACCGCCGGCGGCCCGGGCCAGGGCAACTACGCCGCCGCCAACGCGTTCCTCGACGGGCTGGCCCAGCACCGCAAGGCGCGCGGCCTCGCCGCCCTCACCCTCGCCTGGGGCCTCTGGGCCGACCGCAGCGGCATGACCACCGAGCTGGACGACGTCCACCTCAACCGGATCTCCCGCTCCGGCGTCGCCGCCATGGAGGCCGAGGAGGGGCTCGCCCTCTTCGACGCGGCCTGCCGCACCACCGACGCCGCGCTCGTCCCGGCCCGGCTGGACCTCGCCGCGATGAAGGTGCAGTTCGCCGGCGGGAGCATCCCGCCGCTGTACCGGGCGCTGATCCGCATGCCCGCCCGCGCCGCCGCGGCCACCACCGGCGCGTCGCTCGTGCAGCAGCTCGCCGGGCTCGGCGACGCCGAGCGGGCCGCCGCGCTGGTCGAGATCGTCCGGGGCCAGGCCGCCGCCGTGCTCGGCTACCCCGACCCGGCGGCCATCGAGCCGCGCCGGGCGTTCAGCGAGTTCGGCTTCGACTCGCTCACCGCCGTCGAGATGCGCAACCGGCTCAACAACGCCTTCGGGATGCGGCTGCCGGCCACCCTCGTCTTCGACTACCCGACCCCGCACGACCTGGCGGCCTTCCTGGGTACGGAGATCGCCGGCACCCCGGTCCCCGTGCGACCCACGACGACCGCCGTGTCGGTCGGCGACGACGAGCCCCTGGCGATCATCGGCATGGCCTGCCGGCTGCCCGGCGGCGTGTGGTCGCCCGACGACCTGTGGCGGCTGGTGGTCGACGGCGTCGACGCGATCAGCGACCTGCCGACCGACCGGGGCTGGGACCTCGACAGCCTCTACAGCCCCGACCCGGATGCCCCCGGCACCTTCTACGCCCGGGGCGGCGGCTTCCTCAGCGGCGTCGACCGCTTCGACCCCGGCTTCTTCGGCATCTCGCCCCGCGAGGCCCTGGCCATGGACCCGCAGCAGCGGCTGCTGCTGGAGACCACCTGGGAGTCCTTCGAGTCCGCCGGCATCGACCCGGCCGACGTACGGGGCAGCAGCACCGGCGTCTTCGTCGGCACCAGCGGCCAGGACTACGGCTCGCTGCTCGCGTACTCGCCGGAGGCCGCCGAGGGCTACATGCTGACCGGGATGACCAGCAGCGTCATCTCGGGACGGGTGGCGTACACGTTCGGGCTGGAGGGGCCGGCGGTGTCGCTGGACACCGCCTGCTCGTCCTCCCTCGTCGCGCTGCACTGGGCCGGTCAGGCGCTGCGGCGCGGCGAGTGCGACATGGCCCTCGCCGGCGGCGTCATGGTGATGGCCACCCCGACCGCGTTCGTCGAGTTCTCCCGGCAGCGCGGCCTGGCCGCCGACGGCCGGTGCAAGTCGTTCGCCGCGTCCGCCGACGGCACCGGCTGGTCCGAGGGCGTCGGCATGCTGCTCGTGCAGCGGCTCTCCGACGCCCGCCGGCAGGGCCGCACCGTGTACGCGGTGGTGCGCGGCTCCGCGATCAACCAGGACGGCGCCTCCAATGGGCTGACCGCCCCGAACGGCCCCTCGCAGCAGCGGGTGATCCGGCAGGCCCTCGCGTCGGCGCGGCTCACGACCGCCGACGTGGACGTGGTCGAGGCGCACGGCACGGGCACCACCCTCGGCGACCCGATCGAGGCGCAGGCCCTGCTCGCCACGTACGGGCGGGAGCGGCCCGCCGACCGACCGCTGCTGCTCGGCTCGATCAAGTCGAACATCGGCCACGCCCAGGCCGCCGCCGGTGTCGCCGGCGTGATCAAGATGGTGCAGGCCATCCGGCACGGCCTCGTCCCGGCGACGCTGCACGTGGACGAGCCGTCCCCGCACATCGACTGGACCTCCGGCGCCGTCGAACTGGCGACGGAGTCGCGGCCGTGGCCGGCGGTGGACCGGCCGCGCCGGGCGGCGGTGTCCTCGTTCGGCATCTCCGGCACCAACGCCCACGTGATCATCGAGCAGGCCGACGAGCCGCAGGCCGTGGCTCCGGCCGAGCCCGGCCCCGGGCTCGTGACCGCCGACGCGGTGCTGTGGTCGCTGTCGGGGCGGTCGAAGGGCGCCCTGACCGGCCAGGCGGCCCGCCTGGCGGAGTACGTGCGCGAGCACGGCGACATCGACGCGGCGGCGGTGGGCTGGTCCCTCGCCGCCACCCGGTCGGTGTTCGACCAGCGGGCGGCCGTCGTCGGGTCGAGCACGGAGGAGCTGCTGGCGGGGCTGGACGCCCTGGCGTCCGGGTCACCGGCTGGCAACGTCGTCGCCGGCACCGCCACGCCTCACGGCGCGGGTCCGGTGTTCGTGTTCCCGGGTCAGGGTGCGCAGTCGGCGCGGATGGCGGCCGGTCTCGTCGGTCGTACGCCGGTGTTCGACGCGCGGCTGGCGGAGTGCCAGCGGGCCCTCGCCCCGTACCTGGACGTGGACCTCGTCTCGGTGTTGACCGGCGACGACGAGTCGTGGTTGGCGCGCGTCGAGGTCGTGCAGCCGGTGCTGTGGGCTGTCGGCATGGCCCTCGCCGCGGTGTGGCAGCACGCCGGTGTGGTTCCGGCGGCGGTGGTCGGTCACTCGCAGGGGGAGATCGGTGCCGCGTGCGTGGCCGGGATCCTGTCTCTGGAGGACGCGGCGAAGGCCGTCGCGCTGCGGTCGCGGGCGCTGACGGTGCTGCGGGGCACCGGGACGATGGCCTCGGTGGACCTGTCGGCCGAGGCGGTGGCCGAGCGGCTGCCGGCGTTCCCGGGTGTCGGGGTGGCGGCGGTGAACGGCCCGTCCACCGTCGTGGTGTCGGGTCCGCCGCAGCCGGTCGCCGACCTGGTCGAGTCGTGCCAGGCCGACGGGGTGCGCGCCCGGTTGATCCCGGTGGACTACGCGTCGCACTCCGTGGCGGTGCAGGACGTCGCCGAGCAACTGCGCGCCGATCTCGCCGACGTCGCGCCGCAGCAGGGCCACACCCGGCTGGTGTCGACGTTGACGGGGGACTGGGTCGACCCGGCGTCGATGACGGCCGGCTACTGGTACGACAACCTGCGGCAGACCGTGCAGTTCGACGCCGCCGTGCGCGTCGCGGTCGCCGCCGGGCACACCACGTTCGTCGAGATCTCCCCGCATCCGGTGTTGACGATGCCGGTGACGGCGATCCTGGACGACGCCGGCGCGACCGGGCACACGCTGGGCAGCCTGCGTCGTGGCGACGACGACGCGACGCGGCTGCTGACGAACCTCGCCACCGCCCACACGATCGGCCTGCCGGTCGACCTGGGCACGGTCCTCGCCGAGACCGCCGTCATGGCGCTGCCCACGTACGCCTTCGACCACCAGCGGTACTGGGTCGAGCCGCCGCTGCACCGGGCGCAGGACGTCAGCTCCGCCGGCCTCCAGGACGCCGGGCACCCGCTGCTCAGCGCCACGCTGACCTTCCCCGACAGCGAGCGGATGGTCTTCACCGGGCGGCTGTCGGTGCGTACCCACCCGTGGCTCGGCGAGCACCGGGTGATGGACAACATCCTGCTGCCCGGCACCGCCTTCGTCGAACTGGCCACGTACGCCGGTGAGCAGGCCGGCTGCCCGACGGTGGAGGAGCTGACCCTGCTCGCCCCGCTCGTCCTGCCCGAACTCGGCGCGCTCCAGGTGCAGCTGATGGTCGGCGACCGGGACGACGACGGGCGGCGCACCGTCCAGCTCTACTCCCGGCCCTACCGGGACGGCTCCGACGAGATCCTGGCCGACGTCGCCTGGACCTGCCACGCCACCGGCCTGCTCGGTCCGCAGCCGGCCGACGCCGCGCCCGCGTTCGACCTGGGGGTGTGGCCGCCGCCCGGCGCGACGCGCGTCGAGGCCGACGACTTCTACTCCGGCATCGAGGCGACCGTCTTCGGGTACGGCCCGGCGTTCCGTGGCCTGCGCGCCGCGTGGACCCGCGACGACGAGGTCTTCGCCGAGGTCGAACTGCCCGCCGACCACCACGCCGAGGCCGGCCGCTTCGGGGTGCACCCGGCGCTACTGGACGGCGCGTTGCAGGCCATGTCGATCGGCGGCTTCCTCGGCCGGATGGGCGACGGCGCCGACGCCAGCGTGCCCCGCCTGCCGTTCGCCTGGACCGGGGTGTCGCTGCTCGCCGCCGGGGCCACCGCCCTGCGCGTACGCGTCGCCGCCGCCGGCGAGGTCGGCGTCTCCTTCCAGGTGGCCGACGCCACCGGCGCCCCGGTGCTGCACGTCGACTCGCTGATCATGCGCCGGGTCTCCGGCGACTCGCTCGGCGCGGCCCGCTCCGGCCGGCACGAGTCGCTGTTCCAGGTGGACTGGCCGGCGCTGCCGGTGCCCACCGGCCCCGTGCCGGCGGCCACCCGCTGGGTGGCGCTCGGCGACGACCTGGCGCTCAGCGCCGCCTGCGAGGCGGCCGGCGCCCGGGTGCGTACCGACGTCGACCTCGACTCGCTGGGCGACCTGCTCGCGGGGGGTGAGCCGGCGCCCGAGGCGGTGATCGTGCCGATCGGCGACGCCGGAGACCCGACGGACCCGGCGCTGGCCGGGCAGGCGCGGGCCACCACGCACCGTACCCTCGCCGCGTTGCGGACCTGGCTCGCCGACGACCGGTTCGCCGAGTCCCGGCTGGTGCTGGTCACCCGCGACGCGGTCGCGGCGGGCGAGCAGCAGGTGGTCGACCTGCGCCAGGCCCCGGTCTGGGGTCTGCTGCGCACCGCCCAGCTCGAACACCCGGGCCGGTGCCAGCTCGTCGACCTCGACGACACCCCGGACAGCGCCACCGCGCTGGCCGCCGCGATCGCCTCCGGCGAGCCGCAGCTCGCCGTGCGGGCCGGGCAGGTGCGCACGCCACGGCTCGGGCGGGTCCCGGCCGGCGTCGAGCCGCTGCCCGGCGGGATCGACCCGGACGGCACCGTGCTGATCACCGGCGGCACGGGCGTGCTGGGCCGCATCCTGGCCCGCCACCTCGCCACCACCCACGGCGTGCGGCACCTGCTGCTGGCCGGGCGGCGCGGCGCGGCGGCCGAGGGGATCGACGACCTCGTCACCGAACTCGCCGGCGCCGGTACGGAGGTGACCGTCGCGGCCTGCGACGCCGCCGACCCCGACGCCCTGTCGGCGCTGCTGGCCGGGGTGCCCGCGGCGCACCCGCTCACCGCCGTGGTGCACGCCGCCGGTGTCCTCGACGACGGCGTGCTGGAGTCGATGACGCCCGAACGGGTGGACGCGGTCGCCGTGCCGAAGATCGACGCGGCGTGGCACCTGCACCGCCTCACGGCCGACGCGGACCTCGCGGCCTTCGTCCTGTTCTCCTCGGCGGCGGCCACCCTGGGCAGCGCCGGCCAGTCCAACTACGCCGCGTCGAACGCCTTCCTCGACGCCCTCGCGGCGCACCGCCGGGCCCGCGGGCTCGCCGGCATCTCGCTCGCGTGGGGCCTCTGGGAGCAGGCCAGCGGCATGACCGGCCACCTCGGCGACGACGACGTGCGGCGGATGGCCGAGCAGGGCGCCGCCGGCCTCGCCACCGAGCAGGCGCTGAACCTCTTCGACGCCGCGTGGCGGCTCGACGCGGCGGCCGTCGTGCCGATGCGCCTGGACGTCGGGACGCTGCGCGGGCAGGCCGAGGCCGGCACCCTCGCGCCGATGCTCCGGGCCCTGGTCCGGGTGCCGATGCGGCGCTCCGTCGACGCCACGGGCGCCCGCTCCGGCGGGGTGCAGCTCAGCCAGCGGCTCGCCGGCCTGGCCGGCCCGGAACGGCTCAAGGTGGTGCTCGACGTGGTACGGGCGAACATCGCCGCCGTCCTCGGCCACGCCGGTGCCGACGCCGTCGACCCGAACCGGCTCTTCACCGACCTGGGCTTCGACTCGCTCACCGCCGTCGACCTGCGCAACCGGCTCAACGGCCTGTCCGGGCTGCGGCTGCCGGCGACGCTGGTCTTCGACTACCCGACGCCGACCGCGCTCGCCGAGAAGCTGACCAGCGAGATCGCCGCCGACGCGGCGCCCTCCACGCAACCCCTCTTCCAGGGGATCGACACGGTGGAGAGCCTGCTCAACGCCATCCCGCTCGACCCGGCGGCCCGGGCCCGGTTCACCGCCCGGATGCAGGACCTGCTCGCCAAGGCGTCCGACCTGGCGGCCGGACCCGCCGCCGAACCGGACCGGCCTGACCTCGACTCGGCCAGCGACGACGAGATCTTCGACTTCATCAGCAAAGAGTTTGGAATCTCCTGAGATGACCAACCTTCCAATCGAGGCAGGTGCCCCCCGATGAGCGATGACAAGCTGCGGTACTTCCTCAAGCGGGTCACCGCCGACCTGCACGAGACCAAGCGCAAGCTGCAGACCGTCGAGGCGCGCGACCAGGAGCCCCTGGCCATCGTCTCGATGAGCTGCCGCTTCCCCGGTGGGGTCCGGTCGCCGGAAGCCCTGTGGGACCTCGTCGCCGACGGCCGGGACGCGCTCACCGAGTTCCCGGACGACCGGGGTTGGGACCTGGAGGCGCTCTACGACCCCGACCCCAACAAGCCGGGCAAGAGCTACACGCGCATCGGCGGGTTCCTCGACGGCGCCGGTGACTTCGACCCGTCCCTGTTCGGCATCTCGCCGCGTGAGGCCCTCGCCATGGACCCGCAGCAGCGGCTGCTGCTGGAGACGTCCTGGGAGGCCATCGAGCGTGCCGGCATCGACCCGCTGTCGCTGCGTGGCAGCTCCACCGGTGTCTTCGTCGGGCTGAGCACCTCGAACTACGGCATGGGTCTGCCGCACGTGCCCGAGGGCGTCGACATGTACATCGGCACCGGCAACACCACGAGCGTCGCGTCCGGCCGGATCTCGTTCACCCTCGGTCTCAACGGCCCCGCCGTCACCGTCGACACCGCCTGCTCCTCCTCGCTGGTGGCCCTGCACCTCGCCGTGAACGCGCTGCGCCGCGGCGAGTGCGACCTGGCCATCGCCGGTGGCGTCACCGTGATGGTCACCCCCGGCGTCTTCGTCGTCTTCTCCCGGCAGCGCGGCATGTCCGTCGACGGCCGGTGCAGGGCCTTCGCGGCCGGCGCGGACGGCACCGGCTGGGGCGAGGGCGGCGGCGTGCTCGTCGTGGAGCGGCTGGCCGACGCCGAGCGCAACGGCCACCCGATCCTCGCCGTGATCCGGGGCAGCGCCCTCAACCAGGACGGCGCGTCCAACGGGCTCACCGCCCCGAACGGCCCCTCCCAGCAGCGGGTCATCCGGCAGGCCCTCGCGAACGCCCGGCTCGGCACCGCCGACGTCGACATGGTCGAGGCGCACGGCACCGGCACCACCCTCGGCGACCCCATCGAGGCGCAGGCGCTCATCGCCACGTACGGGCAGGACCGGCCCGCCGACCGGCCGCTGTGGCTGGGCTCGGTGAAGTCGAACATCGGCCACACCCAGAGCGCCGCCGGCGTCGCCGGCCTGGTCAAGATGGTGATGGCGCTGCGCAACGGCGTCATGCCGGAGACCCTGCACGTTGACGAGCCCTCCCCGCACGTGGACTGGACCGCCGGGGCGGTCTCCCTGCTCACCGAGTCCAAGCCGTGGCCCGAGCTGGACCGCCCCCGCCGCGGCGGCGTCTCCTCATTCGGCGTCAGCGGCACCAACGCGCACGTGATCCTGGAGGAGTACCGGCCGCGCGTCGCCGAACCGGCGTCCGTCGACGGCGACGAGGCCGTCGAGGCCACCGCCGTCGAGCCCGCGCGACGCCCCGGCCTGGTCGGCTCGGACGTGACCCTCTGGCCGGTGTCGGCCCGGTCGCGCTCCGCCCTCGCCGGGCAGGCCGCCCGACTCGCGCGGCACGTGCGCGAGCACGGCGACCTCGCCCCGGCGGCCGTCGGCTGGTCGCTGACCACCACCCGGTCGACGTTCGACCACCGCGCCGCCGTGGTCGGCCTCGGCACCGACGAGCTGCTCGCCGGGCTGGACGCCCTCGCCGCCGGCCACCCGGCCGGCAACCTCGTCACCGGCACGGTCACCAGCGCCGGCGCCGGCCCCGTCTTCGTCTTCCCGGGCCAGGGTGCGCAGTCGGCGCGGATGGCCGCCGGCCTGGTCGGCCGGACGCCGGTGTTCGACGCGAAGCTGGCCGAGTGCCAGCGGGCCCTCGCCCCGTACCTGGACGTGGACCTCGTGTCGGTGCTGACCGGCGACGACGAGTCGTGGCTGGAGCGGGTCGAGGTCGTGCAGCCCGTGCTGTGGGCCGTCGGCATCGCCCTCGCGGCCGTGTGGCGCGCGGCGGGCGTCGTCCCGGACGCGGTCGTCGGCCACTCGCAGGGCGAGATCGGCGCGGCGTGCGTGGCCGGCATCCTCAGCCTGGAGGACGCCGCGAAGGCCGTGGCCCTGCGCTCGCGGGCGCTGACCGTGCTGCGCGGCACCGGCACGATGGCGTCGGTGGACCTGTCGGCCGACGCGGTCGCCGAGCGCCTGCCGGCGTTCCCGGGCGTCGGGGTGGCGGCGGTCAACGGCCCGTCCACCGTCGTGGTCTCCGGCCCGCCGCAGCCCGTCGCCGACCTCGTCGCGGCGTGCCAGGCCGAGGGCCTGCGCGGCCGGCTCATCCCCGTGGACTACGCCTCCCACTCCGAGGCCGTGCAGCAGGTCGCCGAGCAACTGCGCGCGGACCTGGCCGACGTCACCCCGCAGGCCGGCCACACCCGCCTCGTCTCCACGCTCACCGGGGACTGGGTCGACCCGGCCTCGATGACCGCGGACTACTGGTACGACAACCTGCGCCGCACCGTGCGGTTCGACGCCGCCGTCCGGACGGCGATCGCCGCCGGGCACACCACGTTCGTGGAGATCAGCCCGCACCCCGTGCTGACGATGCCGGTGACGGCGATCCTCGAGGACACCGGCGTCACCGGGCACACCCTGGGCAGCCTGCGCCGCGGCGACGACGACGCGACCCGGCTGCTGGCCAACCTCGCCACCGCGTACGCCATCGGCCTGCCCGTCGACCTGGCGAACGTCCTCGCCGAGACCGAGGTGGCGCCGCTGCCCACGTACGCCTTCGACCACCAGCGGTTCTGGCTGGACGGCAGCGGCGGCCCCGACCTGCAGAGCCTGCTCCAGGGCGCGGCCGGCGGCGACCCCAGCGACACGAGCTTCTGGGCGGCCGTGGAACGCGGGGACGTCACCGCCCTCGCCGAGACCATCGCCACCGAGGACACCCCGGCCCACGAGGTCCTCGACGCGCTGCTGCCGGCCCTGCCGCTGCTCACCTCCTGGCGCCGGCAGCGGCGCCGCCAGTCCGACATCGACAGCTGGCGCTACCAGGACACCTGGAAGCCGCTGACCGGCGTCGCCAACCGGGGCATGAGCGGCACCTGGGTCGTCGTCCTGCCCACCGGCGACATCATCGAGCCCTGGCAGGACGCCTGCGTCGAGGCGTTCGCGGCGGCCGGCGCGACGCTCGTCCCGGTGCCCGTCTCCACCCCCGACGTCGACCGCGACCAGTTCGGCAAGCTGCTCCAGGAGGCGCTCGCCGCCGCGCCGGGTGGCGACGACGCCGCCGCCGAGGTGACCGGCGTGGTCTCGCTGCTCGCGTTCGACGAGCTGGCGCACCCGCTGCACCCGTCGGTGCCCGGCGGCTTCGCCGCCACCGTGGCGCTCTTCCAGGCCCTCGGCGACCTCGGTTTGCGCGCCCCGATGTGGAGCGTCACCTCGGGCGCCGCGTCCGTCGGCATGGCCGACCTGCTGCGCTCCCCGGTGCAGTCGCTGGTCTGGGGCTTCGGCCGGGTCGCCGCGCTGGAGCACCCGCAGCGCTGGGGCGGTCTCGTGGACCTGCCGGAGGCCGTCGACGAGCGCTGCGCCGAGCTGCTGGTCGCGGCCCTCACCGCCGCCGGGGAGGAGGACCAGATCGCGGTACGCCCCGGCGGACTGCTCGCCCGCCGGCTCACCCGGGTCCCGCTCGGCGAGAGCCAGCCCGCGAACCCGTGGCAGCCGTACGGCACGGCGCTGGTCACCGGCGGCACGGGCGCGCTCGGTGGGCACGCCGCCCGCTGGCTGGCCCGCAGCGGCGTGGAGAACATCGTGGTCGTCAGCCGGCGGGGCATGGCCGCGCCGGGCGCGCAGCAGCTCGTCGACGACCTCACCGAGCTGGGCGCCCAGGCCACCGTGGTCGAGTGCGACGCCTCCGACCGGGACGCGCTGGCCGACCTGATCGACGCGATCCCCGCCGAGTACCCGCTCACCACGGTCGTGCACGCTTCCGCCGTGCTCGACGACGCCATGATCAACGACATCCGGCCGGAGCAGATCGAGCGGGTGCTCCAGGCCAAGGTCGACGTCGCGTACAACCTGCACGAGCTGACCCTCGACCACGAGCTGTCGGCGTTCATCATGTTCTCGTCCTTCGCCGGCAGCGTGGCCAGCTCCGGCGTCGGCAACTACGCCCCGAGCAACGCGTTCCTCGACGCCCTCGCCCAGCACCGGCGTGGCCTCGGCCTGACCGCCACCTCCATCGCCTGGGGGGCGTGGGCCGGCGGCGGCATGGCCGACGGGCTGCTCGGCGAGCTGCTGCACCGACACGGCGTACCCGAGATGACCCCCGAGGCGGCCATCGCCGCGCTGCACCAGGCCGTGGACCACGGTGAGGCGTTCCTGACCATCGCCGACATCGCCTGGGAACGGTTCTCCGTCGCCTTCACCGCCACCCGGCCCGGCCCGCTGATCAACGACCTGCCGGACGTGCGGCGGCTCGTCACGGCCGAGCAGGTGGCCAGCGTGGAGGCCGGCGACGGCCCGGAGACGTTGCAGGACCGGCTCGCCGGCCTGCCCGCCGCCGAGCGGCTCGCCGTGCTGCTCGGCCTCGTCCGCAGCCAGGTCGCCGCCGTGCTCAACTACCCGTCCGCCGAGTCGGTGGACGAGCACCGGGCGTTCCGGGAGCTGGGCTTCGACTCCGTCACCGCCGTCGAGCTGCGCAACCGGCTCGGCTCGGCCACCGGCGTGGCCCTGCCGGTCACCCTGGTCTTCGACTACCCGACCCCGACGACCCTGGCGGAGTACCTCTTCGCCGAGGTCGCCCACGACGACGTGGTCACCCCGACCGCCCTCCTCGACGATCTGGACCGGATCGCCGACAGCCTCGACGTGGTGGCGCGGGACGAGGCGGCCCGGGTGCGGGCCACCGTACGCCTGCAGGCGATGCTGTCCCGGCTCGCCCAGGACAGCGGTGGCGCCGACATCGGCCGGCACCTCGACGACGCCACCGACGACGAGTTGTTCGCGATGGTCGACAAGGACCTCGGCATCTCCTGACCTTCCAGCTCCAGCTCTCTCCCGTCCCTTTCGAGGAAGCGGCACTCCGATGGCCAACGAAGACAAGCTCCGCGACTACCTCAAGCGGGTCATGGCTGATCTCCACGACACCCGTCGCCGGCTCAGTGAGGCACAGTCCCAGGAACTGGAGCCGGTGGCGATCGTGGCGATGAGCTGCCGGTTGCCGGGCGGGGTGCGCAACCCCGACGACCTGTGGGAGCTGTTGCGAAACGGCCGGGACGCGGTCACCCCCTTCCCCGACGACCGGGGCTGGGACCTGGAGCGCCTCTACCACCCCGACCCCGACCACCCGGGCACCTCGTACGCCCGGGAGGGCGGGTTCGTCGACGGGGCCGGGGACTTCGACTCCGCCTTCTTCGGCATCTCGCCCCGCGAGGCGTTGACCATGGACCCCCAGCAGCGGTTGCTGCTGGAGACGTCCTGGGAGGCGGTCGAGGCCGCCGGGATCGACCCGGCCTCGCTGCGCGGCAGCCGGACCGGGGTGTTCGTCGGCACCAACGGGCAGGACTACGGCACCCTGCTGATGATGTCGCCGGACGGCGACGAGGGGCACTCGATGACCGGGGGCGCGGCGGCCGTCGCGTCGGGCCGGGTGTCGTACACCCTCGGGCTCGAAGGGCCGGCCGTCTCCATCGACACGGCCTGCTCGTCGTCGCTGGTGGCACTGCACCTCGCGGTGCAGGCGCTGCGGGCGGGGGAGTGCGACCTGGCGCTGGCCGGTGGGGTGACCGTGATGGCCACCCCGGGCCTCTACATCGGATCCAGCCGGCAGCGCGCCCTCTCCACCGACGGGCGGTGCCGGT
The DNA here is from genome assembly GCF_049847285.1 of Micromonospora sp. DT62. Classification (NCBI taxonomy): domain Bacteria; kingdom Bacillati; phylum Actinomycetota; class Actinomycetes; order Micromonosporales; family Micromonosporaceae; genus Micromonospora; species Micromonospora sp. DT62. The sequence goes on from NZ_JBNCOB010000024.1 coordinate 19,352, forward strand.
CGTTCGCCGCCAGCGCCGACGGCGCCGGGTTTTCCGAGGGCGTCGGCTGGCTGCTGGTCGAGCGGCTGTCGGACGCCCGCCGCAACGGCCACCACGTCCTCGCGGTGGTCCGCGGCACCGCCGTCAACCAGGACGGCGCGTCGAACGGGCTGACCGCCCCGAACGGGCCGGCGCAGCAGCGGGTCATCAGCCAGGCCCTCGCCTCCGCCCGGCTCTCCACCGCCGACGTCGACGTCGTGGAGGCGCACGGCACCGGCACCAAGCTGGGCGACCCGATCGAGGCGCAGGCGCTCATCGCCACGTACGGGCAGGACCGGGGGGAGGCCCCGCCGCTGCTGCTCGGCTCGGTGAAGTCGAACATCGGCCACGCCCAGGCCGCCGCCGGCGTGGCCGGGGTGATCAAGCTGGTGCTCGCCATCCGGCACGGCGTCGTCCCGGCGACGCTGCACGTCGACGCGCCGTCCCCGCACATCGACTGGACGGCCGGCGCGGTGGAACTGGCCACCGAGGCCCGGCCGTGGCCCGAGACGGGCCGGGCGCGGCGTGGCGCCGTGTCCTCGTTCGGCATCTCCGGCACCAACGCCCACGTGATCATCGAGCAGCCGGACGAGTCGGCCGAGGAGCGCCGCTCCGACTCCGCCCCCGGGCTGGTCGCGGCCGACGCGCTCCTCTGGCCGGTGTCGGCCCGGTCGAAGGCCGCCCTGGCCGCGCAGGCCGCCCGGCTCGCGTCGCACCTGCGGCAGCGCGACGGGCTGGAGCCGGCCGCGGTGGGCTGGTCCCTGGCGGCCACCCGGTCGACGTTCGACCACCGCGCCGCCGTGGTCGGCTCGACCGCCGACGAGCTGCTGGCGGGGCTGGACGCGGTCGCGGCCGGCCTGCCCGCCGGGAACGTGGTCAGCGGTGTGGCGTCGGGCCCCGGCGCGGGCCCGGTGTTCGTCTTCCCCGGTCAGGGCGCGCAGTCGGCGCGGATGGCCGCCGGCCTGGTCGGCCGTACGCCGGTGTTCGACGCGAAGCTGGCCGAGTGCCAGCGGGCCCTCGACCCGCACCTCGCCGTCGACGTGGTGTCGGTGCTGACCGGCGACGACGAGTCGTGGCTGGAGCGGGTCGAGGTCGTGCAGCCGGTGCTGTGGGCCGTCGGCGTGGCCCTCGCCGCGGTGTGGCAGCACGCGGGGGTGACCCCGGCCGCGGTGATCGGCCACTCGCAGGGCGAGATCGGCGCGGCGTGCGTGGCCGGCATCCTCAGCCTGGACGACGCCGCGAAGGCGGTGGCGCTGCGCTCTCGCGCCCTGACCGTGCTGCGCGGCACCGGGACGATGGCGTCGGTGGACCTGTCGGCAGAGGCGGTCGCCGAGCGGCTGCCGGCCTTCCCGGGCGTCGGGGTGGCGGCGGTCAACGGCCCGTCCACCGTCGTGGTCTCCGGCCCGCCGCAGCACGTCGCCGACCTGGTGCAGGCGTGCCAGGCCGAGGGCGTCCGGGCCCGGTTGATCCCCGTGGACTACGCGTCGCACTCGCCCGCCGTGCAGGAGGTCGCCGAGCAGCTGCGCGCCGACCTGGCCGACGTCACGCCGCAGGTCGGCCACACCCGCCTGGTCTCCACCCTCACCGGGGACTGGGCCGACCCGATCTCCATGGGCGCGGACTACTGGTACGACAACCTGCGTCGGACGGTGCTCTTCGACACGGCGGTGCGGGTGGCCGTCGCCGCCGGGCACACCACGTTCGTGGAGATCAGCCCGCACCCCGTGCTGACGATGCCGGTCACGGCGATCCTCGACGACACCGGCGTCACCGGTAACACCCTGGGCAGCCTGCGCCGCGACGACGACGACGCGACCCGGCTGCTGACCAACCTCGCCGCGGCGCACGCCATCGGCCTGCCCGTCGACCTGACGAAGGTCCTGCCCGCCGCGCCCACCGTCGACCTGCCCACGTACGCCTTCGACCACCACCGGTACTGGCCCGCCCCGCCGGCCTTCCTCGCCGCGGCCGACGGCGAGCCGGACCTCGACCGGTGGCGCTACCGGGTCACCTGGCAGGCCGTGCCCGACCTGCCGCTGACCTGGCTCGCCGGCACCTGGCTCGTCCCGGTGCCCGCGGCGCTGGCCGGGGACCCCCTGGTCGCCGACGTGCTGTCGGCGCTCGGCAACTTCGGCGCGGACGTCGTACCCGTGGAACTGGACGCCACCGACGACCCGGCGGCGCTGGCCGAGCTGCTGCGCGCCGCGCTCCCCGGCCCGGACGGACCCGTCGCCGTGCTCTCCCTGCTGGGCCTGGACGAGCGGGCGCACCCGGAGCACCCGGCGACCTCGCTGGCCGTCTCGGGCACCGCCCTGCTGGTGCAGGCGCTCGGGACGCTCGGCGTCGAGGCGCCGCTGTGGTGCGCGACCCGGGGAGCCGTCGCGGTCAGCGCCGACGACCCGGCGCCGAGCCCCGTCGCCGCCTCCGTCTGGGGGCTCGGCCGCGCGGTCGCCCTCGAACACCCCGCCCGCTGGGGCGGCCTGCTCGACCTGCCGCACACCCTCGACGCGCAGGCCGGCGCCCTGCTCTGCGCGGCGCTCGGCGCCAGCGGCGAGGACCCGTTCGGCGGTGGCGCGGACCAGTTCGGCGACGACGACGGCGCGGAGCGGTCCGGCGGCGGCGAGGACCAGCTCGCCGTGCGCGGGTCCGGGGTCTTCGTCCGCCGACTCACCCGGCTCACCGAACCCGAGCCGAGCGCGTCCGGCGACGCCGTCGACGACACCTGGCGGATGCGCGGCACCGTGCTGATCACCGGCGGCACCGGCGGGCTGGGCGGGCACCTGGCCCGCTGGGCGGCCCGATCCGGCGCCGCGCACGTCCTGCTGGCCAGCCGGCGCGGCCCGGACGCCCCGGGCGCCGCCGAGCTGGAGGCGGAGCTGACCGGCCTCGGCGTACGGGTCACCGTGGCCCGCTGCGACGTCGCCGACCGGGCACAGGTGGCCGACCTGCTGGCCGCCGTCCCCGCCGACGCCCCGGTGACCGCCGTGCTGCACACCGCCGCCGTCCTCGACGACGGGATCGTCGACACCGTCACCCCGCAGCGCCTGCACACCGTCGCCGCGCCCAAGTGCGCCGCCGCCGTCCACCTGGACGAGCTGACCCGGGACCTCGACCTGGACGCCTTCGTGCTGTTCTCCTCGGTCGCCGGCACCACCGGCAACGCCGGGCAGGGCGCGTACGGGGCGGCGAACGCGTTCCTCGACGCCCTCGCCGAGCGGCGCCGGGCCGAGGGCCTGGCCGCACTGTCGGTGGCCTGGGGCGCGTGGAGCGGGGCCGGGCTGCCCGCCGACAACGAACGCGCCCAGCAGCGGCTGCGCCGGGGCGGCATGCTCGGCATGGACCCGGAGCTGGCCGTCGAGGCCCTCGCCCGGGCGCTGCGGCGCGGTGAGACCACGACCCTGATCGCCGACATCGACTGGGCCCGGTTCGCCCCCGCGTTCACCCTGGTCCGGCCCAGCCCGCTGATCGGCGACCTCGCCGAGGTGCGCGAGGCGACGCGGCCGGACCCGCAGGAGGCCGCCGAGGAGGCGCCGGACGTACCGTCGGCCCTGGCGCGGCGGCTCGCCGGGCTCGCCGCGGCGGAGCGCGCCGCGACGCTGCTGGAGCTGGTCCGCCAGTGCGCGGCGACCGCGCTCGGCTACGGCGCGGCCGACGACATCCCCGCCACCCTGCCCTTCCGCGACCTCGGCCTGGACTCGCTGACCGCCGTGGACATGCGCAACTTCCTGGCCACCGCCACCGACCTGCGGCTGCCCGCGACGCTCGCCTTCGACTACCCGAACCCGACGGCGCTCGCCGCGCACCTCGACGAACTGCTCACCGGGGCCGCCCCGGACGTGGCCACCCCCGCCCCGGCCGCCCTGGCCGAGGACGACGATCCGATCGCCATCGTGGCGATGAGCTGCCGCCTGCCCGGCGGGGCGGACACCCCGGAGCAGCTGTGGCAGCTCCTCGCCGGCGGCGGCGACGCGATCGGCGAGTTCCCCACCGACCGGGGCTGGGACCTCGACCGGCTCTTCGACTCCGACCCGGAGAAGGAGGGCACCAGCTACGCCCGCGAGGGCGGATTCGTCACCGGGGCCGCCGACTTCGACGCCGGCTTCTTCGGCATCAGCCCCCGCGAGGCCCTGGCCATGGACCCGCAGCAGCGGCTCCTGCTGGAGGCGTCCTGGGAGGCGATCGAGCGGGCCGGCATCGACCCGCACGCGCTGCGCGGCAGCCCCACCGGCGTCTTCGTCGGCACCAACTACCAGGACTACCGGAACCTGATGTTCAGCGCCGAGGGCGCCGAGGGGCACCTGATGACCGGCAACGCCGGCAGCGTGCTCTCCGGCCGGGTGTCGTACACCCTCGGGCTGGAGGGGCCCGCCGTCTCGGTCGACACCGCCTGCTCGTCGTCGCTGGTCGCGCTGCACTGGGCCTGCCAGGCGCTGCGCCGCTCGGAGTGCTCCCTCGCCCTCGTCGGCGGCGTCACCGTCATGTCCACCCCCGGGGTGTTCGTCGGCTTCAGCCGGCAGCGGGGGCTCGCCCCGGACAGCCGGGTCAAGGCGTTCGCCTCCGCCGCCGACGGCACCAGCTGGGGCGAGGGCCTCGGCCTGCTGCTCGTCGAGCGGCTCTCCGACGCCCGCCGCAACGGCCACCCCGTGCTCGCCGTGATCCGGGGCAGCGCCGTCAACCAGGACGGCGCCTCCAACGGCCTGACCGCCCCGAACGGGCCGTCGCAGCAGCGGGTGATCCGGCAGGCGCTCGCCAACGCCGGCCTCACCCCGGCCGACGTGGACGCCGTCGAGGCGCACGGCACCGGCACGAAGCTCGGCGACCCCATCGAGGCGCAGGCCCTGCTCGCCACGTACGGCCAGCGGCCCGCCGACCAGCCGCTCTGGCTCGGCTCGATCAAGTCCAACATCGGGCACACGCAGGCCGCCGCCGGCGTCGCCGGGATCATCAAGATGGTGCTGGCGCTGCGGCACGGCTACCTGCCGCAGACCCTGCACGTCGACGAGCCGACCGACCAGGTGGACTGGTCCGTCGGCGCGGTCGAGCTGCTCGGCGAGGGCCGCCCCTGGCCGGTCACCGAGCACCCGCGCCGCGCTGCCGTCTCCTCGTTCGGCATCAGCGGCACCAACGCGCACACCATCCTGGAGCAGGCCCCGGAGCCGTCCGTCGTCGAGCCGCCGACGGGGGAGCCGGCCGGGCTGCCGGTGGTGCCGGTGCTGCTGTCGGGACGTACGGCGGTCGCGCTGGCCGCCCAGGCGGACCGCTGGGCCGAGCAGCTCACCGGGCTGGAGGCCCCCCGGACGGTCGACGTGGGCTGGTCGTCGGCGGTCTCCCGGGCCACCCTGGAGCACCGGGCCGTCGTGCTGGCCACCGACCGGATCGCGCTGGGCGCCGGGCTGCGCGCCCTCGGCGCCGGTGAGGACTCGCCGCTGGTGGTCACCGGCGTGGCCGCGTCCCGGCCGAAGGTGGCGTACCTGTTCTCCGGGCAGGGGGCGCAGCGGGCCGGGATGGGTCGCGAGCTGGCCGAGGCGTTCCCGGTCTTCGCCGCCGCACTCGACGAGGCCTGCGCCGCACTCGACCAGCACCTGCCCCGCCCGCTGAAGCCGCTGCTCTTCGCCGAGCCCGACACCGGAGAGGCCGAGGCGCTGGACCGGACCGAGTTCACCCAGCCGGCGCTCTTCGCCGTGGAGGTGGCGCTGTTCCGGCTGTTCGAGGCGTGGGGGGTGCGCCCCGACGCGGTCGCCGGGCACTCCATCGGCGAGTTCGCCGCGGCCCACGCCGCCGGGGTGCTCTCCCTGGCCGATGCCGCCGAGCTGGTCGCCGCCCGGGGCCGGCTGATGCAGGCGCTGCCGGCCGGCGGGGCGATGCTCGCCATCGCCGCCACCGAGGCCGAGGTGACCGCCGGGCTCGGCGACCGCGCCGACCGGGTCTCCGTCGCCGCCGTCAACGGTCCCGCCGCCGTCGTGGTGTCCGGGGCCGGCGACGCCGTCGAGGAGCTGGCCGCCGAGTGGACCGCGCGGGGCGTCCGGATCCGGCGGCTGACGGTCAGCCACGCGTTCCACAGCCCGCTGATGGAACCGGTGCTCGACGACCTCGCCGCCGTCGCCGGACGGCTGCGGTACCAGGACCCGAGCATCCCGATGATCTCCACCGTCACCGGCGCGCCGGTCGACGCGGCGGAGATCGGCACGCCGGAGTACTGGGTGCGGCACGCCCGCGACGCCGTGCGCTTCGCCGACGCCGTCGCGGCGCTGCGGGAGCGCAACGTCACCGGCTACGTCGAGATCGGCCCGGACGGGGTGCTCACCGCCCTCGCCCAGGCCGTCCTGGCCGAGGACGCCCCGACCGGCGGCCGGCCCCCGCTGGTCGTGCCCGCCCTGCGCCGGGACCGCTCCGAGCCGACCACCCTGCTGCGGGCGGTCGCCGCGCTGCACACCCACGGCGTCTCCCCGGACTGGTTCGCCCTCTACGCGGGCACCGGCGCGCAGCGGGTCGACCTGCCCACCTACACGTTCGACCGGCAGCGCTACTGGCCGGAGCCGCCGCCGTGGGCCAGCCTGGCGGCCGAGGACGACCGCACCGACGTCGAGCGCCGCTTCTGGGCGGCCGTCGAGGCCGAGGACCTCGAGTCGCTGGCCCGCGACCTGGACGTGGACCGCGACCAGCCGTTCGGGACGGTGCTGCCCGCGCTCTCCGCGTGGCGGCGGCGCGGCCGGGAACGGTCCCTGGTCGACGGCAGCCGGTACCGGGTCGTCTGGGAGCCCATCGAGGAGACCCCGGAAGAGCAGGATCCCGGCCGCTGGCTGGTGCTGCTGCCCGCCGACCGGGCCGACGATCCCGACCTGAACTCCTGCACCTGGGCCCTGGGCACCGACGTGACCATCGTGCCCGTGGACACCGGCGCGGACCCCGACGAGCTGTGCGGCGGGTTCGCCGACGTGCTCACCGAGGCACTCGGCGAGGACGGGGGACCGCTGTCGATCCTCTCCTTCCTCGGCCTGGACGACGCCCCGCACGCCGAGCACCCGGCGCTGCCGCGTGGCCTCGCCGCGACCGTGCACCTGCTCCAGCAGCTCGTCGACCTCGACGCCCCGGCCCGGCTCTGGTCCGTGACCCAGGGTGCCGTCGGGGTCGGCGACGGCGACGTCCCGGCCAACCCGCGGCAGGCGATGCTGTGGGGCCTGGGCCGGGTGGCCGCGCTGGAACAGCCCGCCCGCTGGGCCGGTCTGGTCGACCTGCCCACCGACCTCGAGCCCTGGACGGCGATGCGGCTCGGCGGCATCCTCACGGGCGGCGGCGTGGAGGACCAACTCGCCGTCCGCGAGTCCGGGGTGCTGGTGCGGCGGCTCGTCCCGGCCGTCACCGACGGGGAGCCCGCGCCGTGGCAGCCCCGGGGCACGGTGCTGATCACCGGCGGCACCGGCGCGCTCGGCGGGCACGTGGCCCGCTGGGTGGCCGGCGCCGGCGCGGAACGGGTGGTGCTGACCAGCCGGCGCGGCACCGACACCCCCGGCGCCGCCGAGCTGCTCGCCGAGCTGACCGGCCTCGGGGTGGACTGCCGGGTCGCCCGCTGCGACGCCGCCGACCGGAACGCGGTGGCCGAGCTCCTGGCCGACCTCGGGCGGGAGGGACCGCCGCTGCGCGCGGTGGTGCACGCCGCGGGGGTCAGCGAGGTGGTGCCGCTGGCCGACACCACCCTGGAGGACCTGGCGTACGTCATCGCCCCGAAGCTGTCCGGCGCCGAGCACCTCGACGAGCTGCTCGACGGCGTCGACCTGGACGCGTTCGTGCTCTTCTCGTCCATCTCGGCGGTGTGGGGCAGCGGCGGGCAGGGCGCGTACGCGGCCGGCAACGCCTACCTGGACGCCCTCGCCGAGCGGCGCCGGGGCCGGGGCCTGGCGGCCACCTCCGTCGCCTGGGGGCCGTGGACCGAGTCCGGCATGTACACCGAGGGGGCGGCGGAGCAGCTGCGTCGCCGCGGCCTGCGGGTGATGCCGCCCGGCGTGGCGATGGCGGGGCTGCGGCACGCCCTGGCCGTCGGCGACACCTGCGTCACCGTCGCCGACGTCGAGTGGGGCACCTTCGCGCCGCTGTTCACCTCGCTGCGGCCCAGCCCGCTGCTGGCCGACCTGCCGGCCGTACGCGAGCTGGCCGTCACCCCCGCCGACGCGCCGGACGCCTCCGCGCCCGTCGCCCGGGACCTGCTCGCCGAGTTGCGGGCGTTGCCCGGCGACGAGCGGCGGGCCGCCCTGCTGGAGATGGTGCGCATCGACGCGGCCAAGGTGCTCGGCCACTCCTCCGCAGACGTGATCGAGACGGACCGGGGCTTCCTGGACCTCGGCTTCGACTCGCTCACCGCCGTGGAGCTGCGCAACCTGCTCACCGCGGCCACCGGGCACGACCTGCCCACCACGGTCGTCTTCGACTACCCGACGCCGGCCGGCCTGGCCGACCACCTGTACGAGGAGCTCTTCGCCGACGGCGACGGGGAGTTCGGCGAGGACGGCGACGAGGAGTCGGTCCGCCGGGCCCTCGCCGCGATCCCGCTGGACGAGCTGCGGCGGACGGGCCTGCTCGACCAGCTGCTCCAGTTGGCCCGCACGAGCGCCGGTCCGCCGGCCGTGGCGCCCGCCGCCCCGGCCGCGCCCGAGGCGCAGATCCACGAACTCGACGTCGCGGGCCTGGTCCGGATGGCCCTGGAAGGCTCCGACTCGTGACCCGGCCGGCCCTGAGGAGCCCCCGATGAGTGTTTCACTGGACGAGGTCGTCGGCGCGCTGCGCGCGTCCCTGCTCGACAACCAGAAGCTCAAGCAGCAGAACCAGCAGCTCACCGCCGCGCTCAGCGAGCCGGTGGCGATCATCGGCATGAGCTGCCGGTTCCCCGGCGGCGTCGGGTCGCCGGAGCAGCTGTGGGACCTGGTGGCCGACGGCACCGACGCGATGTCGGCGTTCCCCGACGACCGGGGCTGGGACCTGGGGGCGCTCTACGACCCCGATCCCGACCCGGACAGCCGGGGCACGTCGTACGTGCGGGAGGGCGGGTTCCTCTACTCCGCCGGGGACTTCGACCCCGCCTTCTTCGGCATCAGCCCCCGCGAGGCGCTCGCGATGGACCCGCAGCAGCGGCTGTTGCTGGAGACCGCCTGGGAGGCGTTCGAGCGGGCCGGCATCGACCCGACCACGCTGCGCGGCGCGCCCACCGGCGTGTACGCGGCGACCAGCAGCCAGGGCGACTACGCCGCGCTGCTCACCGGGGTCAGCGGCGGGGTCGAGGGCTACCTCGGCACCGGGAGCGCCGCCGCCGTGGCCAGCGGCCGGATCTCGTACGCCCTGGGACTGGAGGGGCCGGCGGTCACCGTGGACACCGCCTGCAGTTCCTCCCTGGTCGCGTTGCACCTCGCCTGCCAGGCGCTGCGGCTGGGCGAGTGCACCATGGCGCTGGTCGGCGGGGTGTCGGTGATGGCCACCCCGACCGTCTTCGTGGAGTTCTCCCGCCAGCGCGGCCTGTCCACCGACGGCCGGTGCAAGTCGTTCGCCGCCGCCGCCGACGGCACCGGCTGGTCCGAGGGGGCCGGCATGCTGCTGGTCGAGCGGCTCTCCGACGCCCGCCGCAACGGTCACCCGGTCCTCGCCGTGGTGCGCGGCAGCGCGGTCAACCAGGACGGGGCGAGCAGCGGGCTGACCGCCCCGAACGGCCCGTCCCAGCGGCGGGTGATCCGGCAGGCCCTGACCAGCGCGGGGCTGACCGCCGACCAGGTGGACGTCGTCGAGGCGCACGGCACCGGCACCACGCTCGGCGACCCCATCGAGGCGCAGGCGTTGCTGGCCACGTACGGGAAGGACCGCCGTGCCGACCGGCCGTTGTGGCTGGGGTCGGTGAAGTCGAACATCGGGCACACCCAGGCGGCGGCGGGCGTCGCCGGGGTGATGAAGATGGTCCTGGCGATGCGGCACGGGGTGCTGCCGCCCACCCTGCACGTGGACGAGCCCACCCCGCACGTCGACTGGTCGGCTGGGGCGGTGTCCCTGCTGACCGGGGCGGAGCCCTGGCCGGAGACCGGGCAGCCGCGCCGGGCCGGGGTCTCCGCGTTCGGGATCAGCGGCACCAACGCGCACGTCATCATCGAGCAGGCCGCCGAGGCGGACACCGACGACGCCCGCCCGGCCGGTACGCCCGCCCCGCCGGCGCCGTGGATCGTCTCCGCCCGCTCCGCGCCGGCCCTGGCCGGGCAGGCCCAGCGGCTGCTGGCGCACCTGGCCGACGACCCGGACCTGGCCCCGGCCGACGTGGCGTACTCGCTGGTCACCACCCGCGCGGCCCTGCCGCACCGGGCAGCGGTGATCGGCGACGACCGCGACGCGCTGCTGGCCGGCCTGCGCGCGGTCGCCGAGGAGCGCAACACGTCCGGCGTGGTACGCGGGGTGGCCCGCCCGGCCGGCAAGGTCGCCTTCCTCTTCACCGGCCAGGGCGCCCAGCGCCTCGGCATGGGCGCCGAGCTGTGCCGCCGGTTCCCGGTGTTCGCCGCCGCCTTCGACGAGGTGGCCGGGGAACTGGACCGGCACCTGAGCCGGCCGCTGCGGGAGGTGGTCTTCGCCGATCCCGACTCGCCCGAGGCGGCGCTGCTGGACCGTACCGAGTTCACCCAGCCGGCACTGTTCGCCTACGAGGTCGCCGCCTACCGGCTGGTCACGGCGTGGGGGCTGCGCCCGCAGCACCTGCTCGGCCACTCGGTCGGCGAGCTGGCCGCGGCGCACGTCGCCGGCGTGCTGTCGCTGGCCGACGCTGCGGCCCTGGTGGCCGCCCGGGGCCGGCTGATGCAGCAGCTGCCGCCCGGCGGGGCGATGCTGGCGGTGCGGGCGTCGGAGGCCGAGGTGACCCCGCTGCTCGACGAGCGGGTGTCGCTGGCCGCCGTGAACGGTCCCCGGTCGGTGGTGCTCTCCGGCGACGAGGAGGCCGTGCTCGCGGCGGGTCGGCAGCTGGCCGCCGAGGGCCGGCGGTCCCGCCGGCTGCGGGTCAGCCACGCCTTCCACTCCGCCCGGATGGACGCCATGCTGGCCGACTTCCGGGTGGTCGCGGAGAAGGTCACCTGGCATCCGCCGACCCTGCCGGTCGTCTCCGACCGCACCGGCGAGGCGCTCACCGCCGCCCAGGCCACCGACCCGGGCTACTGGGTCGACCACGTCCGGGACACCGTCCGCTTCCACGAGGGTGTCGCCACCCTGGCCGCCGCCGGCGTGGGGACCTTCCTGGAGCTCGGCCCCGACGGCGCCCTGACCGCGCTGGCCCGCGAGTGCCTGCCCGACGTCGAGCCGGCGGCCTTCGTGCCGCTCGGCCGCCGGGACCAGCCCGAGCCGGCCAGCCTGCTCGCCGCGCTCGCCGCCGTCGACCTGCGCGGCGCCGGGGTGGACTGGCCGGCCCTCTTCGCCGGCAGTGACGCCGCGCGCGTCGAGCTGCCCACCTACGCCTTCCACCACGAGCGGTACTGGCCGGATCCGCCCGCCGTCGACCTCCGTCAGCCCGCCGCGCCGAGCGACGACGAGGAGTTCTGGGCCGCCGTGACCCAGGACCGGCCGGCCGCGCTGGCCGCCGCGCTCGGCCTGGACGCCGACCGGCAGGAGGCGCTCGCCGACCTGCTGCCCGCCCTGGCGTCCTACCGGGACCGGCGGCGCCGCGGCTCCGCGCTGGACGGCCTGCGGTACCGCGCCGACTGGGTCCGCGTCGCCGCGCCCTCCGGCACCGCGACGACCGGCGGATGCCTGGTGGTGGCCGGGACGGGGACCGACGCCACGGGCGTGCTGGCCGCACTGCGCGCCGAGGGACTGGACCCGGTGCTCGTGACCGTGGGCGACGACCCGGACGAGGTCGCCCGGGCCGTCGAGCACGCCGGAGGCACCCCGTCGGTCGTGGTCTCGCTGCTGGCGGCGGAGGCCACGGGGACGGTCGCACTGGCCGGGACGGCCGCGCTCGTCCGGGCCCTCGCCGGCACCGGGGGCAGCGCGCCGGTGTGGACCGTGACCCGGGGCGCGGTGGCCGTCGACGCCGACGATGCCGCGCCCGGCGTCGCCGGCGCGTACCTCTGGGGCCTGGGTCGGGTGCTGGCGTTGGAACAGCCGCGCCTCTGGGGCGGGCTGGTCGACCTGCCGGCGGAGCCGGACGACGCCGCGCTCGCCGCGTTCGCCCGGCTCGTCGCGGCCGGCGGCGACGAGGACCAGCTGGCGGTGCGTTCCGGCGAGGTGTACGCGCGGCGGCTGTCGCGCGCCCCGGCCGGCACCGCCGCCGACGCGGACTGGCGGCCCCGGGGTGCGGTCCTGGTGCACGGGGCCGCGGCGGTACGCACCCCGCACCTGCTGCGGTGGCTCGCCGACCGCGGCGCCACCCATCTCGTCCTCGCCGGTCCCGGGGTACCCGCCGGCACGGTCGACCGGGACGTCGCCGTCACCGTCGTCGACGACCTCGACGGGCTGCCCGAGGCGCTGGACCGGCTGGCCGACGCCGGGACCGTGGTCCGCACCGTCCTGCACGTCGCCGACTCCGACGGGGCCGGCGAACCGGTCGCGGCGCTGGACCCGCGCGACCTGGCCCACGCCGTGGCCGCCCGTACCGCCGGGGTGGAGCTGCTCGACCGGGCCTGCGCGGGCCGGCCGATTGACGAGTTCGTGGTCTTCACCTCCACCGCCGCCGTCTGGGGCAGCGGGGGAGCGGCAGTCGCCGCCGCCGCCGGCGCCGGGCTGGAGGCGCTGGCCGCCGGCCGCCGCGCCGCCGGCCGCCCGGCCACTGTCGTCGCGTGGGTGCCCTGGGTTGACGAGGTCACCGACCCGGCACAGCTGCGCCGCCGGGGGGTCCGTCCGCTCCCCGCCGAACTGGCCGTGTCCGCGTTGCAGCAGGCCGTGGGCCGCGGCGACGACCAGCTCGCGGTCGCCGACCTCGACTGGTCGGCGTTCGTGCCGGCCTTCACCGCCGTACGGCCCGCACCGCTGCTGCGCGGCGTGCCCGAGGCGGCGGCAGCCGCGGACCGGGACGCCGGCCCCGCCGGCGAGGCGACCGACCCGGCCCGGGCCTTCCGGGACCGGCTGGCCGGCACCCCGGCCGGCGATCGGCACGGGATCCTGCTGGATCTGGTCCGCGCGCGCGTGGCCACGGTGCTCGGGCACGCCTCGCCCGGGGCGGTCGAGGCCGACCGGGACTTCCTGGAGCTCGGCTTCGACTCGCTGACCGCACTGGAGCTGCGCGACGCGTTGTGCCAGGAGACCGGGGCGGAGCTGTCGGCCACCCTGCTCTTCGACCATCCGACCCCTACGGCGCTCGCCCGCCACCTGCTCGGTCAGCTCGGCGGCGCGGACGCGGTCGGGGACGGCGCGGACGACGCCGGGGGACCCGCTGCGGAGAGTTCCGGCGGCGGACTGCTCGGCGGGCTCTTCAACCAGCCGAAGGCGCGCGAGGATCCCGCCGGGTACGCCGAACTCCTGGTCAAGCTCGCGCAGTTCCGGCCCAGCTTCAGCGAGCCGGCGCAGCTCACCCGCCCGGCCGGCATCCTCCGGCTGGCCGAGGGCAGTGCCGCGGCGCAGCTGGTGTGCTGCTGCACCATGTCCCTGCTCTCCGGCGCCCACGAGTACGCCCGGCTGGCCGCCGGCTTCCGGGGGGTGCGCAACGTCTGGGCCCTGCCCAACCCCGGGTTCGGCGTGGGCGAGGAGCTGCCCGCCGACCTCGACGCCCTGCTGCGGGTGCACGCCGACACGGTGCTGCGCGCCGTCGGCGCCGGCCCGTTCGTGCTGGCCGGTCACTCGGGTGGCGCGATGGTGGCCAACCTGCTCGCCGGCGAGCTGGAACGCCAGGGCCGCTCGCCGGACGCGGTGGTGCTGATGGACACCTACCCGGCGAACAGCGAGGTGCTCGGCGGGTGGGTGCCGCAGCTGCTCGACGGGATGATCGACAGGGAGACCGCGTACACGCCGATGGACGACTGGCGGACGACCGCGTGGGCCGGCTACCTGCCCCTGTTCCTGGACTGGCAGCCGACCGAGATGGCGGTGCCGACCCTGCTGGTCCGGGCCAGCGAGCCGTTGGGGGAGTGGGACGGCGAGGAGGGCGGCTGGCGGTCCCGCTGGCCCTACCCGCACGAGGTGGCGGACGCGGCCGGTGACCACTTCAGCATGGTCGCCGACCGGGGGCCGGAACTCGCCGGCACGCTCCAGCGGTGGCTGGCCGCGCGGGGCCTGTGACCGTTCCCGCCCCTGGCGTGCCCCTAGCGCCCCCTATCGGCGCACACACATCTATCGAACCGACGTTGCAGGACGGAGCATGACGACGTGGACGAGGCAGTGGTGGTCACGGAGCTGGTCAAGCGGTACCAGCCCAACATGCCACCGGCGGTGGACGGGCTGAGTTTCTCCGTCGCCGCCGGTGAGGTCTTCGGCCTGCTCGGGCCGAACGGCGCGGGCAAGACGACGACGATCGGGGTGCTGACCACTCGGGTGCGGGCCACCTCGGGCCGGGCCCGGGTGTGCGGCGCGGACGTGATCGGCGCGCCCGCTGTCGCGCGGCAGTTGCTGGCGGTCGTACCGCAGCGGGTGAACCTGGACCGGGCGCTGACCGTCCGGCAGAACCTGCTGTTCCACGCGGCGTACCACCGCGTGCCCCGGGCGGAGCGCATCCGGCGGGCGGACGAGCTGCTGGACCAGATGGGGCTCAAGGAATTCGCGAACCACCGTACCGATTTCCTGTCCGGCGGCCTCGCCCAGCGCACGATGATCGCCCGCGCGCTGATGCACTCGCCCCGGGTGCTCTTCCTCGACGAGCCGTCCGCGGGTCTCGACCCGCAGTCCCGGCTCTTCGTGCACGACCGGGTCGCCGAGCTGAAGCGGTCCGGGGTGACCGTGGTGGTCACCACGCACGACATGGACGAGGCGGAGAAGCTCTGCGACCGCGTCGGCATCGTCGACCACGGCAAGCTGCTCACCCTGGACACCCCGTCCGCGCTGACCCGTACGCTGCCGGGCAGCAGCACCCTGACCCTCGTGGTGACCCCCGGCGCCCCCGCCGAGGAGGTGCGGGCCGCGCTCGACGCGATCCCCGACGTGGAGCAGGTGGAACACTTCAAGGTGACCGCCCCGGCGCCCGCCGCCGCGCCGGCGTTCCCCGGCATGCCGGCGATGCCGGTGCCCGCGCCGGCCCCCGACGCGCCCGTCGACCCGGACGCCCCGCTCTCCTTCCGGGTCTACACCAGCGGCCAGCCGGCCAACGCCATCCCGATGGCGATGAAGATCCTCGCCGACCTGGGCTGCGAGGTTCGTGACCTGAACATCGGCCAGCCCAGCCTGGAAGATGTCTTCATCCACCTGACCGGAAGGGAACTTCGGTGAGCGTCGCCGCCCCCGCCCCCCCGTCCGCGCCGTCGCCGGCCTCGTCGCCGCCGCCGGTGCGCGCGCTGGACCAGTTCGCCACGTTCCGGGCGGTGCTCTCGCGGGACCTGTTCGTCACCGGCCGGGAGTTGATCGGCTTCCTGCTCCAGGTCTTCATCCAGCCGCTGTTCATGCTGCTGATCTTCGGCAAGGTGCTCAGCGACCTGGGCTACGCCAGCGACGACTTCTCCAACGTGCTGCTGCCCGGCGTCATCGCGCTGAACGCCTTCCTGATCGGCCTGGAGAACACCGCGCTGCCGATGATGATGGACTTCTCCTTCACCCGGGAGATCGAGGACCGCCTCCTGTCGCCCATGGCGATTCCGCTGGTGGCCCTGGAGAAGATCGTCTTCGGCGGCATCCGCGGCCTGATCGCCGGCGTGGTGCTGATCCCGGTCGGCATGCTCATGCTCGGTGTCACCTGGCCCTGGGCGGTCGTGCTCAAGGTGGTCGGGGTGTTGGCGATCGGCGCGCTGGTCGGTGCGGCGGTGGGCCTCGCCTTCGGCACGCTGGTGCCGACGCAGCACATCCAGATCATGTTCACCGTGGTGATGACCCCGATCATGTTCACCGGCGCGACCCAGTTCCCGCTGCTGGGCCTGGACTCGCTGCGCTGGTACCAGGTGATCTGCTCGCTGAACCCGCTGACCTACATCAGCGAGGGGACCCGGTCGCTGGTCGGTCCGCCGGGGGTCGAGTCGCTGCCGCTCTGGCTGTGCATGTGCGTCCTCGCCGGGGTCTTCGTGGTGTTCTCGATGATCGGCATGCGTGGCTTCATGCGCCGCGCCGTGGACTAGCCGAACCGCGGTCGCGGACCGCGTGGCCCCGAGAGGGGCGCGCGCAGCCCGGCGGTCCCCGCCTCCGTTTCCCGTACCACCTCGACGCCGATGGCCCGAGCCGCTTCCGCGGCCCGGGCCATCGGCGTCGGTGGTTGCACCCCATCGGCAGGCACGAATATCGACATGGTAGGTTAGTCCGAAATAATCGGCACATAACCCGCCTCTCCAGCGAGCGCTGCCACGAGACCCGTGGCAGTCTGTGCAGAGGGCGCCAGCTCGTGGTCCCGGCCGTTCCGGAGTGCCAGCCCTTTTGACCCGAGCTTCGCCGCACGTTGCTGCATCGATATGTATCGATGTCGATCCGCCGCAGACCGAACGGCTCCACGAACAGCCCGCCGGCGCGGCGTACTCCAGGGTCGGACGGCGCGGGTCGCCGCACAGGCGGAAAGGAGTGACGGACGGTGGACATGACCGGAAACGACCGTGACCGGGCGGTACTCGTCGTCGCCTACAACAGCGCGGGGATGTTCAACCCGTTGCTCAGCATCGTGGGCGAGTTGAAGGCCCGGGGCGTCGGGAACGTCTGGTTCGCATCGACCGAGGATCGCCGGGCAGACGTCGAGGGACTGCGCGGGCCGGGCGAGGTCTCGTTCGTCTCGCTCGGCCCGGCCCGGCCGCGGTCGTCACCGGACAGCTGGGACGACGCGACGTACCGGCTGCTGACCACGGGCGACCGGGCGACCAGCTTCGCCCGGTACCTCGACGTCAGCACCGACTACGACCACGTGGGGCAGCTCTACCGGCGTTGCCTTCAGGTCATCGACGAGGTCGGGCCGGTGGTGGCCGTGATCGACAGCCTCGCCAGCTGGGCGATGGACGCGGCGCAGACCCGGCAGCTGCCCTACGTGGTCAGCATCTCGCTGCCGCCGTCCAACTTCTTCCAGGAGCAGCTGCCGACGCGCTACCCCGCCCCGTTCTCGGGGCTGCCGGAGCGGATGACGCCCCGGCAGCAGGCGGCCAACGTCGGCTTCCGCAACCGGCTGGTGCGGGCACTGATGGAGCCGCAGCGGCTGCGGCGCAGCCTCGCGGCCGTGGCCGCCCGCAAGGCGGCCGGCATCCACAACCCGGAGATGCGTCCGGCCGGCTACGTCGAGGCCGCCGAGGCGCTCATGGCGTACACGGTGTTCGGCTTCGAGTACCCCTTCGCGACCGCCCCGGAGAAGCTGCGGATGCTCGGTCCCGTGGTGCCCAGGGAACTGCCGCCGGTCGACGGTGACGATGAGTTGACCCGGTGGCTCGACGAGCACCCCTCGGTGGTCTACGTCGGCTTCGGCACCATCATGCGGCTGTCGCGCGGGCAGGTGGACGCGATCGTCGAGATCGCCGACCGGCTCGGGCCCGAGCACGCCGTGCTGTGGAAGGTGCCCGCGCGCCAGCAGCACCTCCTGCCGCCGGCGCAGCGGCTGCCGGGCAACCTGCGGGTGGAGGCGTGGGTGCCGTCGCAGCACCGGGTGCTGGCCCACCCGCACGTGCGGGTCTTCTTCAACCACGGCGCCGCCAACGCCATCCACGAGGCGGTCCACTTCGCCGTGCCGCAGCTGGTGATGCCGTTCTGGCTGGACTGCCCCGACGGGGCGGTGCGCGCGGTCGACAGCGGGGTGGCCCTGTCCGTCGAGCGCGCCGACTCGCTGGACGTCGAGGACGTCCTGGCCAAGCTCGCGCGGTTGCTGGGCGAGGAGACGTTCCGGGCGCGGGCGCAGCTGTGGAGCCGGCGGATGCGGCAGGCCGGCGGGGTCACCGCCGCCGCCGACCTCGTGCTGGAACACCGCGACGAGGCGGCGGCCCGTCGTACCGTCGGGCTGGCCGTCGGCTGATCTCCCGGTCGTCGTACGCGCCGCGGGGGCGCGGTGGGTCACACCCACCGCGCCCCCGCGACGTCGGTCAGGACGCGGCGCCCTGGGTCTCGTCAGCCAGCGCCTCCGCGTACGCGACGAGTCGGGACGGCAGGTCCGTGCGCCGCTTGACGTCGAGCTTGCGGTAGACCCGGGTCAGGTGCTGCTCCACGGTGCTGACGGTGATGAAGAGCTTGCTGGAGATCTGCCGGTTGGTGTGTCCCTGGGCGGCCAGCGCGGCGACCCGGCGTTCGGCGTCGCTCAGCCCGTCGTCCGGCTCCTGCAACTCGGCGGCGGCCGGGTACGCCGGCAGTCCGCTGCCCGGCTCCCGGCGGATCAGCCGCTGGGCCAGCACCGACGCGCCGCAGTCCTGGGCGAGCTGGTAGGCCCGGCGGACGAGCAGTCGGGCGCGGGCGGAGTCCCCGGCACGTTGGAGCGTCTGACCGGTGTCGCCGAGGGCCCGGACGAGTTCCAGCCGGTCGCCGCTGGACTGGAGCAGGTTGACCGCTTCGGAGAGCAGCTTGCGCCGGTGGTCCTGAGCGGCGGTGGTGGCGAGCAGCCGGAGCGTCCGGCCCCGGGTGCGGTCGTCGACCCCGTGCGGCACCCGTAGCTGCTCCTGGAGAAGCTGCGTGGCCTGCGTCTTGTTGCCGACGCTGAGCTGCACCCGGGCCAGCTCCAGCCGCCACGGCACCAGCCCGGCCGCGTCGATGCCCCAGGCGCGCATCAGCTCGCCGCACCGGCGCAGGTCGGTGGTGGCGGCGTGCGGCCGGCGCACGGCCAGGTGGTGCCGGGCCCGGGCGGCCAGGTAGTGCAGGCCCAGCGGGGTGCGGAACATGCCGGACGGGACGGGGTGGGCGAGCCACCGTTCGGCCTCGGAGAACCGGCCCGACTCCGTCGCGCAGGCGACCAACGTGGCCAGTGGGCCGGCGATGGCCACCCCCCAGGCCGGGGCGGGCATGTCCTCCAGGGCCGCCCGCGCGTGGTGCTCCGCGCCGGGCAGGTCGCCGACGCGCAACGCCGCCTCCGCCCGGACCGCCCGGATGACGGCCCGCCACACCGGGGCGTGCTGGGCCACCGGCCGGCCGAGCAGCACGTCCCCCCAGGCCGCGGCCCGGTCGGACCGACCCGCCCAGAGCAGCGCCAGCAGGGGAGCGGTCAGCAGACCCAGCGCGCCGTCGTCCGTGTGGTGGCGCTGGAGAAGCTGCTCGGCGGTTGCCACGGTGTCGTTGTCCGCGGCCGGCGTCAGCGCGCTGCCGAGCACCGTCACCGCCTGGAGCAGCGGGCTGATCGTGGTCGGCGCGCTCGCCGCCCGGCTCCAGGTGCTCGGGGTCTCCCGCACGGTGGCCAGGTGCTCCGGGTGGGAGAGGGAGACCAGCAGCTGCATCATCCGCAGGCGACCGGCCGTGCCGGCCGGGCCGTGCTCCTCGTCCGTCGGGAAGGCGCTGACCGCCTCGGTGGCCTCGTCCACCCGGCCCTGCCAGAGCAGGTAGGGCACGGCGGACAGGCCCGCGTCGGTGGACCACCCGGCGGCCCGCGCCGTCTCCACCAGCTCGGTCAGCTGCCCGTTCACGGTCAGCGGGTTGATCTGCCAGCGGGCGTTCACCAGCATCTCGGTGGTGGCGGTCCGCTGCTGCGCGTCCACCGGGGCGCGGGAGACCAGGCGCAGGCACGCGGCGGCCACGTCGGGCCGGCCCGACGCCAGGGCGTGGCCGGCGGCGTCCTGGAGCACCGGCACCACCCAGGGCGCGCTCGCCGAGCCGGCGGCCACCAGGTGCTCGGCGACCACGCTCGGCTCGGCGCCGTGGTCGTGCAGCACCTCGGCGGCGCGCTGGTGCAGGCTCCGCCGTTCGTCGGCCGACATGTCGCCGAGGATCGACCGCAGGATGCGCGGGTGGCGCAGCTGGTCGCCCTCCATCAGGCCCGAGGTGCGCAGCACCCGTACCGCCGGGGCCGTCGACTCGGGCACCACGTCGAGGAGGTGGCCGAGCAGGTCGGTCGTCGCGGGCCGGTTGAGCACCGCGAGCGCCTGGGCCACCCGGCGCACCCCCGGCTCGTGCCGGTACAGGCAGCCGAGCACCGCCTGGTCGAAGGCGTCGCCGACCGGCGCACCGTACTCGTCGTTCGTCTCCGTGCTGGCCCGCTCCTCGAGCAGCGCCCGGGTGAGCAGCGGATTGCCGCCGGTCATGCGGAGGCAGCGTTCCGCCGTCCGCCGGGCGTCGGCGTTGTCGGCCTCGCCACCGACCAGCCGGGCGACGGCGTCGACGGTCAGCGGCGGCAGGCCGATCCGGGAGAAGTGCGGCTGGCTGAGCAGCTCGGCGCGGAACAGCGGGTGCGGCGGGCGCAGCGTCGAGGCCTCCGCGAGCACGACCATGATCCGGGCGTGGCGCAGCCGGCGGGTCACATAGAGAAGGCAGTGCAGCGAGGCCGGGTCCGCGTGGTGCACGTCGTCGACGACGAGGACCAGGGGTCCGGCGGCGGTCAGGTCGAGCAGGGTGGCGAAGAGACCGTGCAGCAGGGGGGCCCAGGCCCGGTCGCCGTCGGCCGCCTCAGCGCCGGGCTCGGGCAGCGGTACGGCGAAGGTGGCGTCCCGCATCAGCTTCTCGACCCGGGCCGCGGCCTCCGGCGTGAGCCGTGCACCGTGGAACAGCTGCCCGACCACTCCCAGGTGGAGCCCGCGCTCGGCCCGGGAGCCGGCGGCGCTCAGCACCTGCCCGCCGGCGCCCGCCGCCCACTCGCTGAACGACTCCAGCAGGCTCGTCTTGCCGCTGCCCACGGCGCCGGTGACCAGCGCGACGTGTCCGCGCTGCTGGTCCTCACAAGCCTGGAATGCGCGCCGGAGACGGGTCGTCTGTTCCTCTTGCTGCACCAACACCAACGTGTCAGCCCTTCTCGTACGCGGCGCGGGACCGGGAACCCCGGTGTTGCCGACGCCGCCTCCCCCTTGCCGGACAGCCGCCCCTCCACCCGCGTCTTCCGGGTAGGGGTGGAGCGCACCGGGCCGCCGTGCCGGGTGGACCTGGACTTCTTTCGCCGGACCGGGGGTTCTCGCCGTACGGTCCGCGTGCTGAGGGGAGTCTGGCACCGGCGTGGGTGTGCGACAACGGGCGCGAGACCCCATCGTTTCGCGCACAAACCTGCGGCCCCGAAACATATTTAGGGGTTGCGCGAAGTGCGATGAAGGGGTGTCGGACTCGACCCGGCGGGGGAGATGGCGACACGGTGAGTGGCTGGTGTCGGGTGTGCGGCTTGATGGTGTCACATCGGGCTTCGCGACGCACGCCCGGTTGCACGCTCAGTGCTGGGCTGCGGACGCGCGGCGACGGTCGGCGCAGGTGGCGGCCGAGCCCAACCTTCCACAGTCGACTGAAAAGACCGGCGGAAGCCGGGGCGAACGGCGGCGGACGGCCGGCGACGGCCCACGCCGAAGGTGGCCGCGGGTGCCGTTCGACGTGGTCGTGCGGACCTCGCGCGACGGCAGGTCGACGAACCGGTCCGTGGACAGGCCCAGGAGGCCATGGTCGGCGGTGAGCGGCGGCCGGGACGGTCGGCGGTGCAGGAGCGGCAGCCGGGACGGTCGGCGGGGCAGGAGAGGTGGTCGACCGGCGAAGGTCAGCGCGGCCGGGGCCCGGCGGGCCGGTGGCCCGGGTCGTCCCTGCCTCGCGGCGGTGGGTCCAGGACCGTCGCGCCGGGTCGGTTCATGCGCAGTCGGGCGGCCAAGTCGCTGCGCGAAGTGACGTCCAGCTTCCGGTAGATCCGGGTCAGCCGCTGCTCGATGGCACTGACGGTCAGGAAGAGCTTCTCGGCGATCTCGCGGTTGGTGTGGCCCTGGGCGGCCAGGGTGGCCACGTTGCACTCCGCGTCGGTCAGTCCCCGGACGACGGCCGTCGCGCCGGCGCCCTCGGCGCCGCCGCTCCTGGGGGAGAGGCCGGGCCGCAGCATCGGGATCCCGCACTCCTCGGCGAGGACCCGGGCCGACCGCGCCGCGACGCGGGCCTGCCGCCGGTCGCCGGCCTGCTGGTAGGCCTGACCGAGGTCGGCCAGGTTGTGCGCCAGCTCCATCCGGTCACCGCACTGCCGCAGCAGCCGGACGGCGCTGCGCAGGTGCGGGATCCGGTCCGGCCCGTCCTCCGTGGCGGCCAGGACCCGCAGGGCGGCGGCCCGGTGCCGCACGTGCACGGGCCGCAGCCGGGCCAGCTCTTCGCGGACCAACCGGCCGGCCTGCTGACGGCGGCCCATCCGGAGCAATGCCCGCGCGGACTCGGTCCGCCACGGGACGAGGCCCGAGAAGTCCAGCCGCCAGCGGTTCATCAGCTGCCCGCAGAGCTGGAAGTCGGCCAGGGCCGCCTCCGGGCTTCCCGCGGCGAGGGCGTGCATCCCGCGGGCCTGCAGGTAGTGCAGCCCGATCGGGGTCTCGAACATCGCCGCGGGCACCGGCACCTGGAGGGAGGCCGCTGCCGCGTCGAGCTGGTCCATGAAGGTGAGGGCCCGTACCCGGACGGCGAGCGGTATCCCGATCACCACTCCCCAGCCCTTCGCCGAGAGCTGACCGAGCGCCTCGTCGGCCAGCTTCTCGGCGCGGGGCAGGTCGCCGAGCCGTCCGGCGACGGCCGCCCGGAGTGCCGCGAGCGTCGCCGACGGGGTGGGGTAGCGCGGGGTGGCGGGGTTGCGGCCCAGCCGGTCGCACCAGTCGTCGGCCAGGTCCAGCCGGTCGGCGTAGATTATGGCGATGAGTGCGCAGACAGCGGTCCACATGTTCGGTTCGTCGTCCAGCCCGGTGGTCGACAGCGCCCGCTCGGCCTGTTCGACCGCGCTGGCGTCGCCGCGGTCGAGCACGGCGGACAGCAGGGTGGCGCCCTCGATCCCGCGCTTGACCTTGGCCAGAGTGAGCGGGTCCCGGGCGGCCACGGCGGGTGCGGGGCGGTCGACCATCACGCCGGGGTAGAGGGTCGACATCCAGGCCGTGGTGACGAGCAGTTCGGCGGCGGACCTCGGGTCGACGCTGTCCGCCCGTTCGCTCAGGTGGTTGACGAGATCGACGGCCTTGTCGATCTCGCCGTGCCAGAGCAGGTAATGGATGGCGCCGGCGGCCTGCTGGCTGCCGAGGTGCCCGGCGCGGATGGCGGTGACGACGCCGACCAGGTGGGGGATCGCGGCCTGCGGGTCGAGACGCCACTCGGCGCGGGCCAGCGCGGAACGGATCCGCGCCCGCAGGCACTCGCCGGCGCCGCCCCGGTGCGCGCGGCGCAGGTAACGCAGCGCGGTCTCCATCTCGCCGTCGCGCAACGCCTGCTCGCCCGCGTCCAGCAGGGTCTGCGCCATCCAGGGCTCGGTCAGCTCGTCGATCCCGACCAGATGCGGCGCGATCCGGGCCGGGGCCGCGCCGTCGTCGTGCAGCAGGCAGGCCGCCTCCAGATGCAGCCGTGCGCGTTCCTCGGCGGTCATGCCGTCGATGACGGCCTGGCTCACCGCCGGATGGCGCAGCCCCTGCTCGGTGATCAGTCCCGCGCTGGTCGAGTCGTCGATCGCACCGAGTGCGGCCCGGAACCGTGCGTCGACGAGGTGGGGCAGCAGGGTGCCGTGCAGCGGCTCGCCGGTCACCGCCAGCACGCGGGCGGCGTTGAGTACCAGCTGGTCGCAGCGGTACAGGCAGCTCAGCACGGCCTCCCGGAACGACTCCCCGGTCACGGGACGGTCGGCGGGCCGGGGCGCGGCCGCCTGGTCCTCGGCGAGCGCCTGCACCAGCAGCGGGTTGCCGCCGCTGATCCGATGGCTCTCCTCGGCGATGGTCCGGGCGACCGGAACGCCGAGTCGCCGGGCGAGCAGTTGGAACGTCCCGTCGGCGGTGAGCTGCGGCAGCCGGATGCGCTGCAGCCGCGCGGGTTGCAACAGCTCGGCGTGCACGTCGGGCCGCCACGGCCGGGTGCGCGGCGCCTCCGTCAGGATGATCAGCACGGGTAGCCCGGAGATCCGTCGGGCCACGTAGTCGAGGCAACGCAGCGACGGCACGTCGGCGTGGTGGACGTCGTCGACCGCGATGACCAGCGGCCCCTGCGTGGTCATCTCCAGCAGGGCCCCACCGATCGCGGCGGTGGCCAGGGCGGTGTCCTCGTGGTCCGTGTCGTCGGCGTCGGTCCAGGTGAGGGCGCCCGCGTCCAGCAGCCGCCCGAGGCGGGCCCAGAGGTCGGGGTTGCCGGCTCCACTCAACGGCGCCGCCCGCACGAGCTGCCGGATGACCTCCAGCGGGACGGTGCGTTCGGCGCGGGAGGCACTCGCGCCGAGGACACGCGCCCCGGAGTCACAGGCCCGCCGGGCGAAGGTCTGCAACAGCGTGGTCTTGCCGGAGCCGACCGGACCGGTCAGCACGGCAACGGTCCGGTCGGTGGGGGAGGCCTCGGTGCGGGACAGGTCCGTCAGCCGGCGTTCCAGCATGCTGAGCAGGCACGACCGCTCGGTCAGCTCCATCGACGCGGCCCCCGGAGGAACGTGCGGTCCGCGGTCACCGGAGGGGCCGCCCGCCCTGCGCGCCCCTGGAGCTCGACGAAATCGGAGACCGGCAATTCTTGACCCATTCCATTATTAGCAAATATAGACGACCGTCGAGCATGGCCGGCGAACCATCGATCGACTTGACCGGCTGGCGACTCCGGGTCGCGCCCCCACCAGCGTCGGTGATAATTCCCAGCCTCTCCGGGCCGGCCTTCCCCCTATCGACCACCGTGATGGTGGGAGTATGGCAGTTCGGCAATTGGGCGGCAAGCCGAGGTTTGTAAAGGATGAGCAAACATCGGTTCTGTCTCGCGTCGGCCCGAGCGGGCCTTCGTGCGTACGGTTGACAGCGGAAAGTCGCCGGGCGGTCCCGTAACGTGACAGCATGGCGTCGTGGCCCATTGGTCGCGCCTTTTCCGGCCCGCTCGGCGATTGGCGGACCCGTTCTTGCGTGCTAAGCGTCCGGTGCGTGTCCATATCGTCACCGCGACGGCGCTCCCGTCGTCGACCCGTCGGCGGCGAAGCCGCCCTCCCGGCGGCGGCCGTCCCGCGTCGGGGTGGGTCGGAAGCCCTCGAGGGTCATCCCGTGTAAGCGCTGCTCAACTCAGTGTCAGCATGGCCGGCGGGTGGGCCGGTGGCCCCGGGCGCGGTGCGGACCGGCGTGGGAGCGCTGTCGTCCGGAAGGGGATCGGGGGTGCCTGCCGGCTCGCCGGGCCCGGGTCGGCGACGAGCCGCTCCGGGCCCGGGTGGGCGGCTCGACAATTGTTAAAGGTTCCCGATTGTTGCGGCGTGCGACATCGCCTGCCCGAAGTGCGACTGCGGGCCGCCGGGTCGCCCGGGATCGGGACTCGGCGCGCGTCGCCGATGCGCCACCCGATTCGGACCTTTGGGAAATTCACCGATTATGTTGTTAAAAAAGAATTATGCGCCCAGGGGCTTGTCGGTGGGCAACGGTGTCGCTGCAGGGCCGACGGAATGCGGTCGGATAAGCGTAACCGACATCAATGTCTTGGCGCTCCATTAGTGCTGATCCACAATTTCTTGTCAAAAGTCGACTCCAATGTCCGCCACTGTCGGCGAGTCGTCGTCCATCCATAGTGTCGGCCACGGGAAAGGGTGGTCCGGCCCGCCGCTGTCGAAAACCGGACGAGATCCTGTCCTACCTGGCCTGTCGCCCTCGCAGGGGACCCGGTCCGGGCAGCTAGGGGTTGTGCCGGGCCGATAGCCCGGCCTAATTTCGGGGCACCCGTTTCCACCATCGGGATAGTCGGATATGGGGCCTTCCCCGTGACCTGAAGGGTTCTGTGGCCGTCGTGATGTTCCACCTGCTGCCGCGACTCGTTGCCGCCCTCCGCAGGGGATAGCGCAGATGACACTGCTGCCGGCGCTGCGGGGATTCGGCGCGGACCGGGCCGATGCGGTCACGGTGGGCGGCGGCACGCTCTCCAGCGAGGCCCTGCTCGGCTGCGTCACCGCGGTCGCCGACCGGATCAGGGGTGCGGTCGCGGTCGCCGTCGACGGCACACCGACCCTGGAGACGGTGGTGGGAATGCTCGGCGCCGTCCACGCGGGCGTCCCGCTCGTACCACTGCCCCCCGACGCGGACGAGTGCGAACGGGGCCGCATCCTGCGGCAGTCCGGGGCGACGGTGCTCCTCGGCCGCAACCGGTCCGACACCCACCGGCTGCCCACCGTCCCGGTCGACCTGCGGGAGCGCTCCTCGACACCGCACCCTGAGCCGGCGCCGGGCACCGACGCGGTCATCCTCTACACCGGGGGCGCCGGCGGGCCGTCGCGCGGGGTACGCATCTCGCGTCGCGCCATCGCCGCCGACCTCGACCTGCTGGCCGACGCGTGGCGGTGGAGCGAAGAGGACGTCGTGGTCCAGGGCGCGCCGCTGTTCCGGGCGTACGGCCTGGTCGTCGGCCTGCTCGGCGCGTTGCGGGTCGGCAGCCGCTTCGTCCACCTCGACCGCAACGCCGCCGCCGGACCGGTCGGCACCATGTACCTGGGGTTGCCCGAGCAGTGGGCGAAGATCGCGCTGGACGCCCGGTGGGCCCGGTCGCTGTCGGCGGCGCGGATCCTGATCTCCGCGGACGCCCCACTGGCCCGCGCCGTGGCCGAACGCCTCCGGCTGCTCACCTCGCACACGCCGGTCCAGGCGTACGGCACCACCGAGACGCTCATCGCGCTGACCGGGCGGGCCGACGACCCCACGGTCGCCGGTGCCGTCGGCACCCCCCTGCCCGGGGTGGAGACCCGGGTGCTGGACCGCGAGGCCCGACCGGTGCCGGCCGACGGTGAGTCGGTCGGCGAGTTGAGCATCTGCGGGCCGACGTTGTTCAGCGGCTACGTCGAGGGCGGGCGGGGCGCTGCCGCCGGTCACTGGCACGCCACCGGCGACCTGGCCACCGTGGCCGCCGACGGCTCGTACCGGATCATCGGGCGGCGCGGGCTCGACGTGCTGCACTGCCGGGGCCGGCGGATGCACGCCGGGCAGATCGAGGAGGCGTTGCTGAGCCATCCCGGCGTCCGGGAGGCCGCCGTCGTCGGCACGCCGCACCACGCGCTCGGCGAGCAGGTCACCGCGTACGTCGTCGCCGAGGGATTGACCGCGCAGGTGCTCATCGACCACGTCGGCCGGTATCTCTCCGCGGGTCAACGGCCCCGGCGGGTGCACTTCGTCGACGAGCTGCCGCGCAGCCCGCTCGGCCGGATCAGGAAGTCCCTGCTGATCGCCGGCGGTTGTTGAGCCGACCGGGCCGTGGGCGGCGGTCCACCGACGTCGGCCCCGCGGTCAGCCCTCCACCCAGCCGTGCCGTCTGGCAAGGTCCAGCATCCGGGCACGCACCGCCACGATCTGCGCCCCGGTCAGGTCCGACACGGAGGTGACCAGCGCCTCGGTGGTCTCCGTGCAGAAGGCTCTCTCGGAGAGCACGTCGCACAGCCCCTCGTCGTCCTCCGCACCGCCCGTGGCCAGCCCGCCGTCCCTGCTGCGCCCGCCGGTGAACGCCACGCCGGCCCGTGCGGGCGCCGCGGTGCCGGCCGCCCCGTTCCGCTCCCCGCCCCCGGCAGCGCCCACCACCCGCACCAGCACGGCCTTGGGGCCACGGTCGGTCCCCACCGCCTCGTACTCCACCGGGACACCGGGCGTCAGCGCCCACTTGTCGCCGTCCAACATGTTCGCGTGCACGAACACGTCGTCGCTGCCGTCGTCCGGGGCGATGAACCCGTAGCCCCGCACCTCGTCGAACCGCACCACCTTGCCAGTGAGCATCACTTTCCCGCATCCATCCGACCAAGATCCGCGTGCCCCGCCCATGGAACCGGGGCCCGCCCCCAGACTGGCAGCCGCCCGCGTGGCCCGGCACCCGTACCCGACCCCTATGGTGCACCGTACCGTCGGTGCCGGCGCGGCGCGGCTCGCCGCAACGCCTAGCATCGGCGGACGTGATCGAGCAGATCCTGCCCCCCGCCGTGGCGGTGGCCGAGGCCTTCACGGACCCCGCCGACCTGACCCTGTTCCCCGAGGAAGAGGCGCTGGTGGCCCGGTCGGTGGAGAAGCGTCGCCGGGAGTTCACCACCGTGCGGCACTGCGCCCGCACGGCCCTCGGCGAGCTGGGCCTCGCGCCGGTGCCGATCGTCTCCGGCGCCCGCGGCGCCCCGGTCTGGCCGGCCGGCGTGGTCGGCAGCATGACGCACTGCGACGGCTACCGGGCGGCGGTCCTCGGCCGTACGACCGCGTTCGCCACCCTCGGCGTGGACGCCGAGCCGCACGCGCCGCTGCCCGACGGGGTGCTTGACGCGATCGCCCTGCCGGCCGAGCGGGCGCGCACCGCCACGCTGGGCGCGGCCCGCCCCGCCGTCTGCTGGGACCGCCTGCTGTTCAGCGCGAAGGAGTCGGTGTACAAGGCGTGGTTCCCGCTCACCGGCCGGTGGCTGGACTTCTCGGAGGCGG
Organism: Micromonospora sp. DT62; assembly: GCF_049847285.1. Lineage (NCBI taxonomy): Bacteria > Bacillati > Actinomycetota > Actinomycetes > Micromonosporales > Micromonosporaceae > Micromonospora > Micromonospora sp. DT62. The sequence goes on from NZ_JBNCOB010000024.1 coordinate 47,881, forward strand.
ACATCGTGATCGATCCGGCCGGCACGTTCGAGGCCCGGCTGCTGGTGCCCGGCCCGGTCCTCGGCGGGATCCCGGTGACGGCCTTCGCCGGCAGGTTCCTGGTCGAGCGGGGACTGGTCGCCACCGCGATCAGCATCCCGGCCGTCCGGCCCTAGTCCGCCGTCAGCCTGGTCTTCTGCACCTTGCCGAGGGCGTTGCGGGGCAGCGCGTCGACCAGGCGTACCTCGCGTGGCCGCTTGTGCGCCGACAGGTGCCGGGCCACGAAGTCGATCAGTTCGGCCCCGTCCACCCCGTCGCCCACCACGTACGCGGTGACCTGCTGGCCGAGGTCGGGGTGCGGGGTGCCCACCACGGCGGCCTCGCGGACCCCCGGGTGCGCCAGCAGGGCGTCCTCCACCTCGCCGGCGCCGATCCGGTAGCCGCCGCTCTTGATCAGGTCGGTGGACGCCCGCCCGACGATCCGGTGCCAGCCGTCCGGGTCGACGGTGGCGACGTCCCCGGTGCGGAACCAGCCGTCCGGGGTGCGGCTCGCCGCGTCGGCGTCCGGACGGTTCAGGTAGCCGTCGAACAGGGTGGGGCCGTCGACCTGGAGCTCGCCCATCGCCGCCCCGTCGGCGGGGAGCGTGGCGCCGTTCTCGTCGACCAGCCGCGTACGCACGCCGGGCAGCGGCAGCCCGACGGTGCCCGGCCGGCGCGGACCGTCGGCCCGGGCGCTCACCGTGATCAGGGTCTCGGTCATCCCGTACCGCTCGACGGGCCGGTGCCCGGTGAGGGTGGCGAGGTCCGCGAAGACCGCTGCCGGCAGCGCCGCGCTGCCCGAGACGAGCAGCCGCGCCGGACGCAGCGCCCGGGCCGCGTCCGGGTCGGCGGCGATCCGGGACCACACGGTCGGCACGCCGAAGTACATCGAGCCGTTGGCGGCGGCGTACCGTTCGGGTCGCGGCCGGCCCACGTGGTGCAGCCGGCCACCCAGCCGCAGCGGCCCGAGCACGCCGAGCACCAGCCCGTGCACGTGGAACAGCGGCAGGCCGTGCACCAGCAGGTCGTCCGGCGTCCACGCCCAGGCGTCGGCGAGCCCGTCCAGGCAGGCGGCGACGGCCCGGCGGGAGATCACGGCGCCCTTCGGGGCGCCGGTGGTGCCGCTGGTGTAGAGGATCACCGCGGTGCTGGCCGGGTCCGGCTCGGGGTGGACGGTGTCCGAGCGCCGGCTCAGGTCGACGGGCACGACGGCCCGGCCCGCGCCCCCGGCGGTGCGCTCCGCGCCGGCCGGGACCAGCAGCGCCGTCGCTCGCGAGTCACGCAGGATGTGGTCGCGCTCCATCGGCCCGGCGTCCGGCGGGACCGGCACGACCGCCGCCCCGGCGGTGAGGGCGCCGACCACCCCGACCACCGTCTCCAGGGTCGCGGTGGCCTCGATGGCGACCCGGTCGACGCCGTGCAGCTCGTCGGCCACCGCCGCGGCCAGGCGGCGCAGCTCCACCCAGGACACGGCGCGGTCGTCGACGCGGATCGCGTCCGGACGCTCGTCGGTGCCTCCCGCGAGCCAGCTCAGCAGCGGCATGGTGCGACCCCTCTCCAGCGGCTCGGGCCCGGGCCGGTCCGGCCGGGCGTGCCGCGGCGGCCGGACGACGGGCACCCGGGACGCCGGTAGGGTCGGTGGGGCGCCGGCGGATCCAGGTGGGCGCGGTGCGCCGCGCCGGTGGGCCCGGAACGACGGTCCTGACCGTAGTCGGGGGCACCCCGGCCTGCCACCCCTACCGGGCGGCGCGGCCGGGTCGGACGGGCGGGAGGTGACGTCGGTGGTCGCGGACGCGACGGCGTGGACGGCGGTACCGGGCGGTGTCCGGGCCGTGGTGCTCGACCTCGACGGGGTGCTGGTCGACAGCCTCGCCGTGGCCAGGGAGGCGTTCGCCCTCGCGTACGCCGAGGTGGTCGGCGACGGCGTCGCCCCGGTCGAGGAGTACTGCCGCCACCCGGGCCGGTACCTGCCGGAGGTGCTGGAGCTGATGGGCCTGCCGGCGACGCTGGCCGGACCGTTCGTGCGGGAGAGCAACCGCCTCGCGCACCGGGTCACCCCCGTCGACGGGGTGCCGGAGCTGCTCCGCACCCTGCGCCGGCGGGGGATCGGGCTGGCCGTGGCCACCGGCCGCAGCGGGGTCCGCGCCCGCGACCTGCTCGGCCGGCTCGGTCTGCTGCCACTGGTCGACCACGTGGTGGGCTCGGACGAGGTGCCCCGGCCGAAGCCCGCTCCGGACATCGTGCGGCGGGCGCTGCGCCTGCTCGGAGCCCGCCCCGGGGAGGCGCTGATGGTCGGCGACGCCCCCAGCGACCTGGCCAGCGCGCGGGCGGCCGGGGTGCTGGCGGTGGCCGCGCTGTGGGGCGAGTCCGACGAGGAGACCCTGCGCGCCGCCGGCCCGGACGTCGTCCTGACCCGACTCGACGAGCTGCTGCCGTTCTGCCCGGCCCGCCGGTGACCGGTACGCGTGGCCGGACACCCTGCGGTGACCGGACAGCACCCCTGCCCCCGCGCCGCGTTCGCGGTCGGCACCCCTGTCCCGGGTCGATTCCCGGTTCGATACCCCCGATTTATCAGCTGATCAGTTGATCGACACATCGGTTGGCCGGATGATGTCGGGCGTCGGTCGGCCTGGCGCCGGCCGGCCGGCCCGTTCCCGCAAGCCGACGCCGCGATCAGCCGAGGGGTCCCGCCCTTCTCGACGGCAACCCGCACGTGAAGGAGGACCACCCCCAATGCCGGTCATCGAAGTCGATCATCTGCAGAAACGGTACGGCGAGAAGATCGCGGTCGACGACGTCTCCTTCACCGTGGAACAGGGCGAGATCTTCGGCGTGCTCGGCCCGAACGGGGCCGGCAAGACCACCACGGTCGAGTGCGTGCAGGGGTTGCGTCGTCCCGACGGCGGCACCATCCGGGTGCTCGGGCTCGACCCGGTCCGCGACCGCACGGAGGTACGGCAGCGCGTCGGCGCCCAGCTCCAGGAGAGCCAGCTGCCGGACAAAATACGGGTGTGGGAGGCGCTGGACCTGTACCGGTCCTTCTACCGCAACCGGGCCGACATCGACGAGCTGCTGACCGACCTCGGCCTGGCCGAGCAGCGCAACACCTACTTCCAGAAGCTCTCCGGCGGGCAGAAGCAGCGGCTGTCGGTGGCCCTGGCACTGGTCGGCAGGCCGGAGGTCGCCATCCTCGACGAGCTGACCACCGGCCTCGACCCGCAGGGCCGCCGGGACACCTGGGACCTGGTCGAGCGGATCCGCGACCGGGGCGTCACCGTCGTGCTGGTCACCCACTTCATGGAGGAGGCGCAACGCCTCTGCGACCGGCTCGCGATCATCGACAAGGGGCGGGTGGTGGCCATCGACAGCCCCGCCGGCCTGCTCACCCGGGTCGGCAGCGAGCACCGGGTGCACTTCCGTCCCGCCGAGCCGGTCGAGGACGCCCTGCTGCTCGCGGCGCCCGACGTGACGGGGGTGTCCCGTTACCGCGACGAGGTGACGGTGACCGGCACGAAGGACGTGCTCCAGTCGGTCCTGTCCGTGCTCAACGAGCGCGGGATCCGCTACGACGCGCTGCGGGTCGAGCAACCCACCCTCGACGACGCGTTCGTCTCCCTCACCGGCCGCTCGGGCCGGACCGCCGCGCAGTCCCCGACCGACGGGAGGTCGTCGTGAGCGCCCTGTCCAAGCTGATCGCCGTCGAGACGAAGCTGTTCCTCCGGGAACCGGTGTCGTTGTTCTTCGTCTTCGCCCTGCCGATCGGCCTGATGCTCGTCTTCGGGTTGCCGCAGCGCGCCGGCACGGCCGCCGACACCGGGCAGCACGCCGAGCAGACCTTCCTGCCGTCCCTGGCGCTCGCCCTCACCATCGGCATGCTCGCGCTCTTCACCCTGCCGATGGCGCTCGGCATCTACCGGGAACGCCGGGTGCTGCGCCGCCTGGCGACCACCCCGGTGCAGCCCGGCCTCCTGCTGGTGGCGCAGGTGGTGGTCAACCTCGTGATGGGCGTGCTCGGCGCGGTGGTCACCGCGATCGCCGTACGGTTCCTGCTGGACCAGCCGGCGCCGGCCAACGTTCCCGGCTTCGTGTTGGCCTTCCTGCTCGGGGTGGCGTGCCTCTTCGCCGTCGGTCTGCTGATCGCGGCGCTGGCGCCGTCCGCCCGGGCGGCGCAGTCGATCGGCCCCGCGCTGTTCTTCCCGCTGCTCTTCCTGGCGGGCGCCTGGCTGCCGCGCGACCGGATGCCGAGCGCGCTGGCCGCCATCGCCGACTACTCGCCGCTGGGTGCCACGGTGGACACCCTCGGTGCGGCGTGGGCGGGCGCCAACCCGGAGCTGCCCCAGCTGATCGCGCTGGCGGTGACGGCCGTGGTCGGCTCCGCGGCGGCCACCCGGTTCTTCCGCTGGGAGTGATCCTCCGCACCCGGGTAACCGGTGCGGGGGACGTCGTCGCTGCCCAGGGCCGTTCCTAGGGGTGGCCTAAGGGTGTCCGCCGAATGTGATCTGGATTACGTTCGCAGCAGAACGGGCGCCCGGTCACCGGACAAGGACGTTCGACCGCGAGGCGTCCGTTCACCCGGCAACGGGTGTCGTCAGGCCTGTGTGGACGCGTCCGCCGCAGTGCGGCGGCTCGTCCGAGGTGTGCGGAATGCGACGGAGGTCGTGCCATGAAGGACGTTTCGCAAGCTGATCCGGTCACCCGGGACGCAGTCGGCGTCATCGACGTCGTCCTGGAGGGCGGTCCGGTCGATCTGCCGGCCGACCTGCGCAGCCGTCAGGTGGCGCGGGTGGAGGAGAAGATCAAGGTCCTGCACTACGGCGGGTACGAGCACTTCGAACGGGGCGCCACCCCGCTGGCGGTCGACCTTCCGGTGGTCTTCCGCTGGACCGGTCGGACCCGGATCGCCGAGTAGGGGAAGGGCGGCACCAGTCACATGAGGGCACAGAACCACCGGCCGGGTCCCCACCTGACGGTCAGCGACACGAACGAGGCCATCGCCTTCTACACGGATGTCTTCGACGCCGTCGCGATCGTGCGGGAGTGTCTGCTCGACGGGCACGTCCTGCACGCGGAACTGGCCGTCGGCGGCCACCGCCTGACCGTCAGCGAGTGGTACGAGGCGGGCGCGCCGTCGACGGTGGAGAGCCGCGACGACGTGCTGACCATCGAGCGGACCGACCCCGAGTCGGTGCTGCGGCGGGCGGTGGCCGCCGGTGCCCGCGTCGAGACGCCGGCGGATCCGTCGCGTCAGGTGACGCTGCGCGATCCCGCCGGCCTGTGCTGGACCGTCGTCGGCCCGCAGCGGGCGGCGTAGGCGAACACCCGCGACGCCCACCGCTCCGTCGGTCATCGCACCGCCCGGGAGCGGTGGGCGTTGCGGGTGCGCAGGGCGAAGAAGAGCGCCGCGGCCCGCCGGATCTCACCCGGTCGTTGCGGATCCGTGGCGATCTCGTGCAACAGGTCCCGGTCGGCGCGGTCCGCCGCCAGCGTGGTCAACAGCGAGAAGCACTCCCGGGCGGCGTCCCGGCCGCCGGGGCCGTCCGCGCCGTCGGACCAGTGGGTGAGCAGCGCCGCCAGCACGTCGGCCCGGAACGCCGGCGCGCCGCCGGCGGCCGTGCCCCGGCCGGCGAGCAGGTGACCGGCGGCGATCGCCCCGACCGGCTCGGTCAGCCGGGCGCGCAGGAAGGCCGGCGGGACGGCGGCCCGGCTGATCGCCTGCAACGCGACGAACCGGGCCGAGCCGGTGTTCATCAGCGTCACCCACTCGTCCGGCCGCCAGTCGCGGGCGAGCGGTCCGGCCGCCAGGTACTCCACCAGGCTGGGCCAGACCGAGGCCAGGGCGTGGCGGTCGGCCCGGAAGAGGTCGGTGGCGAGCAGGATCTGCCGTACGCGCGCGGGCCAGTCGGGCAGCACCGTCGCAGGGGGAGCAGGGGCGTGGGCCGCCGACCAGTCGACGACCGCCGCCACCGGGTCGCCGCCAGCGGCGGCGGCGGTCGCCGCCACCTCGACGAGGTCGGTGTGCCGGGTGTCCAGCCAGGCGGCGACCGCCCCTCCGTCGGGCGGGCGGAGCCGCAGCGCCGCGCAGGCGGCGTCGAGGCTGGCCCGGCCGCCGCGCAGCAGGGCGCGGACGAACTCGTCGAGCAGGGCGGCCGGGCCCGCCGGCGTGGCCGCCTCCACCTGCCCGCCCTCCCAGACCAGCACCGCGACGGTGGCGGTGAGCGGATTGCGCACCGGCCCGGTGATGCGCTGGGCGTGGGTCCAGTCCAGGAACGTGCGGGCCGTGGCGCCGTCGGGGAACCAGCGGGCCGCCAGCAGCGCCACGTCCGCGTCGGTGAAGTGCGCCAGGTGGTACGCCGGATAGCCGTCGCCCAGCACGGCCAGTTCGTCCTCCGCCAGGTGCCGCGTGGTCACCAGGACCCGCCAGGGCCTCGGCGGGCCGGCCGGGCCGGGGGAGCGGGCCAGCTCCGCGAGGCGGTTGAGGACGACGGCCCGCTCGTCCGGGTCGGCGACGGCGTCGAGCGCGTCGACGCAGACCAGCCACCGCCGGCCGGGGACGGGGGCCTGGTCGACGTCGAGCGGGGCGCCGTCGCGCGGGTACGCCTCGGCGAGCGCCGCGGACAGCGGCTGGTGCACCAGGGCGACGGCCGGAAGGCTCACCAGCACCGGCCCGGGCGGGCAGCGCCGTCGCCGCCCGCGCCCGGCGAGCCACCGCTGCGCCGAGCGGGCGCTCTCGTAGCGCACGAGCGCCGTCTTCCCGCTGCCCGGCTCCCCGATCAGCAGCACGTTGCCGGCGCCGGTGAGCAGGTCCGCCACGTCGACGCTGTCGCCGTCGCCGGACGGGGCGAGCCGTGGCACCGCGCGGCGCGGCACGTACACCTCGGACAGCGGCTTGACGTAGCCGCCGAAGCGGTGCGGGTGGACGATGCCGGCGTCGGCCTCGCCGCGCCAGACCGGGCGCAGCGCGGCCCACCAGCCGCGCCGGCTCCGGGTGTGGCGGCGGACGGCGACGACGGCGGTGGCGAGCGCCAGCGTGCCGCTGACGACGCTGGCGACCTTGTCCGAGACGTCCAGGTCCATCGCCGGTCAGGACCGCCCGGCAGGCCGGTCCGCCGACAGGTGGTGGGTGCCGCAGCCCTGGCAGTACGCGCCGGTCTGCTCCTCGCGGCAGTGCCGCCACGGCGCGGGCGGTCCGGCCGGCGCGACCCGCTGCGCCGGCGGCTCCTGCGGTCCCCACCGGGACGTGTGGTGGGCCACGACCAGGGAGGACTGCGTGAGTCGGGCGTCGACGTCGGGCTTGAGGCGGACCCGGCCGTCGGCGGAGTCCAGGACGTCCACGACGCGGGCGAGCAGGGCGACGTCGTCGTCGCGGCCCGTGGCGTGGGCGAGCGCCACCGCGCGCCCGAGCTGCTCCTCCGCCTCGGCGACCCGGCCCGCCCGGGCGGCGGCCAGCCCCTGCTGGACCGCCGCCGCGTAGTCCTGCTGGCGGGTGTAGTACGCGACGCTCTCGTTGATCTCCGAGTACCGCAGGGCGTCCTCGGTCCACTCCACGTCGAGCGGCACCTCGACCGGCGTGGTGTCCGCACCCGCGTGGACGCTCAACCAGCCGATGCGCCGGCTCGCCCCGGGCGCCATCGCGTCGACCTCCAGGGCGACGTGGTAGTCCCGCTGGTCGTGCGGGCTCCACGCGCCGACCGGGTAGTCGGTGCCCAGCTCGCCGGCCGGCTCGCCGCGCCCGCTCAGGTCGGCCAGCGCCGGGTGCACCTGCTTGACGAAGCGGACCCGGGCCAGCCCGGTGGTACGCACCCGGAGCCGGACGTCGGGGACCCGCCGGGACATCGCGCGGGTCAGCACCGCCCGGAAGTCGTCGGCGAGCCCGGTGAGGTCCTCGACCGGCACGACGGGGTTGGCGCCCAGCGCCTCCGCGATGCCGAGCAGTTCCGCCGCGTCCCAGTCGTGCACGCCGTCCGCGGAGCCGATGGCGCGGCAGTCGACGGTGAACCGGCCCACGCACGCGTCCACCGCCGCCCGCAGGTCGGCGGGGAGCTGGGACTCGTTGCGCCCGTCGGTGAGCAGGATGACGTGCCCGATCGCGTCCGGCCGCGTGGCCAGCAGGTGGCGTGCCAGCAGCAGCCACGTGCCGATGGCGGTGCCGCCGTGCGGCGTCACGTGCCGCAGCGCCTTGCGGGCGGCGGCCCGGGTGGTCTCGTCGGCGACCGCCAGCCGCCGGTCGACCGGGTAGACCATCGTGGCGTGGGCGGTGCCGGCCACCACCGCGAACGCGACGCCGTCGGGCAGGGCGTCGATGGCTGCGGCGGTGGCCCGCCAGGCGGCGCGCATCTTGGCCTGGGGCGCGCCCATCGAGCCTGAGCTGTCGAGCAGGATCACCTCCGCGAGGTCGTCGTGCCGGACGTCGGCGTGGACGGGTTCCTCGCCCCGGACGGTGGCGACCACGTCGAGGACCGCCCCGTCGGCGGAGACGCACTCGGTGTGGTGCGCGCGCAGCCGCAGCGGCAGATCGTTGGCGGGGGACACGGGTGACCTCTTTCCGTCGGGGCCGGCGGCCGGGATCACCACCACGTCACCGGCCGGTACGCGTTGGCCAGCTCGACGAGCGCGATCCGCTCGCGCCGGTCGGCGGTGCGCCGGGCGCGGGAGCGGCAGCGGCGCTCGAAGGCGCGGCGGAGGGCGTCCTCGTCGAGCCGGTGACCGAAAAGCCGCCGGCCGCCGTGGTGCTCCTCGGTCAGGTCGCAGTCCAGCGCGATCCGCAGGATGTGCGCCTCCACCTCCTCGCGTTCGCCGAACGGAGGCAGCTTGTCGACGATCGCGGCGGCGTCGAGCGCCGTGTCGAGCCGGTGCCCGTCGTCCGGCGCGTCGAGCAGGATGCGCACCGCACAGGTCACCGCCGCCGTCGAGGCGCGGGAGGACTCCGGCACCCGCAGCAGGGCGTCCGCCGCGCTGCGCGCGTCCGCCGTCTCCAGCAGGCAGCGGGCCAGCCCGAACGCCGCGCCCACCACGCCCGGGTCGGCGTCCCACACCCCCCGGTAGTGGTCGGCCGCCGTGCGCGGGTCACCGTCGAGTTCGCAGGCCACCGCGTACGCGAGCCGCGTGGACACCTCGCCGGGCAGCCAGCCGTAGACCTGCGCGAACCAGCGCCGGGCGGTGCCGGTGTCCCGCCCCACGAGGGCCACCAGGGCGCGGTGCCACCACAGTGCCCAGTCCCGCGACTCCTCCGGGAAGTCGGCGAGCAGCGGGCCGGCCTCGTCCACCCGCCCGGTGGCGAGGTGGGCCCGGACGGCGCGGTAGGTCACCTGCGCGGTGCGCTCCGGGGCGGTCCGCAGCAGCTCGATGAGTTCGGCCGGGTCGGCGGCGCCGAGCGAGGCGAGGAACCCGGCGGCCGGGTCGGCGCCGTCGACCAGGGGTACGGGCAGGCCGAGCATGATCTCCACGGCGTCCAGGGCGTCGCGGTCGGTGTGCAGGGCGAAGGCGCACGCGGACGGGCTGAACAGGGTGGACCGGGTCGGCCGGGGCACGCCGTCGGCCGCCGAGCTGACCTGCCGTCGTACGCCCCGGACCTGTTCGCGCATCTCGGCCGCGGCGGCGAACCGGTCCTCCGGTGCGGCGGCGGTGGCCCGGGCGAGCAGCCGCAGGAACGGGTCGAGCCGCGCGGGCACGGGCAGCCGCAGCACGTCCTGCCCCGGCGGGACCCGGGTGACCTCGGTGGACCGGGGCACCAGGGTCAGCGCGGCGAGGGTCCGGCCGACGGTGTAGAGGTCCGACCGCACGCTCGGACCGGCGGGCCCCAGGCGCTCCACCTCCGGCGCGGTGTAGCCCGCGGTGCCCCACGCCGGGCTCACCGTGTTGTCGATCCGGCGGGCCGCGCCGAAGTCGACCAGCTTGATCGGGTCGTTGGTGCCCTGGCCGCCGACCCGCATCACGTTCTCGGGCTTCAGGTCGCAGTAGAGCCAGCCCTGGTCGTGCAGGTACTCGAAGGCGTCGAGGATCTGTACGGCGTATCCCAGCGCCTGCGCCACGTCCACGGCGGTGGACCCGCCGCCCGGGCCGGCCGCGCTGCGGGCCTCCTCCAGGGTGCCGCCGTTGACGTACTCCATCACCAGGTAGCCGGCGTCCCGGTCGGACTCGGGCCGCAGCGCGTGGGTGATGGTGACGATCCTCGGGTGGTTCAGCGCGATCAGCGCCTGCCGCTCGGCGACGAACGCCGCGATGGCCTCCCGGTCCTCCGGGTTGCGCTGCCCCTTCAGCACCCGCCAGGCGCCGTCCATGTCCTCGTCCCGGGCGAGGAACACCCAGCCGACCCCGCCGTTGCCGAGGCAGCCCTCGATCCGGTACCGCCCGGCGCGCAGGTCGCCGTCGGCCAGTGGCGGGGTGAAGGAGTACCGGGTGCCGCAGTCGGGGCAGAAGCCGGCGACCCGGGGCAGCCGGGGACCGCGGTGGCGGGGGCACCTCGTGTTGCCGCAGTAGCGGGAGTGCTCGGGCACGACCGCCTGCGACACCACCGCCGTCAGGGGATCGTGGGGCCGGGCGGTCGGCAGCACGGCCGGTCGCTCCCAGGGCCGGGACGTCGTGCGCAGCGGCCGTGGGCCGACCTCCGCGGCCGGGACCGGCCCGCCGGGGGCGCTGAGCCCGGCGCCGGCCCCGACGCACTCGTGCCCCCAGAGCCGGCAGAACCCGTCCTGGTCGACGGTGCCGGGGCAGTTGCGTTCCGCGCAGCCGCGGCTCGCCGTCATCGCGTACCCCCGTTCACGGCCTGCTGGTAGGCCCGCACCGCCCGGCTCGCGGCGGTCACGGTGAAGGCGTCGGGGCGCAGTGCGGCCAGTGCCTCCCGGTAGGCCAGCTCGACCCGCGGGTGCTCTGCCCGGCCCTCGTCGGCGGCCTTCTGCCGGTACGCCTCCAGCCGGCCGGTCAGCTCCGCGTGGCAGCCCCGGCGCAGCCGGCGCCGCGCGGTGTCGGTCCGCTCGACCGCGCGGTCGACGGCGGCCCGCAGCGAGCCGTCGTCGCGTTCCGGCTGGACGTCCCCCCGCCACCACTGGCCACGGCCCGCCGCCTCGGCGGCGGTGAGCCGGTCCAGCAGCCCGTCGAGCGCGAGCGCCGCCAGGGGATCCGTCCCGTCGCCCAGCCCCTCGCCGGCGGCCTCCGTCGCGAGCTGCCGGAGCCGCTCGACCGAGGAACGCAGCCGCTGCGCCCGGACCGCCAGCCGGTCCCGGCCGTACGCGTCGACGATCCGGCGGATCCGGGCCACATGCTCGCGGGCCGCGAGCAGGATCTCCTGGACGTCCATCGCCTGCACCTGCACCGGCTCGCCGGTGGCGGCGGTGAACCGGACCTCGCACGGGCCGGTCAGCAGCCGGGCCAGGGCCTCCTCGCCCGCGTCCGTCGACCGGTCGATCCCGTCGAGGTCGTCGACCAGCCGGTCGAGGGCCAGCGACAGGCAGCCGAGCCGGTGCAGCAGGTCCCGGGCCTCCTGCGCGGGCGCGGCGGCCGGGCCGTCGGGCTGCCGGAAGGCGTCGGTGACCAGCTGCTGCACGTCGAGCAGGTGCTCGCAGACCCAGGCGTGCGCGGCCAGGGTGGCGTCGAGGCGTTCCCGCACGGCCATCCGCCCACCGCCCATCAGTCGGCCGGCCGGGGGGTGGCCGGCGCGGGGTCGGGGGGCGGCCACCCGGTGGTGACCGGCCCGGGCGACGGCATGCCCCGGTCCCGGTGGCCGGCGAGCCACCGGTCGTGGGCCTGCTGCCACACCACCGCCGTACGCGGCTGCGCCAGCACGTGGTTGACGAACGCGACCAGCTCCCGGCCGTCGGTGAGGCGGAACGCGAAGGCGTGCGGCTCGTCGGTGAACCAGGTGCATTCCTCGTCCCGGTGCTGGTCGCAGGACCGCCTCTCCGGCCGGGGCGCCTCGGTCACCAGCGTCGTGTCCGGGGCCATCCGAGCGAAGCCCAGCAGGATGTTGTCGTCGGTGCTGACCCCGTCGACCTGCTTTTGACGCAGCATGACCAGGCAGTCGACCGGGTGCGGGGCGTGCACCGGGACCGGCCGCAGGCCGCCCGCGGTGCGGTAGCCGGCGATCATCGCCAGCGAGGTGGTGTCCGTGGCGGCGCAGACCCGCCGGCCGCCGAGCTGTTCCATGCCCGCGAACTCGGGCGTGCCGTCGGCGTTTTTGCGGACCAGCACCGTCTGCCCGGAGTCGAGGTAGTCGTTGGAGAACAGCACCCGCCGGGCCCGCTCGCAGGACGCGGTCAGCGACGTGGCGACGACGTCGATCTCCCCCTTGTCGAGCATGGCGAAGGCGCCCTGGCCGGGCGGCACGGCCTTGAAGGTCAGCCGGTTGCGCGGGTCGTCGGCCGGCCAGAGGGCGCGGGCCACCGCCAGCATCAGCTCGATGTTGAAACCCTCGAACCGCTGGGTGCTGGCGTCCCAGTGGCTCATGGTGGCGTCGGACGGGTCCACGCCGGCGACCAGTTCGCCCTTGTCGAGGATCTGGCGCGGGGGCGTCGGGTCGGGCGGGAGACTGCGGCGTACCGGGCAGACCCCGCCGGTCGCGTCGGTGGTCGGCGTCGTGGCCACCCCCGGCGGCCGCGCGGGGGGCGCCGGTGCGGGTGCCGCCGGCCCGGCGCACCCGGCCAGCGCCGCCAGGAGCGCGAGCGACGCGACCCGGGGCCGCGTCGGGGTCCGCCGGGCTGTGGTCACTGGTACTCCAGGTGGCGCTGGCGCAGCCCGGCCACCACACCGGCGGCGGCGAGCAGGGTGACCCAGGCGGCTGGGCCGCCCAGGTGGCGGCGTGCCTCGGGCAGCCCGGCGACCATCCGGGTGACCTCCTCGTTGCGGGTGGTCAGTTCGGTCAGCAGGTGGCCCTCCGCCGCGACGAACGCCCGGCCCGCCGATCCCTCGGCGAGCACGGTGCCGACCGCGTCGCGGAACGCGTTGGGCGTCTTGATCTGGCGGGCCGGCCAGACGTCCCGCGCCAGGGCGGTGCAGTCGATCCGGTCCTTCGGTGGTTCCCGCCCCCCGGCGGGCTCGAGGCAGAGGTCCCGGCTGTCGAAGTCCGCCTTGTGCCCGGCCGGGTCGACGCTCGCGCCGAGCCCCAGGTAGACGTCGGCCCGGCCGGCCAGCAGGGCGCCGAGCCGCTGCTGGGTGGCGCTCTGCGCGTCGATCGCCCGTTCCAGTTCCGGGAACCCCCGGTCGGCGTCCGGCCAGTGCCACCACGAGGAGACCAGCATGGCCAGCACGGCCGTGGTGGCCACCGAGGCCAGCAGCAGGCCCGCGTTCAGCCGGCGCCGGGTCCGCCGGCGCAGCCACACCTGCACCACCACGAGGGCGGCGAGGGCCCCCAGCGGCACCAGCACGGACGCGGCCAGCCAGGGGCGGGCGTCGGCGCGGGCGTCGAGCAGCAGCCTGGTGTCGTAGTTCCACAGGCCCTGGGCCGCGGTGAGCAGCTCGGTGGACATGTAGTGCGACGCCTCCCGCGCGTAGGCGGAGGCGAGCACCGCGCGGGCCGCCGGACTGCCCGTCCCGGCCTGCTCCGCCGCCCCGGCCGGTGGGCAGGGCTGCCGGTTGCCCGTGGCCGTCGCGGAGAGTGGACCGGCGACCCGCAGGGCGGCGCACACCACGTCGCGGTAGACCTTCAGCCGGGCGGCGATGGTCGCCAGCCGGGTGAGGCGGTCCGGGTCGCCGACGGCGTTGCCCATCGAGTCGGTCAGCGTGCGCTCCACCTCGTGGACGGACGCGTCGTAGGCGGCCACCAGCGGGGCCCGTCGGTCCTCGGCTGGCGGCAGCAGGAAGACGGCGCTGGCGGCGACGTCCGCGTCGGCGAGGCCCTGGTAGATCTGCCGGGCGGTCGTGCTGGTGCCCACGGCGGTCGCCGCGGACCGCTCGCCCAGCGTGGTGGCCGACGCGCGGGACTGCACGGCCACGGCGGCGGTGGCGGCCAGCGCGGCGACCAGTACGGCGCCGCTGAGCACGATCAGCGCCGGGGTCGTCCGGAGCGCGTCGCGCAGCCGGCCGGTGCCGCCGGGACGGGCCGGCCCGCTGGCCGGGGCGGGCCGGTCGGCCCCGGGCTCGTCCCCCGTGTGCGACGCCATGCCCGTCCTCCCGCTCGCCGGGCCTCCGGCGGCCTCCTGGCGGAAGGCGTCGCGGTACCGGAGGCGGCCCCGTCCGCCCCGCCGGGCGGTCAGCCGGGCGGCCATCGGCGGAGTCCGGCGGCCGGGCGGGTGATCGCGGGCGGGGAGGATCAGGGTGGCACCGTGGCGGCACGGGTGGCACGCGTTTGTCCGGTATCTGACCTGAGCGTCACCGGTCCGACACGCAGGGGAGTGGCCAGTCCGGTCAGAGGGCTGGGTCGTCGGCCTCGGTCCGGGGTGGGAAGGCCAGGGCGAGGGTGAGGTCGAGGACGGTCGCCGGGTCGGTCAGGCGCTCGCCGTACAGCTCGCGGAGCTTGCCCATCCGGTAGCGGACGGTCTGCGCGTGCACGAAGAGGTCGGCGGCCACGTCGTCGCGCCGGCCCTGGTGCAGCAGCCAGGAGCGCAGGGTCTCGGCGAGCCGGTCGGCGGTGCCGGGCGGCAGCGACGCGAGCGGCGCCAGGACCCGGGCGCGCAGGTCGGCGAGCCCTTCCGGGTCGGTGCTCAGCACCAGCTCGGCCAGGTGCTCCTCGGTGTCCAGCGCCGGCCCGTCGTCGGCCGGGCGCAGGCCGAGCGACAGGGCCCGGACCGCCCGCTGGTAGGAGGAGGCGACCAGGGCCCAGGGCCGGGCGGGGCCGAGCAGGGCGTGGCGGCCGTGCAGCACCCGGGCGAGCTGCCGCCGCCGGTCACCGTGCGTGTCGGGCACCAGCAGCACCGCCAGGTCCTCGCCCGCCCCGCCCGCCGGGAGGTCGTCGCCGCTCTCCAGGGTGTGCGGGTGCAGCCGTGCGAGCGCCGCGCGGAGGCTGGCCCGGGGCAGCAGGACGACGGTGAGGGTCTGCGGCGGCGGCCAGTCGGCCCGCTCGGCGCTGCGCAGCAGCGCCTCCTCGGGCTCCCCGGCGAGCAGCCGCTGGGTGAGCCGCTCCAGGTTGCGTCGCCGGGCCCGGCCGGCGCTGGCCAGCTCGTCGGCGTGCCCGGCCACGCTGGCGGCGGAGAGCTCGTCGATGTACGCGAACATCAGCTCGGCGAACTCGGCGACGGTGGCGGCCGACGATCCGCCCTGCACGGTGGTGGTGGACATCTCCCGCCAGGAGACCCGGGCGCCGACGCGGTACGCGGCGAGCAGGGCGTCCACGCTCCGGCCGGAGCGTGCCTCGCCGCTGCCGAGGGCGTACGCGGCCTCCAGCGCGCCGACGAGCGGGGTGCTCGGGTCGCTGCCCTGGGAGCGGCCGATGAGCTGGAGGAACGTGCCGAGCGCGATCTGCACCGCTGTCTCGATCTTCTCGCGCATCTGGCCGGTCAGGGCGCCGGAGTAGCTGGGCACCTCGGCGGTGATGGCGGTCACCGTGCGCTCGGCGAGCAAGGGCAGCCGGTCGTGCAGCGCGCCGGCCACCCGGGCGTCCAACTCGAGGCGGGCCGCGCGCCGGGTGGCCTCCGAGCGTTCGGACACGTTTGTTCCCTCCGCACAAAAAGACTCGTCCGGTTCACCTTCGCAGGTCAAGATTTTATGCCATTCTGCCGGCGACCATCGAATCATGACCACCACCGTCCCGAACCCCTCCGGGAAGGCGGCCCTGCGGGGCCGGATCCTTCGGCTGGCCGCGTCGGTCACCACCCCGTTGCTGCCCGACGACTACCTCGACATGGTCGCCCCGCTGCGCTCCGGCGCCGAACTGCGCGGCCGGATCCTCGCCGTGCGCCCCGAGACCGCCGACGCGGCGACGCTGGTGATCCGGCCCGGCCGCGACTGGCGCGGGCACACCCCCGGGCAGTACGTCCGCCTCGGCGTCGACGTCGACGGCGTACGCCAGTGGCGGGCCTACTCGGTCACCTCGGCCCCCACGCGCCGGGCCGGGCCGATCTCGGTCACCGTGAAGGCCATCCCCGACGGGGTCGTCAGCAACCATCTCGTCCGGCGGACCCGACCCGGGACGCTGGTCCAGCTCGACCAGGCCCAGGGCGACTTCGTGCTGCCGGGCCGGCCGCCGGCCCGGGTGCTCTTCGTGACCGCGGGCAGCGGCGTCACCCCCGTGATGGGGATGCTGCGCGCCGGCGTGGTGGGCGACGCCGACGTCGTCGTGGTGCACTCGGCGCCCACCCCCGCCGACGTGATCTTCGGCGCCGAGCTGCGGGACCTGGCCGCGCGGGGCGCGATCCGGCTGGTGGAGCGGCACACCGACACCGACGGGCTGCTCACCGTGGCCGACCTCGACCGCCTCGTGCCCGACCACCTCGACCGGGAGACCTGGGCCTGCGGCCCGCTCGGCCTGCTCGACGCCCTCGAGGAGCACTGGACGGCCGGGGGGTGCGGCGACCGGCTGCACACCGAGCGGTTCCGGCCGACTGTCATCTCGCCCGGCGAGGGCGGCACCGTCACCTTCGCCCGCTCGGGCGTCACCGTCGACGCCGACGGCGCCACCCCGCTGCTCGACGCTGGCGAGAACGCGGGGGTGCTGATGCCCTCGGGCTGCCGGATGGGCATCTGCTTCGGCTGCGTCCTGCCGCTGCGCCAGGGCGCGGTTCGGGACCTGCGCAACGGGGAACTGACCACGGCGGTGCCCGGCGACGGCGTCCGCATCCAGACCTGCGTGTCGGCGGCGGCCGGCCCCTGCGACATCGACCACTGACCCGGAGTACCTGACGTGACCGTGATTCAGAACAAGCCCGTCAACCCGATCGCCCACCTCACCGCCGAGGACATCGAGACCATCGGCAGGGAACTCGACGCCATCCGCGCCCGGGTGGTCGCCGACCGGGGTGAGCGGGACGCCGCGTACATCCGCCGGGTCATCTCGACGCAGCGCAAGCTGGAACTGGGCAGCCGGGTCGTGCTGCTGTTCTCCCTCTTCCCGCCCGCCTGGATCGTGGGCACGGCCGGCCTGACCGTGGCCAAGATCCTGGAGAACATGGAGGTCGGCCACAACGTCCTGCACGGCCAGTGGGACTGGATGCGCGACCCGAAGATCCACTCCACCACCTGGGAGTGGGACCACGTCTCGCCCGCCGAGCAGTGGAAGCACTCGCACAACGAGCTGCACCACACGTACACGAACGTCCTCGGCAAGGACAACGACCTCGGCTACGGCATCATGCGCGTCGACGAGGACCAGCGGTGGCACCCGTTCCACCTGGGTCAGCCGCTGTGGAACTTCATCAACGCCTGCTTCTTCGAGTACGGCATCGCCGCGTACGACCTGGAACTGGGGCGCAACCTGCGCAAGGGCCGGCACAAGAAGCCCGAGTTCCGGGCCCGGGCCCGGGCGGTGGGCCGCAAGATCCGCCGGCAGGTGCTCAAGGACTACGTGGTGCACCCGCTGCTGTCGGGGCCCTCGTTCCTGCACACGCTGGCCGCCACCTTCACCGCCAACCTCCTGCGCAACCTGTGGAGCCACTCGGTGATCATGTGCGGGCACTTCCCGGAGGGCGTGGAGACCTTCTCCCGGCGCTCGATCGAGGGCGAGACCCGCGGCGAGTGGTACCTGCGGCAGATGCTCGGCTCAGCCAACATCAGCGGCAGCCGGCTGATGCACATCATGACCGGCAACCTGTCGTTCCAGATCGAGCACCACCTCTTCCCGGACCTGCCCAGCAACCGCTACCAGGAGGTCGCCCCCGAGGTGCGGGCCCTGTTCGACCGCTACGGGCTGAAGTACACCACCGGTTCGCTGCCCCGGCAGGTCTTCTCCGCGTGGAGGAAGGTCGTCCGGTTGTCGCTGCCGAACCGGAAGGCGCCCCGCCCGGTCGACGACCGTCCCGCGCCCGTGCTCGCCACGTCCGGCGTCTGACCCGCCGCCGACGCCGCCGCCCGCCGCGAAACGCGCTGGGCGGCGGCGCGGCGTCCCCGTACAGTCAGGGCATGGAGATCAGGCACCCCTTCGCCGCCGCGGCCGCGCGAGCTTCGCGCTCGTCGGTCGCCGCCGCCTGACCTCACCATCACCCGCCGGCGACCGGAAACGGTCCGCCGGCTTTCTCGTTCCCGTCGGCCCGCCGGTCGTCCGGCGGCGGACCCTTTCCGGTCGTCCCACCCGGAAAGGCCACCGCCATGACGTACGACCCGATCAGCCGCACCTTCCTCGACTTCTTCCGCGAGCGGGGCCACGAACTCGTGCCCGACGGCTCCCTGATCCCGCCGCCGGGCGACCCGGTGCTCTTCACCACCTCCGGGATGCACGCCCTGACCCCCTACCTGGAGGGTCGGCCCCACCCGCTGGGCCGGCGGCTGGTGAACGTGCAGCGCTGCCTGCGCACCACCGACCTGGACGAGGTGGGCGACTCCACCCACCTGACCCTGTTCCGGATGCTGGGCTCCTGGTCGCTCGGCGACTACGACCTGCCCCGCAGCCTGCGGTGGGGCTACGAGCTGCTGCGCGACGGCTTCGGCGTGCCGCACGACCGGATGCACGTGACGGTCTTCGGCGGCGACGACCGGGTCGGCCCCGACGAGCCCTCGCTGCGCACCTGGGGTGAGCTGGGCGTGCCCGTGGAGCTGACCGGGGAGGAGAACTGGTGGTCCAACGGCCCGACCGGGCCCTGCGGACCAGACACCGAGATCTTCGTCTGGACCGGCGACGGCCCGCCCCACGGCACCCCCGGCACCGACGAGCGGTGGATGGAGGTCTGGAACCACGTGGGAATGCGCTACCACCGGCACCCCGACGGCCGGCTGACGCCGCTGCGGCAACCCAACGTGGACACCGGGATGGGCCTCGAACGGCTGGAGATGGTACTGCGCGGGCACCGCTCGGTCCACGAGGGCGAGGGCTTCGTGCCGTGGGTGCGCGGCGTGTCCGACGTGTGGGGCCTGCGCGACGGGTCGCTGCGCGTGGTCGGCGACCACCTGCGTACGGGCGTGGCGGTGGTCGGCGACGGCGTACGACCCTCGAACACCGGCCGCGGCTACGTGCTGCGCCGGCTGTTGCGCCGGACGCTCACCACGCTGTGGCGCGACGACGCGTCCAGGACCCTGTCCGACCTGCCGGCCGGGCCGGTACGGCACACCCTCGACGGGTTCCGGCAGCCCGTCGGCGTGGACGAGGTGCGGGACGTGTTCGCCGGCGAGGAACGGCGGTTCCGGGAGCTGCTGCGGCGCGGGCGGCCGGTGGTCTCCCGGCGCCGGTCCCGGGGACCGCTGACCGAGGCGGACTACCGCGATCTGCACGACACCCACGGGCTGCCGCGCGACCTCGTCGACGGCCTGCTCGCCGAGGTGGCCTGACCTCGTCGCCTCGTCGCCTCGTCGCCTCGTCGCCCGTCGCCCGCTGCCGGGGGACCGGTGGCGGCCGCGCTTGCCGCGCCGACGCCGGGCGGGTCACCGCTGCCGTCCGGGACGGGGGTCGCCGCTGCCGTCCGGAACCGGGTCACCGCTGCCGCCCGGGACGGGGGTCGCCGCTGCCGTCCGGGACGGGGGTCGCCGCTGCCGTCCGGGACCGGGTCGCCGGTCCCGGACGGCAGCGGGAGCTGGCAACTAGCTGGCGTAGGTCTCGAACTCGGCGACCTTCGGCGCGCCGCTCGAGCCGGTGATCCTGAACGTGATCTTGGTGAGGGACGTCGCGGAGAAGGTGATGACGCCCGCCCCGCTGCCGGAGGCCAGGACGGCGCCGGTGCCGTGGTTGACGAGCTGCCAGGACCCGATGCTGCCCTGGGTGCCCGACGGCTCGCGGATGACGACCCGGGCCACCCTGGTGGCGGAGCCCCACTTGATCGAGATGTCGCCGGTCGCGCCGGACGGCGACCAGTGGGTGCTCAGGCTGCCGTCGCGCACGTTGCCGTAGCTCGTGCCGTCGGCCTTGCTGGAGCCGTCGGAGCCGGCCCCGATGCTGAGGTTGGGTCCGCCGGGCTGCTGGGTCGGTCCCGGCGTGGGACTGCTGGTGGGCCCGGGCGTGGGGCTGGTGGTCGGCCCCGGCGTGGGGGTGGTCGGCGTCGGTGCCGGCGTCTGCGGCGAGCAGCTGCCGTTCGACTCCCGCAGGCCCGTGTTGGCGCCCGCCGTCTGGCGGACGACGTCCGGCACGCAGGCAGCCCCGTCCAGGCTGTAGGAGTACGGGATGCTGACGCTGGTGTTGGACACCGGGTTCGGGCCGGCCGGGTTGTTGTCGCTGCCAGGGCTGGACCAGGTCACGTTGTCGAAGACGTTGCCGGCGACCTGCCAGTAACCGGCCTCGCTGGTGTAGAAGGTGCCCAGGACGTCCTTGGAGTTCCGGAAGTAGTTGTTCTCCACCTTGGCCCTGGCCCCGGCCCGCGAGTTGATGCCGGACTCGTGGAGGCTCACGTAGTGGTTGTTGTAGATGTGCGCGATGCCGCCGCGCAGCAGGGGCGTACGGGAGTCGATGTTCTCGTACAGGTTGTGGTGGAACGTGACGAAGCCGTTCGAGCGGTCGCTCTCGCTGGACCCGATGAGGCCGCCCCGGCCGGAGTTGCGCAGGATGCTGTACGACAGCGTCACGTACTGGACGTTGTCCTTCATGTCGAAGAGGCCGTCGTACCCCTCCGACTCCCCGCCCGAGGCCTCCAGGGTGGCGTGGTCGACCCAGACGTTGCGGACGGTGCTCTCCATGCCGATGGCGTCACCGCCGTTGGACGTGGGCGAGCCCGACTTCTTGACGTTCCGGACCGTCACGTTCCGGATGATGATGTTGCTGGAGTCGCGGATGTGGATGCCCAGCTGGTCGAAGACGGCTCCGCTGCCGACCCCGATGATCGTGACGTTGCTGATCTGCTTGAGCTCGATCACGCCGGCGGCGGTGTTGCAGCTGTCGCCCGACACCTTGGCCGTGTTGCCGTGGTTGATGGTCCCCTGCACCTCGATGATGATCGGGGTGCTGCTGCTGGCCCGGGTGCAGAGGGCCGTGTGGATCCCGGTGCCCGTGCTGACCCGTACCGTCTGCCCGCCCGCGCCGCCGGTCGTGCCGCCGTTCTGGGTCGCGTAACCGGTGGCGGCGCCGGCGGCTGCCGACGCCTGCTGCATCGGCAGGGCCGCCACGCCGATCGCGGCCCCGACGGCTGTCGTGGCCAGTGCCACCTGGAGTCGCAGTGCGACTGGTCGTCTCATCCTCGCCTCACCTTCGTATGAAATGCCGGGTGTTGCTGTCACGTGCCGTGATCCGGTCGGCGGGGCCGTCGAGGCTGCCGACGTGTCGCCGGCCGCCGGACGGCTCGCTCGTCGACCCGGCTGTGGGGGTGCTCTTCTCGATGCGGAGCGGGTCGGCGGTTCCGCCCGGCCTCGACCGTCGAGGTCGTCGGCCGCGAGGCCGCCGTGACCGTGCTCCCGCCCGTTCCGCCTGTCGTGGTGCCGTCGCCCATGCCCGGAAAGCGCTTTCCAGCGAGGATAGGGATCCGTCTATCGATATGGCAAGAACCTGTCCGGATTGCGGTCTGATGCCCCGCTCCGCCCACCCCGACAGCAGCCGTCCGCGCCGCCGCCGGTAACGGGGGCACGGACGCGGCCGCCAGCGCGGGGGCGGCGGGCGCCGGTGGCGGGGGCACGGACCTGGGCCGCCAGCGCGGGGGCCGCAGGCGCCGGTGGTGGGGGACGGACGCGGGCCGCCAGCGGGTTGCCGCGGGCGCCGGTGGCGCGCTTCGTCCCGACCGGACGGGCCGGCCGGTGGCCCGGCGGCGTTGCCGCGCCACCGCCCCGGGCCGCCCCGATGAGGCGGCGTCGGGTGGTGCGGTGGCGGGCCGGATCAGACAGGATGACCTGCGCGAGGGCGTCGCCGGGCCGCGCCGCGGCCGACGGCCCGCCCGTCGACGGAAGGAGACCCGTGTCGTCCACCCTGCTCTCCCGTCGCGACCTGCGCTTCCTGCTGCACGACTGGCTGGACGTGACCCGGCTGACCGCGCGGCACCGCTACGCCGAGCACTCCCGGGAGACCTTCGACGCCGTGCTGGAACTCGCCGAGCGGGTCGCCGCCGAGCGGTTCGCCCCGCACAACCGGGCCGCCGACCTCGCCGAGCCCACCTTCGACGGCCGCCGGGTGCACACCATCGCGCAGGTCAAGCAGGCCCTCGACGTCTTCGCCGAGACCGGGCTGCTGGGCGCCGGCATGGACGCGTCCGTCGGCGGCATGCAGCTACCGCACGTCGTACGGGCCGCCTGCTTCGCCTGGCTCCAGGCCGCCAACGCCGGCACCTCGGCGTACCCCTTGCTGACCCTCGGCAACGCCAACCTGCTGCTGGCGCACGGCAGCCCCGAGCAGATCGACACCTGGGTCCGCCCGATGGTGCAGGGGCGCTTCTTCGGCACGATGTGCCTGTCCGAGCCGCAGGCCGGCAGCTCGCTCGCCGACATCACCACCCGCGCCGAGCCGCAGGACGACGGGACGTACCGGCTGCACGGCACCAAGATGTGGATCTCCGGCGGCGACCACGAGCTGTCGGAGAACATCGTCCACCTGGTGCTGGCCCGGATCCCCGGCGGCCCGCCCGGGGTCAAGGGGATCTCGCTGTTCATCGTCCCGAAGGTGCTGCTGGGCGAGGACGGCGCGCTCGGCGCCCGCAACGACGTCGTGCTGGTCGGCCTCAACCACAAGATGGGCTACCGGGGCACCACCAACACGCTGCTCAACTTCGGCGAGGGCGTGCACCGGCCCGGCGGGCGCCCCGGCGCGGTCGGCTACCTGGTCGGCGAGCCGCACCAGGGCCTGGCGCAGATGTTCCACATGATGAACGAGGCGCGCGTCGGGGTGGGTGCCGGCGCCACCGCCCTCGGCTACACCGGCTACCTCAAGTCCCTCGCGTACGCCCGCCAGCGGCCACAGGGCCGACCGCTGGCCGACAAGGACCCGGCCACGCCGCAGGTGCCCATCGTCGCCCACCCGGACGTGCGACGGATGCTGCTGGCGCAGAAGAGCTACGTGGAGGGCGCCCTGGCGCTCGTCCTGTACTGCGGCCGGCTGCTCGACGAGGAGAAGACCGCGCCGGAGGCGGCGGACCGGGAGCGGGCGCGGCTGCTGCTGGACGTGCTCACCCCGATCGCGAAGAGCTGGCCGTCGCAGTGGTGCCTGGCCGCCAACGACCTGGCCATCCAGGTGCACGGCGGCTCCGGCTACACCCGCGACTACGACGTCGAGCAGCACTGGCGCGACAACCGGCTCAACCCGATCCACGAGGGCACCCACGGCATCCAGGCGCTGGACCTGCTGGGGCGCAAGGTCACCATGCGCAACGGGGCCGGGCTGGCGCTGCTGGTGGAGACGGTCCGGGCCACGACCACCCGCGCGTGGCAGGCCGGGGGCGAGGCCGCCGAGCTGGCCGCCCCGCTCGGCGCCGCCCTCGACCGGGTCGCCCTGGTCACCCGGCGACTGTGGAGCACCGGCGATCCGGAGGTGGCGCTGGCCAACGCCAGCGTCTACCTGGAGGCGGTCGGCCACGTGGTGATCGCGTGGATGTGGCTGGAGCAGCTTCTCGTCGTCGAGGCGGCCGGCGGCCCCGGCGACGGCCCGGACGCCGACCTGCACGCCGGCAAGCGGCAGGCCGCCCGGTACTTCTTCCGGCACGAGCTGCCCCGCACCGGCCCGCAGTTCGACCTGCTGGACAGCCTCGACCGGACCACGCTGGAGATGCGCGACGACTGGTTCTGACCCGCCTCGCCGGTACCGCCGCCCCCGCGGGGAGCGCTGTCCCGCCGGGACCGTCGGTGCGCGGCCCGCCTATCCTTGCCAGCCATGAGCCCCGGTGACGTGACCGCCCCGCCGCCCGCAGACGGAGCCGAGGACCGGCTGGAGACCCTGCGGCGCTGGTGGCGGCTGCCGGCTCCCGCGCGACGCGAGGTCCGGCTGCTCAGCCGCTCCGGACGGCACCACCCGGACCGGGAGATCGCCTGGGTGGCCTGGCGGTGGGCGCAGGTCGTGCTGCCGCCGGGAGCGCCGGAGCCGGGCCGCGCCCGCAACATGCTCAGCGCGGCCGGCTTCTGGGCGCTCATCCTGCTGGATCTGGCCACCGGCGTCGATCCGACGGACCCGCCCGAGCCACGGTGGCTCGACCGCCGCCGGGCCCGGCGCGTCCTGCGGGCCGGCCCGCCCGTCGCCTGACCGCGCGGCGGCCGGGGCGACCGTGCCACCCGACGGGGGGCCGCTCGACGGGGGGCCGCTCGACGGGTGCCGGCGGACGAATGCCGCCCGACGGGTTGCCAGCCGCCCGCCCCGATCCGCACCGCCCGCCGCCGCACCGCCCGGCCCACGACACCGCCTCACCCACCATTCCGGCGCCGAGCCCGGTCGTCTCAGCCGTCGGCGAGCAGCCGGTCGCGGACCTCGCGGCGCAGGACCTTGCCGATCTGGGAGCGGGGCAGGTCCTCGACGACGACCACGCGGCGGGGCACCTTGTACCCGGCCAGGTGTCGCCGGCACGCCGCCCGCAGGCTCGCCTCGTCAGGCGGCTCGGCGCCCTCGTCCAGGACGACCGCCCCCACCACCTCCTCGCCGCCGTGCTCGCCGGGCAGGCCGACCACCGCGGCGTCGCGGACGCCGGGAACGCGGCGCAGCGCGTCCTCCACCTCCGACGGGTAGACGTTGAACCCGCCGGTGATGATCAGCTCCTTGATCCGGTCGACCACGCTGACGAAGCCGTCAGCGTCGGCCACCACGACGTCCCCGGTGCGCAGCCAGCCGTCGGGCAGCAGCGCCGCGGCCGTCTCCGCCGGGCGGTTCCAGTAGCCGGCGAACACCTGCGGCCCCCGGATCAGCAGCTCGCCCGCCTCACCCGGGGCGCGCTCGCGCGACGGGTCCTCGGGGTCGACGATGCGGATGTCGGTGGACGGGAACGGCACGCCGACCGTGCCCGGCCGCCGGGCGGGGGAGACCGGGTTGCCGAGCGCGACGGGGGAGGTCTCGGTCATGCCGTAGCCCTCGACGAGCAGCCCGCCGGTGACCGACTCCCACAGCTCGACCGTCGCCGGGGGCAGCGCCATGGCGCCGGAGATGGCGTACCGGGCCGAGGTGAGGTCGATCCCGCGTTCCCGGGCGGTCGTGGCGA
This sequence comes from Micromonospora sp. DT62, assembly GCF_049847285.1. NCBI lineage: Bacteria > Bacillati > Actinomycetota > Actinomycetes > Micromonosporales > Micromonosporaceae > Micromonospora > Micromonospora sp. DT62. The sequence continues at coordinate 72,987 of NZ_JBNCOB010000024.1, forward strand.
GCTTCTCGTAGATCGGCGGGACGGCGGGCAGGAAGGTCGGCGGCCGGCGACGCACCGCCGCCAGCGTCTGGTCCAGGTCGAAGCGGGGGAACAGCACCAGCGTGGCGCCGATGCCCACCGAGAAGGTGAGGCAGAGCGTCAGCCCGTACGCGTGGAACAGCGGCAGCACCGCGTACACCGTCTCCTCGCCGTCGCGCAGGCCCGGCACCCAGGCGCGGCCCTGCGCCGCGTTGGTCCGCAGGTTGCGGTGGCTCAGGATGGCGCCCTTCGGCGTGCCGGTGGTGCCGCCCGTGTACTGCAACAGCGCCGTGTCGTCCGGCCCGGGGGCGGGGTGCGCGGCGGCTAGCGGGCCGGCCTCGGCCACCAGCCGCTCCCAGGACAGCGCTCCGGGCGCGGGCCCGGTCATCGCCGCGCGGGTGGCCCGCGCCCGGGCCAGCGGCAGCCGCAGCGCCCAGCGCTTGCGCCGGGGCAGGGCCCGGGTGAGGTCGACCGCGACCACGGTCTCGACGGCTGTCGCGCCCGCGCTGTCGCGGACGAGGGGGGCCACCTTGTCCCAGACCACCGCGACCCGGGCGCCGTGGTCGGCGAGTTGCCGGGTGAGCTCCTGCGCGGTGTAGAGCGGGTTGTGCTCCACCACCACCGCGCCGAGCCGCAGCGCGGCGTAGAAGGCGACCACGTGCTGCGGGCAGTTCGGCAGCACCAGCGCCACCCGGTCGCCGCGGCCGACGCCGAGCCGGCGCAGCGCCTCGGCCCCCCGGCCCACCTGGTCGTCCAGTTCGGCGTACGTGGTGGTGGCGCCGAAGAAGTCCAGCGCGACCCGGGAGCCGAACCGGCGGGCGGCCCCGCGCAGCAGGTCGACGAGCGACTCGTCGGACGGCGCCACGGTCGCCGGCACGCCCGGGGCGTAGCTGCGCAGCCAGGGCCGCTCGGCACTCAGGTCCATGTCTCTCCTCCGCCCGCGCCGGACCACTTCCTACTTAACGGTAACCTACGGTCGCGTAGGTAGTGGTGGGGTCCCCCCGTCCGACCGGCCCCGGCCGTAGACTCCGACGGTGCGGGATCGACGGGTCGTGGCGCTGTGGTCGGTGTTCGTCCTGCTCGCCGCCGGGTCGTCGGCGCTCGTCACGCTCCGCCCCGACCGCCTCTCCGACCTGCACATCTATCGTGGCGCACTGCTGCACCTGCAGGCCGGTCGGCCGCTGTACGAGTTCGCCGCCGAGAACGGCGGCCCCTTCACCTACCCGCCGTTCGCCGCGCTCGTGCTCTGGCCGGTCGCGGCCGTCGCCGAGGGGGTCGTGCAGGGGGCCTGGCTGGCGCTGACCTGCCTCGCGGTGGTCGCCATCGCGGTGCCGGTCGGCCGCGTGCTGGTCGGCGGGCCCCGGCGGCACCTGGTCGTGCCGGCCGTCGCCTGCGCCCTGATGCTCTCCGCGCCGGTGCAGAGCAACCTGCGCTTCGGCCAGGTCAGCGTCTTCATCGTGCTGCTCGCGCTGCTCGACGGCATGGGCGTCCCCCCGGCCCGGCTGCGGGGCGTGCTCGTCGGGGTGGCCGCCGCGATCAAACTGACCCCGCTGCTGTTCGTGGTCTACTTCCTCGTCACGGGCCGCTACCGGGACGCCGGGCGGGCCGTCGTCACGTTCCTGGCCTGCGCCGCGCTGGGCGCGGTGGTTCTCCCGGCGGAGAGCTGGACGTACTGGACCGAGGCGGTGCGTAACACGTCCCGGATCGGCAACCTGGCCTCGCTGGGCAACCAGTCGGTGCACGGCATGCTGCTGCGCCTCGGCCTCGACCAGGCGTTGCTCCCGCTGCTCTGGGCGGCTCTGGTGGCCGTCGTCTGCGCGGTGGCCCTGCTGCGGGCACGGCACCTGGCGGCACACGGGCGCCCCGGCCACGCCGCCGTGCTCGTCGGCTGCGCGACCGTCGCCGCGTCCCCCGTGTCCTGGACGCACCACCAGATCTGGCCGGTGTTGGCGGCGATGCTGCTGATCGGGGCCGACGGGGTCGCCCGGCGGGTCGCCGGCGGCGCCCTGCTGGTGACCATGGTGGTCTCGCTGGGGGTGGCGCTCAGGCCGGTCTCGACCACGTCCGGGGTGCAGTTCCTCCTCGAGAACGCCCGGGCCCTCGGCGTCGGTGTGCTCTGCCTCGCCGGGTTTGGCGGGGCGGCGCTGGCCGCGGCCAGCGCGGGCCGACGGACCCCGGCGGGGCGGGGCTGGCTGCGGGTGGGCACGACCGCCGCGCTGGCCGTGGCGTTCTTCGCCGTGCAGCCGCTGCCCGCCGGCGCCGATCCGACCTTCAAGGCGTACGCGCTCTCCGACGTCGCCAACCCGCGCTACTTCTTCGTCTGCCGGGGCCCGGCGCAGTGCGCCGCGTACGGCACGGACGCGCCGGTCACCTTCGGCACCCGCAGGGAGAAGACCAAGGTCCGCGTCAACGGGGTGGTGTCGCCCGCCGTCACCCGGCTGGAATACCACTCCGCCCCCGGTGGCCCGCCCCGGGTCATTCCGCTGCTCGCGCCCTACCCGGGCCCCCGGACGTTCTCGTTCCGGTCGGCGACCATGGCCCACGGCCGGCTGGTCGCCTATGCGGCCGACGGGCGCCCGCTCGCGACCTACGACGAGGAGTTGGCCGCCGCGCTCGACGTCAGCGGTGCCCGGCGGAATGGCGCACCGCCCGCCGGCCCTTGACCACCCCCATGACGACGACCGCGACCAGCGCCACCACGCCGATGATCACCAGCCAGCGGACCGCCTCCAGCAGCAGCCCGAGCAGGATGAGCGCGCCGGCGACGACGCCGACGGCCCAGAGCATGGCCCGCATGTCCACCTCCCGTGACTCCGGCCGCGCGGCGCGGCCTGGCCCGCTGCCTTCCCGGCCCGCACCCGGCCATGCCGCCGCGACGGGCGAAGTCCGCGCGGCACGCCGGTGACGGACCATTTTCGCTGACCTCACCGTCGTGGTCCGGGCCGTCGCGTCGGCCGGCACCGCGTCCAGCGCCGCCCGGAAGCCGGCGGTACGGGAGCACGCCCGGAGGTCCGCGACGGTCCGCGGATATCCTCCGCGACGGTCCGCGGATATCCTCCGCGATTGTCCGCCGACATCCTCCGCGACGGTCCGCGGATATCCTCCGCGACGGTCCGCGGATATCCTCCGCGACGGTCCGCGGATATCCTCCGCGACGGTCCGCCGACATCTTCCGCGACGGTCCGCCGACCACTCGACTGACTGGCGTCCGAGGGGGCCCGGCACGGTCGCCACCGCCGGGGCCGTCCGGCGCGGCCGCTCCGCTGCCGGCCGACAGGGTGGATCTTGGACAGTTGTCGTTCCCGCGTAACGACAACTGTCCAAGATCGCGAGTGGATGTCGGCGGTGCGGGCGGCAACGTCCGTTCCGAGCAGGCGCGGTGTCCCGATGTTCAGTTCGGTGGGCCTTCGTCGGGTGGGGCAGCGGGGCCGTCCGTTTCCGCGGCTCTCGCTCAGGCGGCGCAGCGTTCCGGTCGCCGCCCGTCCGGGGCGTCCGGTGACCGCGTCAGCGCTGGGCGACGTAGACGGTGTTGGCCGACTGCCCGCCGGTCAGCGGGTTGGCGAACGGGACGACGTGCGCCCGCGCGGTGCGGAACACCTCGGCGAGGACGGCCTCGAAGTCGGCATCGGGCGGATCGTCCGACCAGAGGGCGAACACCCCGTCGGGGTGCAGGTGCGCGGCGAGCCGGCGCAGGCCCTCGGGGGTGTAGAAGGGGGCGTGGCCGGGGTGCAGCACGTTGCGTGGCGAGTGGTCCACGTCGAGCAGCACGGCGTGGAACCGACGCCCCGGCTCCTGCGGGTCGAAGCCGGTGCCGTCGGCCACCGCGGCGAAGAAGTCGGCCCGCACGAACCGGGTACGCGGGTCGGCGGCCAGCCCGGCGGCGAAGGGCAGCAGCTCCCGGCGGTGCCAGTCGATGACGTCCTCGATCGCCTCCACCACCAGCAGCGAGCCGACCCGCTCGTCGGCGAGCACGGTGCGGGCGGTGTAGCCGAGGCCGAGGCCGCCGACGACCACGTCGAGCCCCTCCCTGGACAGGGGAGCCAGGCCCAGCCGGGCCAGCTCGATCTCCGCGACGGGGAAGAGGCTGGACATCAGGTACTCGTCGTCGAGCTTGACCTCGTACACCTCGACGTCGAGCGCCGGGTCGCGGCGCCGGCGCAGGCTGATGAGGCCGATCGGGGTCTCCCGCCAGGCCAGTTCCTCGAATCGCACGCCCACGGGCCCGGATGCTACCCGCCGCCGCCCCGGGCCCCGGCGGCCGGCACGCCATTCCTTTCGCCCGGCCGGGTATGCCCACCCGTCGAGGGCCACCCGACCGGGGGCCGGGCATGGGGCGCGCGGTGGCGGACATGCTGGCCGGACGGCTGCACCTGACGGAACGGGCGCTGCGGATGGAGTCGGTGCCCGAGCCGCAGGACAAGCAGGTGCGCGTCAGGGCCGAGGCAGCCGGGTCTGCCTGTCCGATGGACCGATCCCGCTACGTCCGGTCGGGCCGGTCCCGACGCTCGGGTGGGCTCTGATGGTCGGGCCGGTCCCGTTGGTCGGGTGGCCTTTGATGGTCGGGCCGGTCCCGCCGGTCGGGTGGGCTCTGATGGTCGGGCCGGTCCCGCCGGTCGGGTGGGCTCCGATGGTCGGGCCGGTCCCGGTGGTCGGGTCGGCCGAAGCGGCGGCGGCGCCGCACGACCGCGACCGCCGTAGCCGCCGTCGCCGCTGTCACCAGGGCGACGGCCCACAGCAGGGGGTCCGTCCGCAGCTGTGCGGGCAGTTGCCCGGCCAGGACGGACACGCCCATCGCCGCGACGAACCAGCCGAACGCCCGGCGCAGCACGTCCTCGCGGACGCGTCCGGCCAGCCGGCCGCCGGCCAGGCTGCCGAGCACGGCCGCGGCGGTGACGGCGGTGGCCAGGCCCGGGTCGATGTCGACGGTGGACAGGTAGCCGGCCAGCCCGGCGAACGACTTCATCGCGATGACCACGAGGGAGGTGCCGACGGCGACCGGCATCGGCAGGCCGCCCAGCAGCGCGAGGGCCGGCACCACCAGGAACCCGCCGCCCGCGCCGACCAGCCCGGTGACCAGCCCGACCACGACGCCGTCGAGGAGCACCCGCGCCACGGGCAGCTCACGCCGCTGCCGCCCGGGGCCGTCGTGCCGGCCCCGAAGCATGGCCGTCGCGGTGGCGATCATCATGACGGCGAAGCCGGCGAGCAGGACGGCGGGCGGAACGAACGCGGCGAGGCGTCCGCCGCCGTACGCGCCGGCCATGCCCGCGGCACCGAAGAGCAGGCCGGTGCGCCACCGGACCCGGCCGGCCCGGGCGTGCGGCAGCGCGCCGACGGCACTGGTCACCCCGACGACGAGCAGCGAGGTGGCGATCGCCTCGCGGGCCGGCAGGTCGGCCACGTAGACCAGCAGCGGCACGGCGAGGATGGACCCGCCACCGCCGAGCAGGCCGAGGCTCACCCCGATGAGGACGGCCAGCGCGACGGTCAGCGCGAGGCTGCCGGTCACGGCAGGGGCCGGGGCGTCGGGTGGTCTCCCAGTCGACCGATGATGGTCTCCACGTCGCAGCTCGCGCCGCGGTTGTAGGGGAGCCTGCCGAGCAGCATGCCCATCGCGCAGGTGTCGGTGACGGCGGCGAAGGTGAGGCCGGCGCCGATGAGGCCGGCGACCCACTTCAGGCCGGGTACGAACACCGAACCGAGGACGCTGAGCAGGACGATCGAGCCGGCGACGAGGCGTACCTGTCGCTCCAGCTCCCAGCGGGGCGTGCCCCGTCGGACCGGTCCCTCGGCGGCCTGCCACGCGGTCATCCCGCCGTCGAGGATCCTGAGGTCGGGCAGCCCGACGTCAGCGAGGGCCTGCCCGGCCCGGGTGGCGCGGGCCCCGGAGCGGCAGATGAGCACCACCGTCTCGTCGAGGTGCCGCCGCAGCTCCTCGCGGTGCTCCCTGAGCACGTCGAGCGGCACGTTGTAGGTGCCGGGTACGTGGGCCGTCCCGAACTCCGCGGGGGTGCGCACGTCCAGCATGCGCGGAGCGCGGCCGGAGTCGATCAGCTCGCGCAGCGTGGCGGCGTCGAGGGTGGGCGGGGCGCCCGGTGAAGTGGTCATCTCTCCTCGTTCAGTGCTCGATCGCCCGTGGAAGGGCAGGGTGAACCGGCCCGGCGCCGCTCGGCGGCGGGCGCACAGGGCCGTGCGGACGACCGGTGGCGGCCCGGCGCGTACGCAGGGGTCGGCGGTGCGGGGTCGGTCAGGCGTCGCCGGGGCTCATGGCGACCCCGGCGGCTTCGGCCCGGCCGAACTTGTCGTCGATCACGACGACCTCGCGGCCCGCGTTGGCCAGCAGCGAGGCGGCGGCGGTGGCCCGGTAGCCGGAGCCGCAGTGCACCCAGACGGTGCCGGCGGGCAGCTCGGCGAGGCGCCCGGGCAGGTCGGGCAGGGGTACGTGCACGGCGCCCTCGACGTGACCCGCGGTCCACTCGTTGGTCATCCGGACGTCGAGCACCACGTCCGGGGCGGGCAGCCCCGCCGGGGTGTCGCCGGCCCGGGCGGCGGCCAGCGCGGGGAAGTCGGCCATCCGCAGCTCGCGGAGCTGTCCCGGCCCGGTGGACCACCGGTCGGGGTCGCCGGTGGCCTGGGCGGCCGGCCGGTCGATGCCGATGCGCACCAGTTCGCGCTGGGCGTCGGCGACCTGTTCCTCGGTCTCCGCCAGCAGGGTGAGCGGTGCGCCCCAGTCGATGAGCCAGCCGAGCCAGGTCGACATCGGGCCGTCGAGTCCGAGGGCGACCGTGCCCGCCAGGTGCGACGTGGCGTACGCCTTGCGGTGGCGCAGGTCGACGACCCACTGGCCGGCGGCGATCCGCTCCCGCAGCGCGGCGGCGTCGGCCCGGGCGACCGGGGTGAGGTCCACCGGCGCCGGGCCGGCGAGGTTCGCCACCCCCATGTGGGCGTAGTACGCAGGGTAGGCGTCGAGCCCGGCGAGGGTCTCGGTGACGAACTCGTCGGCGGCGAGTCGCAGCACGGGGTTCGCCCGCCTCTCCCGGCCGATCGTCGACTCGGGCGCGTCGGCCTGGCTGGCGGAGCAGAAGCTGCCGAAGCCGTGGGTCGGCCACACCTCGGCGCCGTCGGGCAGCAGGTCGGCCAGGCGCCGGGCCGAGGCGTGCTGGTGGTGGGCGAGTTCGTGGGCGTGCTCCCCGCCGAGCAGGTCGGTGCGCCCGGTGGTGCCGAAGAGCAGCGAGCCGCCGGTGAAGACGCCGACCGGGCGCCAGCCGGAGTCGTCGGCCTCCTCGAGCACGTACGACAGGTGGTGGAACGTGTGTCCCGGCGTGGCGAGCACCCGCAGCCGCAGCGCGCCGGAGACGGGCACGGTGTCGCCGTCGGCGACCGGCGTCCGGTCGAAGTCGACCTCGTCGTCCGCGGCGACGAAATAGCGGGCCCCGGTCAGCCGGGCCAGCTCCAGGCCGCCGGAGACGTAGTCGTTGTGGATGTGGGTCTCCACCACGTGGGTGACGCGTACGCCCTTCTCGCCCGCGAGGTACAGGATCCGGTCGATGTCGCGCTGCGGGTCGACCACGATCGCCACCGTGCCGTCGGAGGCCAGGTAGCTGCGGTCGCCGAGCGAGGACGTCGCGATGACGGACACCTCAACTGCCATTGCCGTGCTCCTTGTGGGATCAGATACCCCGGGGGGTATGCGGCGGACACACGTCGGGGGTGGTGACGTGTGCAATCTGTCTACCCGCACACGTCGCTGTCACGCAACGTGTGCGGTGCGTTTCTTCCGGTGGTGGTCAGGCGAGGGCGAGGAAGAGCTTCTCCAGCTCCTCCTCGGTCATCTCCGGGGAGTCGCCCCGCTCGCGGGCGGCGGTGCAGTGCCGCATGCCGGAGGCGATGATCTTGAAGCCGGCCCGGTCGATCGCCTTCGACACCGCCGCGAGCTGGGTCAGCGCCTCGCGGCAGTCCTGGCCGGTCTCCATCATCTCGATGACCGCGTTGAGCTGACCCCGGGCCCGCTTCAGGCGGGTCAGGGCCTCGCTCGTCATCTCGGGTCGCAGCTTCACCACGCGCCTCCTCGCTCTCTCCCGGCATACCCCGGGGGGTACCCGTACGTGCCCATGCTATCCCCTCAGGCGAGAGGCGTCCGCGTCCGCGCGGTGATCCTGGTCGCTCCGGCGGGGCCCGGCACCGGGAATCCCGGTGCCGCGACGCAGGGGCCTCGGGGCATCGACGCAACGCTTATCCTGTGCCCCGACCGCCCATCGGAAGGGATGCGATGCCGTCGCGGCAGGACCAGCTGCACTCGTACCAGTTCACCGTCCAGCGGGCCGTCGCCGCCCTGGTGATGCGGGAGACCGACCCGGCGCAGTCGCCGTTCCGGCGGCTCGCGGGCGCCGGCCTGGCCAGCGTGCTGGTCGCGGCCATCGGCCTGGGCGGCTTCGCCCTCTACGGCCTCTTCACCGGGGGCGGCAGCACGTGGCGCGACCCGGGCGCGGTGATCGTGGAGAAGGAGTCCGGGGCCCGGTTCGTCTACCGGGAGGAGAAGCTGCACCCGGTGCTCAACTACGCCTCGGCCCTGCTGATCATCGGTGCCGAGCGGCCGAAGACGGTGCTCGTCTCCCGTCGCGCCATCGACGGGGTGCCGCGCGGGCTGCCGCTGGGCATCGCCGACGCCCCCGACTCGCTGCCCGCCAGGGACCGGCTCTCCACCGCGCCGTGGACGGTCTGCTCCGCCGCCGGCGAGGCCGACCGGACGACGCCCCGCTCGGCGCTGCTGATCGGCGTGACCGCCGGTGGCGGCCGGGCCCTCGGCGAGGACGCGCTGCTGCTGCGCCACCCCGACGGCGGGCTGCACCTCGTCTGGCACCAGCGCCGCTACCTGGTGCGCGACACCAACCGGGTGCTGGCCGCCCTGGCGGCCACCCGGGCCCGGGCGGTCCCGGCGGCCCCGGCCCTGCTCAACAGCCTGCCCGCCGGCGCCGACCTCGCCCCGCTCGCCCTGCCGGCCGAGGGGGAGCGCTCCGCGCGGGTGTCCGGGGCGCGGATCGGCGACGTCTACCTGGTGCGCAACTCCGGCGGTGGCCGGCAGTACGCCGTCGCGCTGCGGGACGGCCTGGCCGGCATCACCGAGTTGCAGGCCGGCCTGCTGCTGGCCCGCACCGGCCAGGGCGAGCCGGAGCCGATCACGCTCGGGCGGTTCGCGGCGCTGCCCAAGCTGCCCGACCTGGCCCCGACGGGGCCCACGGCCCCGCCGACCGGGCCGCCCCGGCTGGCCGCCTCCGACGGGGCGGGGCTCTGCGCCCGGGTGGGCGACGACGGCGGCGTCACGGAGGTCCGGCTCGGCGTACGGCTGCCCGACCTCGCCGCCGCGCCGCGCACCGTCCCGGCGGCCGGGGGTGGGGTGCGCGCCGACCACGTCGTGGTGGAGCCGGGCCGTGGCGCGGTGGTCGAGGCGGTCGCGGCGCCCGGTGCGACCGGCGGCGCGGTCTCCGTGGTCACCGACCTGGGCCGACGCTACGTCCTCGCCGGCGGCGAGGTGCTGGGCACGCTCGGCTACCGCGACGTGCGGCCGGTGCGGCTGCCGGCCAGCCTGGTCGCCCTGGTGCCCGCCGGCGCCACGCTCGACCCGGCCGCCGCGCGGGTCGTCGCCGCCCCCGCCTGAGCGCGCCACCGGCCGGGCCGGTGCCGTGCCTCCGCCGGAGTCGCGCCGCCGACCGGGCCGGTGCCGTTGCCGGAGCCCCGCCGCGACCTTCGATGGCCACGGCGAGGGCGAACCGGTCGGGCGGGCTCAGGCGGCGGGGCGGCGCAGCACGGTGACGGCGAAGTCGGCGTCGTCGCGCCACGGGCGCAGGTCCCAGGTGGCGAAGCGGTGCTCCAGCCGCAGGCCGGCGGCCACCGCGTCGGCGTCGAACCCGGTCAGCGGGTAGCCCCGGTCGGTGCCGAAGCCGACCGCCAGTACGCCGTCGGGGCGCAGGTGGGCGGCGACGCGGCGCAGCACCTCCCGCTCGGTGTCGGGGGCGACGAAGGCCAGCACGTTCCCGGCCACGACCGCCGCGTCGAACGGCTCCGGCTCGCCGGCCGCCGCCAGGTCCAGCTCGGCCAGGTCGGCGACGAGCCAGCGCGGGCCCGGGTGGTCGGTGCGGGCGGCCTCCACCAGCGCCGGGTCGGCGTCCACCCCGATCACCGTGTGGCCCCGGGCGGCCAGCGCCGCGCCCACCCGGCCGGTGCCGCAGCCGGCGTCGAGGATCCGGGACCCGGGTGCGACCAGCGCGTCCAGCAGGCGGGCCTCGCCGGCCAGGTCGGCCCCTTCGGCGGCCAGCCGGCGGAACCGGTCGATGTACCACTGCGAGTGCTCCGGACCGGTCTCGGTCTGCCAACGGGTCGGGTTTGCCATGCCGCCACCGTAGCCGGGTCCCCGGTGCTCCCCGGGGGGCGGGGCGGACGGGCGTTGCCCCGGGGGTGGGGCGGGCGGGCAATGCCCTGCCGGTGCCGTGGGCCGGGGAAGCCGTGGCTGCTCAGGCCGGCGGGACGTCGCCGCCCGGGCCTCCCGCCGACGAGCCGGCAGCGCCGGCCGACGGATCGACAACCCAGTGGTTGGTGCGGAAGAGGCGTCCGGCGAACTCCGTCTGCTCCTCGCCAACGAGGGCGAAGCCGGCCGATCGGCAGATGGCGTTCGACGCGGCGTTGGTCGTGGCGGGGAAGGCGTGGATGAGGCCCCACCGGCCGTCGGCCCGGGCCAGGGCGAGCACCGCGCGGACGGCTCTGCCCGCCAGGCCCCTGCCCTGGAACTCCGGCACGACCATCCAGCCGATCTCGGAGACGCCCCCGTGCGAGTACACCGTCACCGTCCCCGCCACCTGCGCGGAGTCGCCAGGGACGATCATCTTGATCCAGGCGCTACCGTCCCGGACGGTCTCGAGGTCACGCCGGAGCTGGGTGGGTACGCGCTCACGCGGCTGCGGGCCGCCCAGCTCCGCCATCACGGCCGGATCGCAGCGCATCCGCACGTACGCGTCGAGGTCGCCCGGCTCCACGTCGCGCAGCCGCATCCCGACCTCGGGCGGGGCAGCCGTGGGCGGGTCGTCGGGGACCGCGCCGGGGGAGGCATCCACCCGGCACATCCTCGGTCAGCGCCCACCGCGCGGCAACCCCGCCCGCCGCCTCAGCCCTTCTCCGCGCCGCTGGTGAGCCCCTCGGTGAGCAGGCGCTCGCTGGCGAAGAAGAGGATCACGATGGGCAGGGTGAGGATCACCGAGCCGGCCATCAGCACCGTCTTGGGCACCTCGACGCCGTCCGCGAGCTGCGCCAACCCCAGCGACACCGTCCACCGGTGCGGCTTGTCGACCAGGAACAGCAGGGCGAACAGGAACTCGTTCCAGGCGATCATGAAGTCGTACAGGGCGACGGCCATGATGGACGGCGCCGCGAGGGGGAGGCTGACCCGGCGGATGATGCCGAGCCGCCCGGCGCCGTCGATCGCGGCCGACTCCTCCAGGCTGACCGGGATCGTCTCGAAGTAGTTGCGCAGCATGTAGACCGAGACCGGCAGGGTCTGCGAGATGTAGACCAGCACCAGGCCGAGCAGCGAGCCGCGCAGCCCGGCCCGGGTGAAGACCACGAAGAGCGGGATGGCGATGACGATCGACGGGAACAGGTAGACCGCCAGGAAGAGGAAGTCGACCTGCCGCCGGCCGAAGAACCGCAGCCGGGCGACCGCGTACGCGCCGGGGATCGCCACGGCCAGCGTCAGCAGCGTCGCCGCGACGGCGACCAGGCCGCTGTTGCGCATGAAGGTCAGGAAACCCTGGCCGCCGTCGTCGACGGCCCTGACCACCTCGGCGTACGTGTCGAAGGTCAGCTCGCCCAGCCCCACCACCAGCGAGCCGGGGTCGAGCAGCAGTCGCTCGATGGGGCGCACCGAGAGCACCAGCATGTAGTAGAAGGGAAAGACGGTGACCAGCAGGAACGCGGCGATCACCAGCCGGCGCAGCCAGCGCAGGCCCACCGTCTCGATCCGGTCCCGGTCCATCAGCCGTCCCTCCGTCCGCCGAAGAAGCGCAGGTACACCACCACGAACACGATGAGCACCACGGCGAGCACGACCGCCTGCGCCGCCGCCGCGCCGATGTCCGTACGCGCGGTCAGGAACTCGTAGACCCGGACGCTGACCACCTCGGTGCCGGCGGCCCCGCCGGTGAGCAGGTAGACGTCGTCGAACTTGTTGAACGTCATGATGAAGCGCAGCACCCCCAGCAGGCCGATCACCGGCAGCAGCTGCGGCAGCAGGATGTGCCGGAACCGCTGGGTGGGCGTGGCCCCGTCGACCCGGGCCGCCTCCTCCAGTTCCCCCGGCACCGCCTGGAGCCGGGCGAGCAGGAACAGGAACGCGAAGGGGAAGTAGCGCCACGCCTCGAAGGCGACGACGGTGGCCAGGGCGGTCGACTCCTGGGACAGGAACGGCACCGGGGTGTCCCAGCCGAGGAACCGCCGGCCCCAGTCGTTGACGATGCCGAGCTGCGGGTCGAGCATCACCTGCCAGACGAAGGTGACCGCGACGACCGGCGCCACGTACGGCAGCAGCATCGACGCGCGTACCAGGGTGCGACCCCGGAACGGCCGGCGTACGACCAGCGCCGCCACCAGCCCGAGCACGATCGAGCCGGCGGTGCTGGCCACGGCGTAGACCAGCGTGGTCCACAGCGTGTCGGCGAAGCCGGGGGTGTTCAGCACCCGCTCGACGTTGTCCATCGTGAACTCGCCGAACAGCCCGGTACGCCGCAGCGTCGCCAGGCGTACCCGCTGGAAGGCCAGCACGACGGTCCAGACGATGGGGATGCCGATCACGGCGACCACGACGAGCAGGGTCGGGGCGACCAGCGCGAGCCCGGCGCGGGACTCGCGGCGGCGCAGGGTCAGTGGTCTGCGGCGGCGGGCCGGGGCCGGCCGCTCCCGGGCGGGGGAGCGGCCGGTGTCCGGTGGGGCGGTGGTCAATTGACGCCCGCCTTGATCGCCTCCACGTCCTTCTTCGCCCGTCCGGCGGCCGCGGCGGCGTCGGTCTTGCCGGCGACCACGTCGTTCAGGGCCTTGGGCACCGGCAGCTCGCCGAGGATCGCGCCGACGAGCTTGCCCTGGCCCTGGGTGAGGCCCCACCGCTGGAAGGTGTCGGGGCTGCGGCGCAGGGCCGCGAGCACCTCGTCGCCGTAGACCTCGGCGAGCGGCTTCCTGGTGTCGACGCCGGCCTGGCTGGTGTTCCAGGCGGTGAGGAACTTCTCCGGCTCCTGCGCGGTGCCCTTGCGGACGGGGAAGCGCCCCTCGGGGGACATGCCGAACCAGCGCGGGTAGCCGTCGCCGAGCATGTGCTCCACGAAGGACCTCGCCGGGTCGGCGGCGGCGCCGTCGAGCACGGCCCAGGAGCTGATCTCGCCGTACTGGGCGGGTTCGGCGCCGTTCGGGCCCTTGATCGCGGTGACGAAGCCGCTGTTCTTCGCGAGGAACGCCGGGTCGGCCTGGCACTGCGGGCAGGTCGGCCTGGCGTCGTCGCGCAGGCCGGCCAGCTCGTCGAGGATGAACGGCGACCAGACCAGCATGGCCGCCTTGCCGGCGAAGTAGGTGGCCCGGGTGGTGTCGACGTCCTGCGCGCCCCTGACCGAGCTGGTGCGCATCAGGTCGCCGTAGAACCGGAACGCCTCGACGCACTCCGGGGAGTCCAGTTTCACGGCCCCGGAGTCGTCGGTGAGCTGGCAGTTGTTGGCCAGCGCGAGGTGTTCGAAGGTCTGCTGGGTGAACACGTCGCCGGGGGCGGTGGCGGCGGTGACGCCCGCGACGCCGCCGGCGTGGAGCCTCGTCGCGGCGGCGGCGATCCTCTCGTACGTGTCGGGGGCGGGCAGCCCGGCGGCGGCGAACAGGTCCTTGCGGTAGACGAGCAGCTGGCCCCAGCCGTCGCTGGGCACGGCGAGCTGCCTGCCGTCGTCCGCGGTCAGCTCCAGGGCCCGCGGCGAGAAGGTCTGCCGGCCGAGCTTCTCGACGACCTCCGCGTTCGCCGAGGAGTGCAGCAGTTCGTTGCCGGCGAGGGTGCGCACGCCGGCGAGCGACACCGAACCGACCACGTCGGGCAGTTCCCCGGCGGCGGCGCTGGTGGCGATCAGGGCGGGGAACTGGTCCTCGTTGACGGTGACCAGGTCGACGGCGATCCCGGTGCTGGCGGTGAAGTCCGCGATGATCGCCTTGGTGGCGGTGACCCGGTCGGCCACGTCCTCCAGGCTCCACACGGTGATCTTCCTGCTGTTGCTGTCGGATTGTTCGTCGCCGCAGCCCAGCAGGCTGGCCCCGGTGACTGCCATGATCAGGGTGGCGGCGAGGATCCGCATCGGAGGTGCTGACATCGGTGGCACTCCTCTCGAAGGGTATACAAGGGATTCAACCCCTTCGATTGATCAATTACAAGACATATGCCGATTTATTGCCTACGATGGAGCCCAGTGCTACCGGGATGTGACTCATGGTCAACTGGGTTGTCTCACTCGCCGGGCCCCGACGGATCAGCCTCGAGCCCTGCCCCCCGGACCCGCTCGGCCCCGGCCGGGTCCGCGTCCGCACCTGCTACTCCGGCATCTCGGCCGGCACGGAACTCACCCTCTACCGGGGCAGCAACCCCCGGCTGAGCAAGGACTGGGACGACGTCAGCCGGATGTTCGTGCCCCGGCAGACCGCCGTGCCGTACCCGCTGGTGGGCTTCGGCTACGAGGAGGTCGGCGAGATCGTCGAGGTCGCGCCCGACGTGGCCGACCGCCGGGCCGGGCAGGTCGTCTGGGGCATCTGGGGGCACCGCGCCGAGGCCGTCGTGCCCGCCGACACGGTGCATCCGCTGCCCGCCGGGCTGGACCCCCTCGCGGCGGTCTTCGCCCGCCCGGGGGCGATCGCCCTCACCGCCGTGCTCGCCGGCGACCTGCACCTGGGCGACTGGGTCGCGGTCTTCGGCCAAGGCGTCATCGGGCTGCTCGCCACCCGGCTCGCCGCCCTCTCCGGCGCACGCGTGGTCGCCGTCGACCGGGTGCCCACCCGGCTGGCGCACGCCGGCCGACTCGGCGCCCGGATCGTCGTCGACGCGGGCGCCGAGTCCGCCGCGGCCGTGCTGCGCCGCGCCACCGGCGGCCGGGGCGCGGACGTCTGCCTGGAACTGTCCGGGGCGTACCCGGCGCTGCACGAGGCGATCCGCTCCACCGCCCACGCCGGTCGCGTCGTGGCCGCCGGCTTCTACCAGGGACAGGCCGACGGGCTCGGCCTGGGTGAGGAGTTCCACCACAACCGGATCCAGCTGGTGGCGGCCCAGGTCTCCGGGTCGACCCCGGCGCCCGGCATGGCCGGCCGGTGGACCGGGGCCCGTGTCGCACACACCTTCATGGACCTGGTGGCCGAGGGCAGCGTCGACCCGCTGCCGCTCGTGAGCCACGTCGTCGACGCGAGCGCGGTGGCCGACGCGCTGGCGCTGCTCGACCGCGGTGACGCGGACGCCCTCCAAGTGGTGCTGAGGTTCCCATGACGATTCCCCTGGCCTGCCAGGAACAGCTCCTGCCGGGCACCGACCTGATCCAGAAGTACGCGCTCGCCACCGCGCTCGGCTACGACGCGATCGAGCTGCGCGGCTCCGGCGACCTCGGCCTCGCCCGCCGGCTGCCCGAGCTGCGCCGGGCCCGCGCCGCCGGGGTGGTCATGCCCACCGTCTGCGTGGAGATGGACCACTTCATCGGCGACTTCGACCCCGAGCGCTCCCGCGACGCCGTACGCAACCTGCGCTCCCAGCTCTCCGTGATCGCCGAGCTGGGCGGCGTCGGCGCGATGACCCCGGCCGCGTGGGGGATGTTCTCCCGGCGGCTGCCGCCGTTCGAGCCGCCCCGCTCACCCGCCGCCGACCGGCAGGTGCTCGTCGACGCCCTGGGCGAGCTGGGGGAGCACGCCCGCGCCGAGGGGGTCACCCTCTTCCTGGAACCGCTCAACCGGTACGAGGACCACATGGTCAACCGGCTCGCCGACGCGGTCGCCCTCTGCGCGGCTGTCGGGCTGCCCACGGTGCGGGTGGTGGCGGACACCTTCCACATGAACATCGAGGAGGACGACGTGCACCGGGCGCTGCGCGCCGCCGCCCCGTACCTCGGGCACGTGCAGGTCAGCGACTCCAACCGCTACCAGCCCGGCGCCGGGCACCTCGACTGGCCGGCGCTGCTCCGCACCCTGCTGGAGCTCGACTACCGGGGCTGGCTGGCACTGGAGTGCCGGCTGCGCGGCGACCCCGTACGCGCCCTGCACCAGGCCGCCGCCGTGCTGCGTCACGCCCAGCCCCGACAGGCGGCGGCGTGAGCACCGGGACCGCCGGCGGCCCGCACACCGCCGACGCCGGGGCCCGGGATGCCGGAGCCCTGCGCCGCCTCGCCGTCGCCACCCTCGACGCCAACTGGGAACACGACCACACGGTGCCCTCGCGCACCCTCTACCCGCACCAGTGGAGCTGGGACTCGGCGTTCATCGCCATCGGCTGGTCCCACGTCCGCCCCGAGCGCGCCTGGTGCGAGCTGGCCAGCCTGTTCCGCGCCCAGTGGGTCGACGGGCGGGTGCCGCACATCGTGTTCAACCCGGCCCTGCGCGTCGGCTCGTACTTCCCGGGCCCGGAGTTCTGGGAGTCGGGGCTCGCCGAGGGCGCCCCGGCGGCCGCCACCTCCGGGCTGATCCAGCCGCCCGTGCACGCGCCCGCCGCCTGGTTCGCGTACCGGCGGTGCCCCTCCGAGGCCGGGCGGGCGGCGCTGCGCCGGCTCTATCCCCGGCTGGTGGCCCAGCAGCGCTACCTCGCCACCCGCCGGGACGTCGGCGGGGGCGGGCTGGCCTGCATCGTCCACCCGTGGGAGTCCGGGCTGGACAACAGCCCCGCCTGGGACGCGCCGATGGCGGCGGTGCCCGCCGACGCGGCCGTCATGGGCGCGTACCGCCGGCACGACACCGCGCACGCCGACGCCGCGCACCGACCCACGGACCTCGACTACGCGCGCTACGTCGCGATCGTGGCGTCCTACCGCGAGCGCCGCTACCGCGACGACGACCTCGCCGGCCGGCACCCGTTCCTGGTGGAGTGCCCGCTGGTCAACGCCGCCATGGGCGCCGCCGAGCACGCCCTCGCCCGGATCGCGCCGCTGGTCGGCGCCGATGCCGGCCCGCACCGGGAGCGCGCCGCGCGGATCACCGAGGCCCTGGTGCGCCGGCTGTACGACCCGACGACGGGCACCTTCCACCCCCGGGACCTGCGCGCCGACCGCCTCGTGCCGGCCCGGACGGTGCTCGGCCTCGCCCCGCTGGTCCTACCCGACCTGCCCGCGCGGCAGGTGTCGGCGCTGGTCGCCGAGGCCTGCTCGCCGCGCTTCGGGCTGGCCGCCCGGATGGACCGGCCGCTGCCCAGCCACGACCGCACCGCGCCGGACTTCGAGCCGCTGCGCTACTGGCGCGGGCCGAGCTGGATGAACGTCAACTGGCTGGTGCGCCGGGGGCTGCTGCGCCACGGCCGCCCGGACCTGGCGGCCGGCCTGCGCGACTCGATGATCGAGCTGGTGGCCCGCTCCGGCTGCCACGAGTACTTCCACCCGGACACCGGGGCCGGGCTGGGCTCACCGGCGTTCGGCTGGACGGCCGCGCTGCTGCTCGACGTCCTCGCCGACGACCCGGCCGGCTGATCCCGGCCGGGTCGTCGTCCCCGGGCAGCCGGCGGGTACGACGTCCGTCGACGGCCCCGCACCTGGACCCGCCCGTCCGGCGGGGTCGTTTGCCGGTGTCGGGTGCGGGTAAGCGTGGGGCCGCTGACGACAGGAGGCTGCCGTGCGGTTCCCCCTCTTCGTCGACGCGGTGTCCCGCCGCGCCGGACTACCCACCGCCCAGGCCGCCACGATCGCCCGCGCCGTGTTGCAGACCATGGTGGAACGGATGAGCGGCGGTGCGGCCGGTTACCTCCCCGACGAACTCGACGGCTATCTCGTGGGGGCCGGTGCCGGCGACGGCCCGCCCGGCGCCCCCGGTCCGGCGGACTTCGTGCGTCGGGTGGGGGAGCGGGCCGGGACGGACGAGGCCACCGCCCGGGCGGGAACCGGTGCCGTCTTCGCCACCCTGCGGGAGGCGGTCACCGTCGACGAGTTCCGCGACATGGTGGCCCGGCTGCCCCGGGACTTCGACGGCATGACCCAACCGATACCCCGGCCGGACGACGCCTGACCGGCCACCCCGCCACCGCCCACGTACCGTCGCGGCGGCCCGCCCCGCGGATCCTCGCGGCGGGCATCGAGCCTTATGCTGCTTCCGACCCGAAGGTATAGGCAGATCATGAGGCCCCTCCTGGAGCATGGCGGTCGGCCCGATCGCGGTCGGCCCGCCGATGCCTCGGAGGGCGCCGCACCTCGGGTCGCTCCGGCGCGCCGGAGCGACCCACCACCCGTTCCGGCGCCAGCGGCACCGGAACGGCCCCTCTCGACGAAAGGCGCGCGGTGACCTGGTTCCTCTCCGCCGGCGGCTGGCACCCTGCGCCGGTCCAACTCTTCTGCCTGCCCTACGCGGGCGGGGGCGCGACCGTCTACCGGCGCTGGCAGGACGAGCTTGGCCCCGACGTCGAGGTGCTGCCGGTGCAACTGCCCGGCCGCGAGAACCGGATCAGCGAGAGCCCGGTGTTCAAGGTCGTCGACGTCGCGCACGCCATCGCCGAGCGGATCCGTGGCCCGTACGCCATCTACGGCCACTCGATGGGCGGCCGGGTCGCCTTCGAGGTCGTCCGCGAGCTGCGCCGCACCGGGCGTCCGCTGCCGCTGCGGCTCTACGTCGGCGGTGCCCGCGCCCCGCACGTCAGCGCGCCCAGCCACTTCGACGGGCTGTCCCGGGTGGACGACGACGAACTGCTGCGTCGCCTGGCGGCCGGCGGCGGACTGCCGGCCGGGCTGCTGGACTACCCGGAGCTGGTCGAGCTGCTGCTGCCCCTGCTGCGCGCCGACCTCGCCCGGGTGGACGACTACCGCTACACCCCTGAGGAGCCGCTGCCGATGCCGATCGTGGCGTTCAGCGGGCGCGGCGACGACACCGTCCAGCGGGAGCACAGCGCCGGCTGGCGGGAGCACACCGCCGCCGGCTTCACCCTGCACGAGATCGACGGTGGGCACTTCTTCCTCAACGAGCGGCTGCCCGACCTGCTCGCCGTGATCCGGGCGGACCTCACCGCCGCCCGTACCGACGCGGCCACCCGCCACCAGGGGTGAGCCGCCCGCCACGGCCGCCGTCCGGGCCGCCATCCCGCTGTTCCGCGGCCGCCCGCGACGGCGGGCGACGACAGGAGCGAGAGCATGAGTGACCGGATCGCCACGCTGCCGATCGTCGTCGAGAACGACGGCCGTGAGCTGACCGAGCTGATCGCCGCCCGCCGCGCGGAGCTGCGGGCGGGCCTGGTCGAGCACGGCGGGCTGCTGTTCCGCGGGTTCGACGTCGGCGGCGTCGAGGGCTTCGACCGGGCGGTACGGGCGCTCTCCGGCGAGCCGCTGGTCTACACCGAGCGGTCGTCACCCCGGCACGCCATCGCCGGCCGGGTCTACACCTCGACCGACTACCCGCCGGACGAGGAGATCTTCCTGCACAACGAGAACTCGTACCAGGCCCGCTGGCCGTTGACGTTGTTCTTCTACTGCCTGACCCCGCCGCAGACGCGGGGCGCCACCCCACTGGCCGACGTCCGCCGGGTGTACGCCGAGATCGATCCGGCGGTACGCGAGGAGTTCGTCCGCCGCCGCTGGATGCTGGTGCGCAACTTCCACGGTGACTTCGGCACCCCGTGGCAGCACGTCTTAGGCACCGACGACCGCGCCGAGGTCGAGGCGTACGCGGCGGCGAACCGGATCGCGCTGGAGTGGCGGGGCGCCGACGGGCTGCGTACCCGCGCGGTGCGCGACGTCGTGCACCACCGGCCCGGCTCGGACACCCCGCGCTGGTTCAACCACGCCACGTTCTTCCACGTGAGCACCCTCGCCAAGGACCTCCAGGAGGGGCTGCTGGCCATGTTCGGCACCGACGGGCTGCCGGCCAACACCTACTACGGCGACGGCGGCGAGATACCCGCCGACGTCATGGACCACCTGCGGGCCGCGTACCGGGCGGCCAGCGTCCGCTTCGACTATCGGCGCGACGACGTGCTGGTCGTGGACAACATGACCGCCGCGCACGGCCGGGAGCCGTTCACCGGCCCTCGCAAGATCGCCGTCGCGATGGCCGAGCCGCACGACCCCGTGGCGGCCAACGGCAGGTGACGCCTACCGGTCGGCGACGTCGGTCTCCGGCAGCTCCTCCGGGTTCGCGACCCAGGCGGAGAAGACCGGCAGGCCGTGCCACGGGCCGGTCGTGCCACCGGCCCGGCTGTCGGTGGCGACCGCGACCACGGCGTACGGGTGGCCGAAGCGCAACTCGGCCACCCGGGCCACCCCCTCCGGCGGCAGGCTGACCGCCGAGGCGAAGCCGGTGACGGCCGCCGCCTCGAAGCCGTACCGGCCGTAGCTTGCCGTCGCCGCCTGGGCCGCCTCGAACTCGAGCCCCGGCGAGTCCAGCAACTCGCCGAACACCCCGGCGACGGCGGGGAAGCCCAGCCCGGGGGCGGTCAGCTCGTGCCGGCTGCGGGCCGACCAGCAGGGCAGCACCGCCGTCACCCGCTCCTCCCGGCCGTCCGGCGCGTACGTGTGGGTCGGCTCCTCGCGCAGCGTCCAGAGCGGGCCCTCACCCAGCGGCACGTCGAACAGGGAACGCCGCTGTGCGGGCAGCTCATGCTCCGGCGTGTCGGCGACGGCCGTCGCCAGCTCCTGGGCCGCCGCGAGGACGTCCCCGGCCGGCACGTCGGGTGCCGCGACGACGGAGACCACCAGCAGCCCGGCCCCGCCGCCGTCGGCCCGCGCCGGCTGGGCGGGGGCGGCGTGCACGGCGACGGTGCCGGCCCGCGCGGTGTCGGCGATCCAGCAGCGGTGGCCGTACTCCGGGCTGCGCAGCACCCGGTGCAGCCCGCCGGCCCAGGCGCTGCCGGGCCCGAGCGCGCCGGCCGGCGCCACCTCGAACGGGGCCGCCCACGAGACCCGGGTGGCCAGGGCGCTTGCCAGCACCAGCAGCACCCGCGGCGAGACCTTCAGCGGGAACCCCTCGACGAGGCCGAGCGTGTGCTCGCGGGCCCACGCGTCGAGCTCCGCCTGGTCGGGCAGGGCCCCGGTCGCGGTCGACGCGGGCAGGGCGGCACGCCACCCGTCAAGCCCGTGCGTCCCGATGCCGGGCCGGTGCCAGAACGCGGTCGCCGAGGGCACCAGCGGGTGCGGCGCCGCCAGCAGGGCGCCGGCGGCCGTGGCGGCGGTCTCCACGTCGGTGCCGAGCACCTCCTCCAGCGCCGCGCGGGTCGGGCCGGTGGCGGCCGGTGCGGCGAGCGCCAGCAGCAGCCACGCGCCGAGCGGGGAGGCGACGTGGTGCCCGTCGCCGATCACGGCGTGCAGGCGGTCGGCGTAGCGGGCCAGGGGGGTACGGATGTCGGTGGTCACCGCTTCACTGTGCCCGCTCGGCGGGCCGCCGTCACCACCTGTCGGTCAGCCGCACCAGTCGCGACGGCCAGGCGGGGGCCACGGCCGGGGGCGTCGAGGCACCCGGGTGGGGCAGCCGCTCGGGACGGCGACCGGGTCGGTACTCGAAGTGCCACCACTCGTTGTCGTACACCCGATGCAGATGGTGGCGCGCGCCGTACGTCTCCAACCAGCGCGCGCCCTCGGCGGGCCGTACGTCGAGGGCCGTGCCCGCGACGTGCCGCGACTCGTGCGGCGGCAGTACCCGCAGCCGGGCCGCCTGCGGGGACCCGGCGCACCGGACCGCCTCGGCGAACAGGCGTGCCTGCTCCTCGGCGGTCCGGTGCCCGGACGTGAGCCCGATCAACTCACCGTCGCGCCACAGGGCCTGCGCCCGGGCGGCCTCGAAGGCCGCGCGCGTGGCGGGCGTCAGGCCGGTCAGGTCCTCGGCCGGAAATCGCGTCGCCAGTGCCCACTGGCAGGCCACGTGCTTCGCCCGGCCGCGCGCGACGACGAACGCCACCGGCAGGAGCACCACCGCGAGAGTCAGCGTGACGGCCTCGTACACGCGATCGCGGCGCCGGGCGGCCCGGGCCGCGCTCATGATGTTCGCCTGCCGGGCCAGGCGGACGACGACGGACCTGACCCGGGGCCCGGCCGGCGACTGCGGCCGAACGGGAGACCGTCGCCTCGTCGATGCCCCTGACCCGTGGCACTCCACGTCATCGACCGGAATCATGGAGTCAGACTTCCGCAACTGTCACGCTCGGGCCTGAGTACGGCTACTCAGCGTGCGGCCGCAGGTGCGCCAGTTCCTGCGCGGCCAGGCCCTCGCGCCGCACGGAGCGATCGCGGCCCCGACGCGGCTTGCGCCGGACGCGAACGTCCGCTACCCGTGCCGCCCCGCCGGTTTTGTCACCGGACTGTCATGAGACCGCAGGGTCGCCTCCAACATTGACGCCGAGAGTGATCGCCGGTCGTCGCCGACGTCCGTGGCCGCCGAGCCTCGGCGGACCCGTACGCCCGCCGGAACGACGTCGGCACCGGCGGCGACAACTTTCCGAGTTTCCGGGCCCCGGACGGGGCGCGGGACAACCCGACATGCGGGCCGACCGGTGCGCGCGGAGCCGGGAACACGGCCCGCGGGCCGGGCCGCCCACGGAGGTCCACAGACCATGACCGTGTCCGCGACAGGTCCGGCAACCGACGACAACACCCCGCCGGGCGACGCACCACCTGAGCCTGGCCGCCCCGCGCAGGGCATCGACCGGACGGTGCTGGGCGTCGCCGCCGCGGTGACCGTTCTCTTCGTCGCGTGGGGCATCGTCGCCACCGACAACCTCGCCTCGGTCACCGACACCGCGCTCGACTGGGTGGTCCGGTCGTTCGGCTGGGTCTTCGTGCTGGCCAGCACCGGCTTCGTGGTGCTGTCGATCTGGCTGGCGTTCAGCCGGTACGGCCGGATCAAGCTCGGCCGCGACGACGACGAGCCCGAGTTCTCCACCGTCTCCTGGGTGGCGATGATGTTCAGCGCCGGCATGGGCATCGGCCTGATGTTCTGGGGCGCCGCCGAGCCGCTGTCGCACCTGGCGACCCCGCCGCGTGGCCTCAACGAACCGAACTCCCCGCAGGCCGCGCGGGTGGCCATGGAGTACTCCTTCTTCCACTGGGCGCTGCACCCGTGGGCGATCTACGCCGTGGTGGGCCTCGCGCTGGCCTACTTCACCTTCCGCAAGGGTCGGCGCGGCCTGATCAGCAGCGCCTTCTTCCCGCTCATCGGGGAGCGCGCCAACCGGGGACCCGGCCGGGCCATCGACATCTTCGCGATCTTCGCGACGCTGTTCGGGTCGGCCGTCTCCCTCGGGCTGGGCGCCCTGCAGATCAACAGCGGCCTGACGAACCTCTGGGACGTGCCGAAGTCCACCCCACTGGCGATCGGCATCATCGCGGTGCTCACCGTGGCGTTCGTGGTCTCCGCCGTCACGGGCGTCAAGCGGGGCATCCAGTTCCTGTCGAACACCAACATGGTGCTCGCGGTGGCGCTGATGTTCTTCCTGCTCGTGGTGGGCCCGACGGTCTTCGTCCTCAACACGCTCACCGCGTCGACCGGCGGGTACCTCTACGACCTCATCCCGATGAGCTTCCGCACCGGCGCCTTCGGCGGCGAGCAGTGGATGGCGGGCTGGACCATCTTCTACTGGGCGTGGTGGATCTCCTGGACCCCGTTCGTCGGCGCCTTCATCGCCCGCATCTCCAAGGGCCGCACCATCCGCCAGTTCGTCCTCGGTGTGGTGGCCATCCCGAGCCTCGTCAGCTTCGTCTGGTTCTCGGTGTTCGGCGGTACCGCCGTCAACCTGCAACTCAACGGCACCGACCTGTCGGCCGCGGTGAAGGAGAGCCCGGAGGCGGCGCTCTTCGCGGTCCTGCGGGAGTTCCCGTTCTTCACCGTCACCGCGATCCTGGTCATGGTGCTGGTGGCGCTCTTCTTCGTCAGCGGCGCCGACGCCGCCTCGGTGGTGATGGGTACGCTCTCCTCGCGCGGCAGCCTGGAGCCGAAGGCCTGGCTCGTCTCAATGTGGGGCGTCCTGACCGGCCTGGTGGCCGCGGTGCTGCTGCTCGCCGGCGGACTGTCCGCCCTGCAGTCGCTGACCATCCTCGCCGCGCTGCCGTTCCTGTTCGTCATGGTCGGCATGGTCGTCGGCCTGCTCCGCGAGCTGCGGCGCGAGCCGCACAGCGCCACGATGGCCCCGGAACTGCGGGCCCTCGTGTCCGCCGGCGCGGCACCGGCCGCCACGAGGCCTGAGTCCTCCTGACCCCGGCGCGGGGGGGGGGGGGGGGGCCCGCCCCCCCCGGGGGGGGCCGGGGGGGGGCCCCCCCCCCCCCCCCGCCCGACCTCGGGACCTCACGCCCGGGACTTGTCCTGCTTCCAGGACAGCGGACCCGG
>NZ_JBNCOB010000024.1:97539-114969 GCF_049847285.1 Micromonospora sp. DT62
TGCCGCCGGGCGCGGCCCGGGCCCCCCCGAGCCTGTAGACCCCCTCCCCCGGGGGGGGGGGGCGGGGGCCGCCCCGCCCACCCGGGGCCCGCCCCGCGCCGCACGTGGGCTCCGGCCCGTGGACGTACCATCGTGGACGTCCGTACGGGCGGCGCCTCCCGGCGGCGTCGGGCCGAGCGAGGAGGCGTGTCGTGACCCAGGCCCAGCCGGCTGCCGCGTCGGCGCCGCGCCTGATCGTGCTCAACGGGCCACCCGGCTGCGGCAAGTCGACGCTGGCCCGCAGGTACGTCGAGGACCACCCCCTCGCGCTCGACCTCGACATCGACCGGATCCGTGACCTCATCGGGCGGTGGCGTGATCACGCTGGCCCCGCCGGCCTCCTCGCCCGCGCCGTCGCGCTGGCGGCGGCCCGGGCACACCTGGCCGGCCACTACGACGTGATCATTCCGCAGTTCCTCGGCCGTCCCGAGTTCATCGAACAGGCCGAGCGCGTGGCGCACGACACCGGCGCCCGGTTCCACGAGATCGTCCTGCTCGACGGCAAGGAGAACGCGCTGTGGCGATTCGCCGAACGCAGCCGTACCTCCACGGATCCGGCGCATCTCGACGCCCAGCGCCTGCTCGACCGGCATGGCGGGACCACCGAGCTGGCGGCGATGTACGACCGGCTGCTCGCCGTCGTCGCCGCCCGGCCCGGGACCAGGGTGGTGCGCAGCGAGCACGGCAGCGAGGACGAGGCCTACCGCCAACTCCTCGCCTGTCTCAGGTAGCGGCCGCCGCTCACGCCACCATGCGCTCCTCGGCCAACTCCGTCAGCCGGACGGTGCACAGGCCGTTGCGCTCCGTCTTCACGTCGGTCACCGTGAGCTGCGTGCCGGGGGCCAGGATGACCTCCTCCTCGCCGGTGAAGGCGGAGAACCGCCGGATGCCCACGGCCCGCACGGGCAGCACCTCGAAGAGCGTTCGCTTGCCGCGGCCGCCGAGGAACGCCTGGGCCACGCCGAGCTTCGACGTGCACGACGAGACGCCCCACCACGTCACGGTCTGCCCGAGCGGGTACTGCGCCCGCAGGTCCAGCGACACCCCGCGCCACAGCGGCTCCGTGCGGGCCGGGAGCCGTGACACGGCCGAGAACAACAGCCGCAGGTACGGCAGGTACGGGACGATCCGGCCGCGGTCCGGGTGGCGCAGCGTGGCGTTGATCTGCCGGTAGAAAGCCGACTCGCAGGTGTAGAGGTAGAGGGCCGCGACCTCGTCGACGGAGAGGCCGTCCGCCGCGCCGTCCACCTGCTTCTCGCCGAACCGGTGTGACTGCTCGACGTGCCAGTCGAGCCCGGGCAGCAGCGCGGCCACCGGGGCGACGGCCGCACGGAAGTCCATCAGCGGGGTGTCGGCCACGCCGGTGATCGCGGGAAGGGCCAGCCCCTCGTCCTTGACGCTGGCGAGCCGCTCGAGGTAGAGCTTGTGCAACTCCATCGTGGAGGCGATGAACGCCCCCATGCGCTCGGCCGTGCCCGCGTCGGCGCCGCCCGCGTGCGCCGCCGACCCGCTCCATCCCTTGCGGGGCAGCCAGTCGATCTCGTCGGCGCCCAGCGTCCTGAGCGCCTCGTTGACGTCGGCGAAGTGGTTCCCGTCGCAGAAGATGTCGCCCTGCGCCGCCGGATTGGGGTGGTCGAGGTGGCGGACCTCCACGTCCGGGTACTTCTTCTCGAGCCGCTGCACCACCCGCTTGAGGCTGCGCGCGTGCGCACCCCACCACGCGAACACCACGCCCCGGTCCTCCTCGTCGGCGTGCTGCTTGGCCTTCAGGATCTCCTCGACCAGGGCCTCGACGACCGGCCGCCAGAACGCGGTGTGCCGGTCGGTGGCCATCGCCCCGTCGCCGCTGGCGGTGAGCGCCGCGTTCAACAGCAGCACGCCCTGGGTGAGCATCGCCTGGAACCACTCCGGTGGCTGCACCGTGTCGTGCTCGCGCAGCAGGGCACGGATGTCGGCGATCGGCGTCTTCTTGGCGATGCCGTGCTTCCACATCGCCGCCGCCTTGATGATGCAGCGGATGGTGACGACCCTGCCGAACTGGCTGTCGTTCCAGTCGTGGAAGGTGTTGTCGAACATGGCGATGCCGGTGGCGCTCTCGCTACGCGGGTACGGGTTCTGCCCGAAGACGACGACCTTCCACTTGTGCGGCGGGTGGGGCTTGAGCGCCTGGAAGGTCAGTTCCCGCACGGGCACGACCATCGGGCTGCGGCCCGGGCCGATGAAGGTGGCGGCGTCCGGCTGCGCCTCGACGACCGGCTTGACCAGCGGCAGCCACGGCTCGCCGCCGCCGGTGAACAGATCGGCGAGGGCCAGCGGGTCGTTCGGGTCGGGCGGGGTGGGGGCGGTGGTGTCGCTCATCGCGGGCTCCCGGAGTGGCGGGCCGTGCCGGTCCGACGGCACGGGTGATCGAGGTGGGGGCATTCTGCCGCCAGCGGGCGACAGTTACGGCACCGGCGACCGGCGCGGCCCCCCAGCGCCGGCGGTTCCGGTGCCGGGCGCCGTGCGTGGCGCGACGCGGAAGGTTGTCGGTGGGCGGAGATAGCGTGCTCCACGTCGGAGACAACCCCCTTCCCACCGGAGTGAACCATGACCCTCGACCGCGAGAAGCCGCTGCTCAGGGTGGTGCTGACGGACGTCAACGCGAAGGTGGTGCAGGCGTGGCGGGCGGCGTTCGCCGACACCCCCGAGGTCGAGATCCACAAGGGATCGATCCTCACCCGGCAGGCCGACGCCTGGGTCAGCCCGACCAACTCCCGGGGGCGGATGGACGGCGGCGTCGACGCGGTCGTCAAGCGGCATCTCGGGGCGGGGATCCAGCTGCGCGTCCAGCGGGCGATCCGCGACCAGTTCGGCGCGGCGATGCCGGTGGGCAGCGCCGTCTGCGTGCCGTCGGGGGCCACCAACCCCAGGTTCCTGATCTCGACCCCGACCATGGAGCAGTCGGCGCAGGACGTCAGCGAGACGCTCAACGTGGCGCTGGCCTGCGCCGCCGCGTTCCAGGCCATCCACACGCAGAACGAGAGGGAGCCGGGCAGCATCGCGTCGGTGGCGCTGGTCGGCATGGGCGCGGCGACCGGCCGGGTGCCGGCGCGGGTGTGCGCCAACCTGATGTGGACCGGCTACACGCTGTTCAACGACCACCACTTCCGCGACTACGACGAGCTGCGGAGGACCATCCGCGCGCAGCTCGACGACATCGACAGCCGCCCGGAGGAGGAGCGTGTGCGGGTGACGGTGCCGACGGCGGCCGGCTCCCGCCGTTCACGAGGCTGACGCGTCCCGGCGGCGGGGTGAGCGCCCCCGGCGCGTCCGCTGCGGTGGGCCCGCCTCCGGCCCCGACGGTTCCGGGCGTTCGACGCGGGTGGGATCGCCGCGGACGAGTTCGTCGTGGATGCGCCACCTGGCCGTGACGGCGGCGCGCTCGGCGGTCTCGTCGTCGCGTGCGATCCGCTGTCGCAGCAACTGGATGGCGAGCCGCCGGTTGAGGCTGAACTGCCGTTCGGTGTCGACCACCACGACGATGCCCGACGGGCGGTGGGTCGCCCGTACCGCCGTGCTGGCCTTGTTCCGGTGCTGGCCGCCGGGACCGCCCGTACGGCAGGCCACGATGTCGACGTCCGCCTCCGCGAACGCCGTGGTCGGGCTGTCGGTCTGGCACGGTCGGGCGACGACGTACCAGTTCTTCCGGCCGGTGCTCGCCCGGTAGGGGCTGGGGGCCTGCCAGCACAGGGTGCCGGTCCACGAGGCGGCGAACGCCTCGGCGCCGGCGCCGGAGATCCGGATCAGTGCCGACCGGTAGGTGTCGGGCCGTTCGCCGGGCACGGTGTGGACCCGGTGGGTCGTCAGGCCCTGTCGGGCGGCCTCGGACTCCAGGCGGTGCAGCAGCCGGGCCAGCGCCCAGGCACACTCCTGCGGGCCACGCCCGGCGGACACGAGCAGGTGCAGGCTCATGCCCGGCCCCGCTTGCGGCGGTCGTCACGGCGGTCGGACCGGGTGGTGGACCCGGCGTCGGGCGTCTTGTAGGTGACCAGGGGGACCGTGGTGGCCACGGGCGTGGCCAGGTCGTGGTCGACGAGATCCGTGATCACGCGTTCGATGCGCTTGTAGGCCGTGGGCGCCTCCTCGAAGAGCAGTTGGCGGTCGCCGCACACCACCAGCGACCCCACCGGGGTGCGCCGCAGTTCCTCGACGGTGTGCTTGGCCCGGCTGCGCCGCAGGGCGTCGGCGCGGGACATCTTGCGGCCCGCGCCGTGCGCCACCGAGTGGTTGGCGTCCGGACCGGCGTGGGCGGCCACGAGGTAGGAGGCGGTGCCCCGGGTGCCGGCGACGAGCACGTCGCGGCCGTCGCCCGGCGCCGCGCCCTTGCGGTGCAGGTAGACCCCGTCGTGGACCTCCACCAGGTTGTGGCACTGGTCGACGACGGGCTCGGTGGGCTCGGCCCCCAGGGCGTGGGCGACCCGGGCGGCCAGCAGCCGCCGGTTGAGCGAGCCCCACCGTACGGCGTCGTCGTGCGCCGCCAGGTAGGCGGCGGGATCAGGGGCGGGCCCCGCGCCGTGGGCCTCGGTGTGCGCCCGCAGGATCCGCTCGCCCAGGCCCCGGGAGCCGGTGTGGACGATGAGTACGAGGTCGCCCGCGTCGAGCCCGAGCCGGCTCGCGTGGCCCGGCTCGAAGACGGTGTCGACACGCGCCAGCTCGACGAAGTGGTTGCCCCGACCGACCGTCCCGAGCCCGTCGACGTGACCCGCGGGGATGTCGCCCGCCACGACGGCCCAGGCGGGGTCGTCGGTGTCCCGCTCGGGGTCGAGGGGGCGGTCGAGGTCGGGGAACCGGGCGGCGAGCCGCTCCGGCACGGCACGCCTGAGCCGGATGGGGAACACGGCGATGCCGCAGCCGATGTCGGAGCCCACCAGGAACGGGTACAGCACGGTCGACGCCATGGCGGCGCCGATGGGAGCACCCTTGCCCGGGTGCAGGTCCGGCATGGCGGCGACGTGGATCATGCCGGGGAGGGCGGCCACCTGCCGGCACTGCGTCAGGGCCTCGGACTCGATCCAGCTCGTGGGGGAGGCGAACACGGTGACGGTGGCCGGGGTGGACTGCGGCAGGGACTGGTGCGGAGACAAGGACGCTCGCTTCTCGCGGGAACGGCATGGACGGACGGCACCACGACACCGGTCGGTGCCGCGCGCCTCGGCGATGGGGATGCTGCCCGTCAGAACGTCATGGACGACACCATTGCGGAGCCGACCGTCTGCGGCAACCGACTTTCCACCGCGCCGGCGACCTGTTCGACACCCTGCCAGGGGATCCGCCCCCTGGCCGCGGGTCGTCGCGACGGTGGGCGGACGGTCAGGGGGCGGGCAGGGCGCCGAGGCGGTGCAGCAGCTGCCGGCCCAACGGCAGGCGCTTGTCGGCGTCGCCGTCCGTGTGGACGTCCACGTTCAGCGCGAAGCAGTACACCCGGTCGCCGCGCTCGACCCAGCCGACCCACCATCCCGTGCCCGGATCGGTGGCGTCCGTCCAGCCGGTCTTGCCGTGGAGGGCGTACTCGGCGGTGCGCTCCAGGCGCAGGATGTCCCGAACCGTGCCCTGGTGCCCCCGGTCAGCCGGCAGCTCGCCCCGGGCCAGCCGGGCCAGCCACCGCGCCTGCTCGTCGGCCGAGATCTCCAGCGGCCCGTCCAACCAGAACCGGTCCACGGCCGGCCCGACCTCGCCGTTGCCGTAGCCGAGCCGGTGCAGCCACTCCCGCTCCCGGTCCGGCCCGATGCGGCGGGCCAGCTCCTGGAACACCGGCACGTTGGAGACCCGGACCGCGTCGTGCAGCCCCATGTCCCGCTCCCAGGCGGCGACGCGCTGCGGCCGACCGCCGTAGGGGACCTTCTCCCGCTCGTCGCGCACCACGCCGGTCTCCAGCGCGATCAGGCTGTGCGCGATCTTGAACGTCGAGCCGGGAACGAACCGCCGCTCGGCCCGCGCCCGGTCGACCATGACGACGCGCCCGGCCGTCACGTCGTACATCACGAAGGTGCCCCGGAGGCCGGCCTGCCGGAACAGGCCCGCCAGGTCGTCGCGGACCTCGACCGCCGGCGCGGCCGGCGTGGGGGACGGACCCGTCGCGGCGGTGGCGGACGCGGCGCCGGCCGGCGGCGGCTGCGAACGCCCGCTGCCGGTGCAACCGGTCGCGCCGGCCAGCAGGATCAGGGCGACGGCCGCAGCGCCCGCGACCCGCCGCCGGGGGCGGGCGCCCGGGCGGACCGCCGTCGACGGCGCGGCCAGGCTCCGCGTCCGTGCCTCGAAGACCACCCGCCACCGCCTCCGTCCATGCCGGCACCGACGCCCCAGTCAAGCACGTCGCGGGGGGTACGGCGTCGCCCCGTCGATCCGGCTCACGGCTCCGCCGTCGCGCCGATCACGGCGGCCACGTCGGGCGGCAGCGGGTACGGGCGCTCCGGGGGCAGCAGCGCCCCGGCGGCGGTGTCGTCGCCGGCGTCGAGCGCCACGCGCACCGCGTGGGCGGTCGGGGTCACGTCGGTGAGACCGACCAGCCACTCGTCGACGTACCGGCGCACCGCCTCGCCGGAGAGCCCCACCTGTAGGGACCGGTGCGGCAGCGGGGCCAGGCGCAGCGACCGTTCCGGGTCCCACTGCACCCGCACCGGGCTGGCCCGCAGCCGTCGCGACCAGTCCTCCCGGTCCTGGTGGTGGTCGCGCTCGAAGCTGCTCAGGCACGAGTGGGTCAGCGCCCACTCGAAGCCGGCGCGGGTGATCTCGACGGCCAGCACCCGCTCCTGCCCGGGCTTCGTGCCCCAGCCGCAGCGGTACATCATCCAGCGGAACGACGGCTTGATCCAGGTCATCCGTTCCCGCTTGAACGGCGGCACGAATCGGCCGGCGGCCAGCGCCGGGCCGGCGATCTCCGGCGGGTACGCCTGGTACACGGTCACGGTGTCGGCGGTGAAGCGGGCGCGAACCTGGTGGACGGGGACCTGCATGGCGCCGATCCTGGCCGATCGTCCGGGCCCGGTCCACCGGATTGTCCCGCCCGGGCGGGCGGCCCCGGTGGGGGATAGGCTGCCGGTCGTGGCAGGTCTTCTCAGGAGTGTGGCGGCCCGTATCGGCCAGGTGATCCCGTCGCCGCGCCGGCCCGGGCCGGGCCCGGCGCAGGTCGCCCGCCCCCGCCAGGTCGCGGCGTTGCAGCGCCGGCAGTTGGCGTACGCCCCGGAGCTCGACGGGCACGCCGATCCGGGCGAGATCGTCTGGACCTGGGTGCAGTACGAGGACGACCCGCGTCAGGGCAAGGACCGCCCCGTGCTGGTGGTGGGCCGGCACAGCCGGACGCTGTTCGGGCTGATGCTGTCCAGTCAGAGCGAGCGCGACGGGCAGCGGCACTGGCTGGCGCTCGGTCCGGGCGAGTGGGACCGGGACAACCGGCCGAGCTGGGTGCGGCTGGACCGGGTGCTGACCATGCGGGAGGACGGCATCCGCCGGGAGGGCGCGGTGTTGGACCGGGCCCGTTTCGACCGGGTCGGGCGGGCCCTGCGCGCCGGCTACGGCTGGCGCTGACCCGTCAGGCCGGCTTGCGGCTCGGGCCGATCCCGGCGTCGCGGGTGTCCGGCGGCGGGTACGGCTGCCCGGCCAGCAGCCGGGCCAGGTGAGCGCTGTTGAGCGCCAACGCCTTGGTGGTGCGTCCCGTGGTGTCGGGCTTGGGTCGGGCGTCGATGTAGTCCACCTTGTGCAGCGCCTCGCCGACCCAGTAGGTGGCGCCCGCCGCGGGGCAGGTGAAGCCGACCTCGTTGAGGGCCTGCTGGACCTCGCCGATGGTGTGGTGCGCGCCGTCCTCGTTGCCGACGACCGCGACCCCGCCCACCTTGCCGTAGGTGAGCAGCCGGCCCTCGGCGTCGGTCTCGGAGAGCTCGGCGTCGAGCCGTTCGAGGACCATCTTGCACACGGCGGACGGCTGACCGAGCCAGATCGGCGTGGCGATGACGAGGATCTGCGCGGCCATCAGCCTGGACCGGACGACCGGCCAGCCGTCGCCGTCGCCCTCGTCGGTGGAGACGCCGAAGCGCACGTCGTGGTCGACGACCCGGACCAGGTCGCCGTCCACGCCCTGGTCGGCGAGGGCGTCGAGCACCTCGCGCCCGAGCACCTCGGCGCTCGACGGGGCGGGCGACCGCTTGAGGGTGCAGTTCAGGACCAGGGCCCGGATGCTCGCCACGGTGTTCCTCCCTCGGCCGGTGCGGCGCTGACCCCGCCGGCATACCCGGCAACCCGCGCGAGACACGTCGAAACGCGTCGTGTCCCGACCGGCGGTCCGCTGGCGTGGGCCTGCGCGCTCAGCACTCCGCCAGGTGGGCGCTGTCGACGAGTTGCCGGGGCGGGCGGGCCACTCCGAGGCTCTTGGCCTGGTACATGGCGGCGTCGGCCCGGTCGAGCGCCTCGGTGAGCTGCGCGGGCCCGGTGACGGGCGCGAGCCCGACGGAGGCGGTCACCCGGACGTGGAGCCCGCCCAGCGGGATCGGCGCGGCGAGGCTGTCGCAGAGCCGCCGGGTGGCGTGCTCGATCCACCGCCGGTCGATCGTGGGGCTGGCCAGCAGCCCGGCGAACTCGTCGCCGCCGAGCCGGGCGACCAGGTTGTCCCCGGCGAAGGCGGCGAGCCGTTGGGCGACGCTGACCAGCACCTGGTCGCCGGCGGCGTGGCCGTAGCGGTCGT
The DNA here is from genome assembly GCF_049847285.1 of Micromonospora sp. DT62. Classification (NCBI taxonomy): domain Bacteria; kingdom Bacillati; phylum Actinomycetota; class Actinomycetes; order Micromonosporales; family Micromonosporaceae; genus Micromonospora; species Micromonospora sp. DT62. Next base: position 106,292 of record NZ_JBNCOB010000024.1, read on the forward strand.
TGATCTGCTTGAAGTCGTCGAGGTCGAGCACCACGGCGATCAGCGGCTGCCCGGCCGCGTCGGTGAGCAGCGTGGCGGCCAGGCGGTAGAAGGCGCGGCGGTTGGGCAGGCCCGTCAGGGGGTCGTGGCTGGCGGCGTGCCGCTCGGCGGCGAGCTCGGCCTGGAGGTGCCTGATCTCGACCTCGGCCTGGATCGCGCGGCGCCGCAGCTGCCAGGAGGTGACGAGTGCCCCGGCGGCACAGATGCCGGACGCGATGGTCAACGGATCCGGCACGAGACCTCCCATCAGCACGTTGCCGCCGGCCCCCGCGCGCGGCGGTCCGCGCCCGCGTGTCGGGCCCCGTCCGTCCTGGTGGCAGCCCCAGGTCGGGTGACTCAGAGTGAACAGATGGGCACTGTCCACGTGCGTTATCATGCTCGCTGTCCGGTGCAGATGCAATAGCAGATGCACGTGCAGGAAGCCCTTCGTCGATATCGTGCCCCCTCATCAGGCACCGCTGCCCGGCATCGCGGGGCTCGCGAGAGAAAGACGTCCATGCAGCAGCCTCCGAACGGCGTTCCCACCACCCAGCTGCCCCCGCTCGCCTGGCAGAAGAGCCGCCGGAGCAATCCCAGCGGCAACTGCGTCGAGCTGGCCGAACTGCCCGGCGGCGCCGGCATCGCCCTGCGCAACTCCCGGCACCCGGAGGGGCCGGCGTTGATCTACACGGTGGACGAGATCGCCGCCTTCGTGCTCGGCGCGCGCGACGGGGACTTCGACAACCTGATCGCCTGACCGCGTCCCGCCGACCGGGACGAATTGTCCGCACCGAAGAAGTTCACCTCACTCACGGTTCATGGCATGCTTACACGTCGGCCGCGCGAGGGCACCCGGTCGGCACGAACCGGCATGTGGAGGTCGGCTGTGACGATGGGTCCCGCCGAGGGCGGTCCAGGGACCGGCCCGACCGTGCTGCGCATGCTGCTCGGCGCCCAACTGCGTCGGCTGCGCGAGTCCAGCGGGGTGACCCGGGAGGGCGCCGGCTGGGAGATCCGCGCCTCCGAGTCGAAGATCAGCCGGATGGAGCTGGGCCGGGTCGGCTTCAAGGAACGCGACGTCGCGGACCTGCTCACCCTCTACGGCGTCACCGCGTCCGAGGAGCGGGAGGCGCTGCTCAAGCTCGCCCGCGACGCCAACAGCCCGGGCTGGTGGCACCGCTACGGCGACGTGCTGCCGAACTGGTTCCAGTCGTACCTCGGGCTGGAGGCGGCCGCCGCGCTCATCCGCAGCTACGAGGTCCAGTTCGTCCCCGGCCTGCTCCAGACCCGGGAGTACGCCCGGGCGGTGGTGCTGCTCGGGCACGGCCGGGCCGCACCGGCGGAGATCGAGCGTCGGGTCGCACTGCGCATGCAGCGGCAGCGGTTGCTGTACCGCGAGAACCCGCCGCAGCTCTGGGCGGTGGTGGACGAGGCCGCGCTGCGCCGGCCGATCGGTGGCCCACGGGTGATGCGCGAGCAGGTGGCGGCGTTGATCGAGGCCACCAAGTCGCCGAACATCCGGCTCCAGGTCATCCCGTTCGCCGCCGGTGGGCACGCCGCCGCGGGCGGGGCCTTCACCATCCTGCGCTTCGGTGACCGGGAACTGCCCGACATCGTCTACATCGAACAGCTCACCAGCGCGCTCTACCTCGACAAGCGCGACGACCTCGACTACTACGCGGTCGCGATGGAACGGCTCTGCGTGGAGGCCGAGCCGCCGGAGCGTACGCCGGAGATCCTCGGCGGGATCCTGGACGACCTCTACCCGGGGTGATCCCGGCGGGGCCTCGCCCGGACGGCGGTGCGGCTACCATGGTCGCCGACCGGCGACAGTGGACGGACGCCCCCGGTCGCGGGTGGCGCAGAGTCGTGGAGGCTGCCTTGACCACCGATGCCCCGGGTACGACGACCGGCCCCGCCCACCCGAGCGACCGCATCGACACCTCGGTGGCCCACCCCGCGCGCCGGTACAACTACTGGCTCGGTGGCAAGGACAACTTCCAGGCCGACCGGGACTCCGGCGACATGGTGGCGGCGTCTTTCCCGACCATCCGCACCGCCGCGCTGGAGAACCGCCGTTTCCTCCAGCGGGCCGTGCGGCACCTCGCCCGGGAGGAGGGCATCCGCCAGTTCCTCGACATCGGCACCGGCATTCCGACCGCCGACAACACCCACGAGGTCGCGCAGGCGATCGCCCCCGAGTCGCGGGTGGTCTACGTCGACAACGACCCGATCGTGCTCGCGCACGCCCGGGCGCTGCTGACCAGCTCGCCCGAGGGCGCCACCGCCTACATCGACGCCGACCTGCGCGACCCGGAGCGGATCCTGCGTCACCCCGATCTGCTGCGCACCATCGACCTGTCCCGGCCGGTGGCCCTGATGCTGGTCGCGATCCTGCACTTCGTCGGCGACGACGACGACCCGTACGCCGTGGTCACGCGGCTGCTCGACGCGCTGCCGCCGGGCAGCTACCTGGCGGCCTCGCACGCCACCCACGACTACCTCCCCCCGCACGTGGCGCAGGAGGCGAAGGCGGCGGCCCGGGGCGGCAGCCCGCACGGCCTGATCAACCTGCGCACCCGGGCCGAGTTCACCCGGTTCTTCGACGGGCTGGAGCTGATGGAACCCGGCGTCGCGTCGGTCGCCGAGTGGCGTGCCGAGGACGCGCCGCAGCCCCGCCCGGCGGCGGCCGAGGTCAGCATGTACGGCGGGGTGGCCCGCAAGGGCTGACCGCGCGCCTGCGCGCCCGCCGGCCCGGACCACCGCGGTCCGGGCCGGCGCTGCTGCGCGGCATCACCCTCGACGTCGCCCCGCGCTGCTGCGCGGCATCACCCTCGACGTCGCCCCGCGCTGCTGCGCGGCATCACCGTGGCCGGGTCGCGGCGTGGTGGGTCGCGTCGGTGTTCCTGTCGTGCGCGCTCCCGAGCCGGATCGCCGCCTGCGGCGTTGACGAGGGCGGCCCGCTCCGCCTAGTCTCTGTATCGATCCAGTCTGAATCGATACAGAGAGGGGCGCGGTGAAGCCGACCCTGCAAGCCGTCGCGGACGCCGTCGGCGTGTCCCGCAGCACCGTCTCCAACGCCTACAGCCGGCCCGACCAACTCTCCGCCGCCCTGCGCCAGCGGATCCTGGACGCCGCCCGGCAGCTCGGCTACCCCGGCCCCAACCCCACCGCCCGGTCGCTGCGGCGCGGGTACGTGGGCGCCATCGGAGTGCTCTTCGAGTCGCGACTGTCGTACGCCTTCACCGACCCCTTCGCGGTCCGCTTCCTGGCCGGCGTCGCCGAGGCTGCCGAGCGGCACGGCACCAGCCTGCTGCTCGTGCCGCTGCCGGCCGACGAGCCCGCCGCGCGGCGGGCGGTGGAGAACGCCGCCGTCGACGGCTTCTGCGTCTACTGCGTCGGCGACGAGGGCTGGGTCGTCGACGTGCTCCGCGAGCGCGGCCTGCCCGTCGTCACGACCGCCCCCCGCGACGACGCCGGCCCCGACGACCGCTACGTCGGCATCGACGAGCGGGCCGCCGCCCGGGCCGTCGCCGCCCACGTGGCGGGGCTCGGGCACCGGCGGGTCGCCCTGCTCGGCGACGCCGTGCGCCCCGGCGCGGCGCCGGGCGAACTGCGCCTCGCCGACGTGGCCGACGTCGCCCACCCGACGACCCGGGCGCGGCTGGCCGGGTTCGCCGACGCCTTCGCCGAGGTCGGCGTCGCCTGGTCCGAGCTGACCGTGCTCGCCGCCACCGACAACAGCCGGTCGGCGGGCGCCACGGCCGTCGCCGCCGCCCTCGCCGCCCCCGAACCGCCCACGGCGGTCCTGGCCTGCGCGGACGTGCTCGCCCTCGGCGTCCTCGACGCGCTCGCCGAGGACGGCCGGCCGCCCGTGTCCGTCACCGGCTTCGACGACATCGCCGAGGCCGCCACCGCCGGCCTCACCACCGTGCGGCAACCAGCCGAGGAGAAGGGGCGCATCGCCGCCCGACTCCTGCTCGACCCGCCCGCCGACCCGGCGGCCGGCCACGTCCTGCTGCCCACCGCACTCGTCGTCCGGTCCTCCACCGGACCCGTCCCAGGGAGCTGACCATGGAACAGCCCACCGGCTTCGTCCTCGCCGTCGACGCGGTGACCCGACACGTCAACTCCGCCCGGCCGGACGCCCCCGTCCGCCCGGAGCGGCCCCGCGTCGCGCGACTCGCCCCCACCCGGCTGGCCGCCGCCGGCGTCCTGCGGCGGCTCGCCGACCGCATCCAGCCGCCGCCGGTCGCCGCCACGCCGCGCTGCTCCTGACCGTCGCTGCGGGCCGGTCGCCCACCGCACCCGCTGCTCCTGACCATCGGTGCGGGCCGGTCGTCGCCGCCCGGACCGCGACGACCGGCCCGTAACCGGGCACCGCGCTGGTGGCCGACCCCGCCGGCAGGGCAGACTGAACGGCTATGTCGCCGTTCTCGCCCACCCTGCGGTTGCACGACCGCTACGTCCTGCGCGAGCGCATCGGCCTCGGCGGGATGTCCGAGGTGTGGCGCGCCGACGACGAGGTGCTGCACCGGCCCGTCGCCGTCAAGGCCCTCACCCGGGAGTTCGCCACCGACCCGCAACTGCGGGCCACCATCCAGCGCGAGGCCCGCGCCGCCGCGCGGCTGACCCACCCGCACGTCACCCAGGTGTACGACTACGGCGAGGCGGCCCTGGACGGCGGCATCGTCGTCCCGTACCTGGTGATGGAGCTGGTGCAGGGGCGCAACCTCGCCGACCGGCTCGCCGCTGGGCCGCTGCCCTGGCCGGAGGCCGTGCGGATGGCCGGTCAGATCGCCGCGGCGCTCGCCGCCGCCCACCGCATCGGCGTGGTGCACCGCGACGTCAAGCCCGGCAACGTGATGCTCACCGAGACCGGCGCCAAGGTGCTCGACTTTGGCATCGCCGCGCTCGCCGGGCCGCACCACCCGCGGGCGGGGCAGACCGGCGAACTGCTGATGGGCACGCCCGCGTACTTCGCCCCGGAGCGCATGCGGCCGGGGCCGCCGAACCCGGCCAGCGACGTCTACGCTCTCGGCGCGCTGCTCTACCGCACCCTCACCGGCCGGGCCCCACTGCCCGTGCAGACCTGGGAGGACGCGCTGGAGGTGCACGCCGGGCACCCGCCGGTGCCGCCCCCGCGGGTCCCCGGACTGCCGCCCGACATCGCCGAGCTGACCCTGGCCTGCCTGGCCACCGACCCGGCGCGCCGGCCGAGCGCGGCCCAGCTCGCCACCCGCTTCGCTTCGGGGGCGCCGGCCCACCCGCCCACGGCCGTCCTGCTGGCCCCGTCCGCCGGCGCATCGTCTGCGACGTCCCCTTCGTCGGCAGGTGCCGAGCACCCGCCGACCCTGATCGACCGCTCACCGCCGTCCCCGAACCCCACCGGCACCGGCCGCGCGGGGGTGCCGTACCCCGCCCCGCCGGGCGGGCGCCATCCCGTGGTCGCCCGCACCGGCCGTCCCGCCCCGGCCGGCGGCGCGAGGGCCACGCGCAACAGGCCCGTCACCGCGCTGGTCGCCGTCGGCGTCGCGCTGCTCGTCGGGCTCGTCGGGGCGCTCGTCATCGGCGACGGCGGAAGCCCGCCACCGGCGGCGGCACCCGCCACCGGCACACCGGCCGGCAAGCCGACCTCGGCCAGGCCGACGCCGCCGCCGACCAGGACCTCCGCCCCGCCGCCGGTGACCGCGCGGCCCGACCCGGTCGGCCTGCCGCAGTTCGTCGCCGAGTTCGCCGCGGTGCTCGCCTGGGCGCAGGCCCGCGGCGAGATCGACCGCAAGACGGTCGAGGGGCTGCGGGACAAGCTCGCGGACCTGAGTCGGGGCAAGGAGAAGGACCGGGCCAAGCGGGTCGAGAAGCTGCGGGAGCGCCTCGCCGAGGCGGCCGAGGAGGGGCGGCTCCCGCCCGACACGGCGGCCCGACTCGACGCCCTGCTCGACCGGATCGACACGCCGTCGCCGAACGACGACGAGGACGAGGACTGAACCGGCTCAGCCGACCTCGACCGCGGACCCCTGTTCCACCCGGCCGCCCCGCACCACCTGCGCGTACGCGCCCACGCACGGCTGCGCGCCGAGCTGCGGCAGCGGCGCGACCCGGTTGAGGCGGGCCGGGACACGCAACGCCTCGCTCTGCCGGGGGAGCGACCCGTGCGCCAGGGTCGGCACCGCGCACCGCGGGGTCGGGGCGAGTACCCGCAGCACCAGCTCGGGGCCGACCCGCAGCTCGCGACCGACCCAGTCGTTCTCGGCGAAGCCGTCCACGCCGACGTCGAGCACGAGGTTGGGCCGGTAGCGGACCGCCTCGACGGTGCCGCCCGGAAGCTCGGCGGCCACCCGGGCCAGGGTGGCCGTCGTGACCAGGTGCACCGGGGCGAAGTCGAAGAAGGTGCCCGGCGCCGCCGCCCCGAGCGGGTTGGCGTCGACCGGCACCTCGGCGGCCAGGCCGGTCGCCAGCACCGCGTCCGGGTCGGCCCGGTCCAGGAGCGCCCCGGCGGGCGGCCGGTCGATCAGCGTCACCGGGACGCCGAGCACCCGGGACAGCACGTCGTCGACGCCGGGGTCCACGCTGGACAAGGCCCGCCCGTCGGGCAGCGTGATCCGTACCTCATCGGGTGCGGCGCCGGCCGCGCGGAGCGTGAGCAGGTCGCGCCAGAGCCGGGGATGCTTCGCGCTGGCCACCCGCCCGGTGTCCCGGTGCCGCAGGGCCAGCCGCCGGTCGCCCGCCACACACGCCGGGCCGACGTCGGCGGCGGGTAGCCGCTCACCCAGCATCGACTTGACCGGGTAACGCCAGAGCTGCGCCAGCCGGCCGGTCATCCTGCCGCCGCCCCAGCGCGGGACACGGCGACCCGGACCGGGGCCGCGCCGGCGGTCGTGGTGCGCGTCCTCACGGGGCCACCCTAGTGCGAACCCCCGCCGCTGTGGACGGTCCGCCGGACGCAGGGGCCGGCCCGTTGGCGGATTCCCAGGATCGGTTCGTAGCGTGTGGGCCATGATTCGTACCGCGCACGCCCTGCTCGCCTCCGGCACCGCCCCCGAAAAGGCCGCGCCGCCCGAGGACGGGCTGGTCGGCTTCGTCATCGGCCTGGTCGAGCGGCTCGGCGGCCCCGGCGCGGGTCTGGCCGTCGCCCTGGAGAACCTCTTCCCGCCGATTCCCAGCGAGGTGATCCTGCCGCTGGCCGGCTTCGTCGCCGGCCAGGGCCGGATGAGCGTGGTCAGCGCGATCTTCTGGACCACCCTCGGCTCGCTGCTCGGCGCCCTCGCCCTGTACTGGATCGGCGCCGCGCTCGGCCGGGAACGGGTCCGGGCGATCGCGCAGCGGCTGCCGCTGATCAAGCTCAGCGACGTGGACCGCACCGAGGAGTGGTTCCTGCGGCACGGGGTGAAGGCCGTCTTCTTCGGCCGGATGATCCCGATCTTCCGCAGCCTGATCTCCATCCCGGCCGGCGTGGAGCGGATGCCGGTGCTGACCTTCGCGGTCTACACGACGCTCGGCAGCCTGATCTGGAACACCACCTTCGTGATGGCCGGCTACCTGCTCGGCGACAACTGGCACCTGGTCGAGGGGTACGCCGGCGTGTTGCAGAAGGTGGTCATCGTCGCCTGCGTGGCGGCCGCCGGTTGGTTCGTGGTCTCCCGGATCATCCGGGCGCGGCGCGGTACGGCGGAGGCTGTCGACCCCGTCCCGCCCGTCGACCCCGCCCCGCTGCCCCACGCGCCGGACCCGACGGGGCGGGGCACGATCTACCGCAGCGCGTACTCGGACGGGCAGGCGCCCGACCGCGACCTGTCCCGCTGAGCCGGTGGCGCGGCCACGGCGGGCGCCGCCACGCCCGCCGGGCCCCGTCGTGTCGGCCCTCGGGATCCGTACGGGCGCCGAGGCGCTCTGCACAGTCGGCGCGGGCACCCCGCCCCGACCTCGATCGGCCCCCGGGACGCGGAAGTCCACCCGCGGGCTTGATCCCTGTGTCGGGCACGGCGGGCCACACCCCGTCAGGGCCCACTCTCGCGTCCGTCCGCCCGGCTCCTACCGGAGATCTTGGCGAGAAACGGCCCCTCCAAGGGCCGTTTTCTACCAAGATCTCCACCGGTGGCCCTCTGGCCCGGTGGCCCTGTCTGTGACCGGTGTCCGGTTTCGTGTGGCTGTCCGGTGCGGTTTGGGTGAGTGGGTCGTCAGCGGGGTGGCGTGACGTGCCGAATGTGCGGTTCGGGGGTGTGACCGGGGGCATCGTGGGGGCGGAATCGTGGCGGGGGTGGGGTCGTTACACCCTGCGTACGACCGAGCAAGACCCACGCCGCGCCGAGGTCACGCCGCCCCCGAAGATGGCGGCCCGGGCCCGGAATGATGGCGGGCCGGCGGTGGTTACACATGGTCCGGCCGACGTGAGGGCGTCCCCCGCCCCGCACGACAGCCCGGCCCCCCTTTCGACCCACGTGGTCGGACACCCGGCCGGCACGGCCGAGCTGATCTACCCTCTGATCTTTCCTCCGGTGCGACGCCGGAGATTCTGCTCCAGGTTTCGCTGGAGATTCCCCCTTGAGTTCGTATGGGCGCCTGACGGTGCTTGCACCCGCGTATAGCCGATCCCCCTCGGTGTGGGTGCCGACCCCCGAATGGAGCGTTTCTGATGAACACGATCATGCGTAAGAGCGTTC
>NZ_JBNCOB010000025.1:0-102080 GCF_049847285.1 Micromonospora sp. DT62
GCGGATGTGCGGTGGGATCGGTTCGTGCCGTCGTTCACGGCGTTGCGTCCGTCCCGCCTGTTCACCGACATCCCCGAGGCACAGCCCGCACAGGCCGAGGAGACGCCGAAGGGCGAGGACCGCGGCGCGGCGTCGGCGCTGCGCGAGCGGCTCGCCGCCGCCTCCGGGCCGGAGCGCGACCGCATCCTGCTCGACCTGGTCCGCAGCACCGCTGCGGCGGTGCTGGGACACGCCACGCCGAGCGGGATCAGGCCCGCCCGCGGCTTCCTCGAACTGGGCTTCGACTCACTCACCGCCGTCGAGCTGCGCAACCGGCTGACCGCCGCAACGGGCATCGGACTGCCGGCCACCCTCGTCTTCGACCATCCCACCCCGAACGCGCTCGCCGGTCACCTGCGGGCCGAGTTGGCGCCCGAGCAGCCGGCGTTGCCGATCGTGGCCGAGATCGAACGCCTCGACAAGCTCCTCGGCGGGCTGCCGGGCGACCAGGTCGACGACGCGGTCGTCGGTCGGCTGGAGGACCTGGTGGCCAGGTGGCGGGGACGACCCGCCGCCACCGCACCCGCGCCGGCCGCCACGCAGGAGTTGGAGTCGGCGAGCCGGGATGAGCTCTTCGACATCATCCAGCGGGAGTTCGGCAAGTCCTGAGCGGACAACTGCCCGACCCCGGGCAGGACAGGCCGGGGAAAGGGACACCCGACGGCGCCGGACGCCTGACCGGCGCCGTCGGGCAGGTGCGGCTGCCTAGGGGTGCACGGATCCTGTCTAGGGGTGTGCCGGTGCGGGCCCGGCTCCGTAGGGTCGGAGCCCGTCAGGCCGTCTCGCCCTGCCCACCGGCAGCCGAGCGGTACGGATGTGGGTGCGTGCGGTACCCCGGATGGACGGGAGGTCCGCATGGCCGGATCCGGCCTGCCTCAGTTGCTCGCCATCAGTGACCTGCACGTGGTCCACGCGGAGAACAAGGCCATCGTCGAACGGCTGCGGCCGGAGCGCGACGGCGACTGGCTCATCGTCGCCGGCGACGTCGGCGAGTTCGTCGCCGACATCGAGTGGGCGCTGGGACTGCTCAGCAGCCGGTTCGCCAAGGTGATCTGGGCCCCCGGCAACCACGAGCTCTGGACCCCCCGCGAGGACCCGATCCAGCTGCGGGGAGACGCGCGCTACCAGCACCTGGTGCAGCTGTGCCGCGGGCTCGGGGTGGTGACTCCGGAGGACCCGTACCCCGTCTGGGACCCGCAGGGCGACGACCCGGTCCTGATCGCGCCGCTGTTCCTGCTCTACGACTACAGCTTCCGGCCGGCCGGGACGTACACGAAGGAGCAGGCCCTGGCGCGGGCCCACGAGGTCGGCGTGGTCTGCACCGACGAGATCCTGCTGCATCCCGACCCGTACCCGACGCGCGACGCCTGGTGCCGGGCGCGGCTGGCCCTGACCGAGCGCCGGCTCACGGCGGAACGCAACGGGCTGCCCACCGTCCTGGTCAACCACTTCCCGCTCGTCCGCGAACCCACCCGGATCCTGCGGTACCCGGAGTTCGCGCAGTGGTGCGGCACCGAGGCCACCGCCGACTGGCACGTCCGGTTCGACGCCCGCGTCGCCGTCTACGGCCACCTGCACATCCCGCGCACCACCTGGTACGACGGGGTCCGGTTCGAAGAGGTCTCGGTCGGCTACCCACGGGAGTGGCGCCGCCGCTCGACGCCGCCGGGACGGCTGCGCCGCATCCTGCCGGCGGTCGCCGGACAGCCCACCTGAGCGCCGTCGCGATCCTGGTCACCGCTTCGTCCGGGACCCGCCGCGACGGCCCTCACGGGCCGGTCGATCAGGGGTTCTCTAGGGGTTGGGCGCGTGATGGGCGCTCAGTACCGTCCAGTCACGGTGGCGGGCATGTGTCGGCGGGACAGCCCGGCGTGGCGGGCGCCTGAGCAGGCACGACAACCGGAATCAGGAGCAGGTGTCGGGATCGTTGGCCGAACGGCCGAGTCTCCACCCACCTGTGCACGAAGCCGGTCCGTCGGCGGTGGTGTGGTCAACGAATCGGCAGATTCCGATCGATAGCAAGCTCTGGGCGGGTGGGTCATGGCGGACGAAGACAAGCTCCTCGAACACCTGAAGTGGGTGACCTCCGAGCTCCGCCTGGCGCGCCGGCGCCTGACCGAGCTGGAGAACGAGGACGCCGAGCCGATCGCGATCGTCGGCATGGCCTGCCGGTTCCCCGGCGGGGTCGCCTCGCCGGAGGACCTCTGGGACCTGGTCGCGGGCGGGGTGGACGCCACCGGCACGTTCCCCGACGACCGGGGCTGGGACCTCGACGGGCTCTACGACCCCGACCCGGACCACCCCGGCACCACCTACAGCAACCGGGGCGGCTTCCTGCGCGACGCCGGCCTGTTCGATCCGACCCTGTTCGGCATCTCGCCGCGCGAGGCGCTGGCCATGGACCCGCAGCAGCGGCTCCTGCTCGAGGTGACCTGGGAGGTCTTCGAGCGGGCCGGCATCGACGCCACGTCGGTGCGGGGCAGCCGTACCGGGGTGTTCGTCGGCACCGCCGGGCAGGACTACACGTCCGTGCTGCGGCAACTGCCCGAGGGCACGGAGGGCTACGTCCTCACCGGCACGGCCGCGAGCGTCATGTCCGGCCGGCTGGCGTACTCCTTCGGGCTGGAGGGCCCGGCCGTCACGATCGACACCGCCTGCTCCTCGTCGCTGGTCGCCCTGCACCTCGCCGGTCAGGCCCTGCGTGACGGCGAGTGCTCCCTCGCCGTGGCCGGCGGCGTCACCGTGCTCGCCACGCCCGGCGCCTTCGTCGAGTTCTCCCGCCAGCGGGGGCTCGCCTCCGACGGCCGGTGCAAGGCCTTCTCCGCCGACGCCGACGGGACCGGCTGGTCCGAGGGCGTCGCCATGCTGCTCGTCGAGAAGCTCTCCGACGCCCGGCGCAACGGTCACCCCGTCCTGGCGGTGATCCGGGGCAGCGCCGTGAACCAGGACGGCGCCAGCAGCGGCCTGACCGCCCCCAACGGTCCCTCGCAGCAGCGGGTCATCCGGCAGGCGCTGGAGAACGCCCGGCTCAGCCCGTCCGACGTGGACGTGGTCGAGGCGCACGGCACGGGCACCCGGCTGGGCGACCCGATCGAGGCGCAGGCGCTGCTCGCCACGTACGGCCAGGGACGCTCCGCCGACCGGCCGCTGTGGCTGGGGTCGCTGAAGTCGAACATCGGTCACCCGCAGGCCGCGGCCGGCGCCGGCGGCGTCATCAAGATGGTGATGGCGATGCGGCACGGCGTGCTGCCGCCCACCCTGCACGTGGACCGGCCGTCGCCGCACGTCGACTGGTCGACGGGGGCCGTGTCGCTGCTCGACGAGGCACGCCCGTGGACGGGCGGTGACCACGTCCGCCGGGCCGCCGTGTCGTCCTTCGGCATGAGCGGCACGAACGCCCACCTGATCCTGGAGCAGGCCCCGGCCCCCGACCCGGCTGCCGACGAGGCCACGCCGTCGCGCCGTCCCGTCGTCGCGCCGGTGCTGCTCTCCGCCGCGCAGCCGGCCGCGCTGTCCGCGCAGGCCGACCGGCTGGCCCGTTGGCTGGGCGACGACGAGGAGCCGCGCCCGCTCGACGTGGCCTGGTCGTCGGTGGTGTCCCGCTCGACGCTCGACCGGCGTGCGGTGGTGTTCGCCGAGGACCGTGCGGGCCTGCTGGCGGGCCTGGAGTCCCTGGCGGCGGGAGCGCCGTCGGGCACGGTGGTGACGGGCCAGGCCGGGGACCGGGGTCCGCTGGCGGTGCTCTTCTCCGGTCAGGGCGCGCATCGCGCCGGCATGGGCCGGGAGCTGTACGCGGAGTTCCCCGTCTTCGCCGCCGCACTGGACGAGGCGTGCGGGCACCTGGACCGGGTGCTGCCGCGCCCGCTGAAGGAGGTGCTGTTCGCGCCGGAGGGGTCCGCCGAGGCGGAGCTGCTGGACCAGACCGCGTTCACCCAGGCCGGGCTCTTCGCGGTCGAGGTGGCGCTGTTCCGCCTGGTGGAGTCGTTCGGCGTGGTGCCGGACTTCGTGGGCGGCCACTCCGTCGGCGAGATCGCCGCCGCGCACGTGGCCGGGGTGCTGTCCCTCCAGGACGCCTGCCTGCTGGTGGCGGCGCGGGGCCGGTTGATGCAGGCGCTGCCGGAGGGCGGCGGCATGCTCGCTGTGGCCGCCGACGAGGCGGCGGTGGTCGAGTCGATCGCCGGGCTGACCGACCGGGTCGGCGTCGCGGCGGTGAACGGCCCGACCTCGGTCGTGGTCTCCGGCGCCGTCGACGCGCTGGACGAGGTGGAGCGGGCCTGGCGGGACCGGGGTGTGCGTACCCGCCGGTTGACCGTCAGCCACGCGTTCCACAGCCCGCTGATGGAGCCGGTGCTGGAGCGCTTCCGCGGCATCGTCGAGCGGCTGGACTTCGCCGCCCCCGCGCTGCCGATCGTGTCGAACCTGACCGGGGCGCTCGCCGACGCCGACGAGATCCGCACCGCCGACTACTGGGTGCGGCACGTGCGTGCGGCGGTGCGCTACGCCGACGGGATCGCGGCCCTGCGGGACGCGGGGGTCGACACGTTCCTGGAGGTCGGCCCGCAGAGCGTGCTGACCGCGATGACGGCGGACGCCCTGCCCGACGACGACGTGCTGACCGTCGCCGCCCAGCGCCGGGACCGGCCGCAGGCGCAGGCGCTGCTGGCGGCGCTGGCCGAGCTGCACGTGCACGGCGTGCCGGTCGCCTGGCAGGAGTGGTTCGCCGACACCGGGGCGCGGCGGGTGGAGCTGCCCACGTACGCCTTCCAGCGGGAGCGGTTCTGGCCCGAGGTGGTGCCGTGGCGCGTCGGTGACGTGTCGGGTGCCGGCCTGGGCGTGGCGGGCCACCCGCTGCTCGGCGCGGCGGTGCGCCTCGCCGGTGACGACGAGGTGGTGCTGACCGGCCGGCTGTCGGCGTCGACACACCCGTGGCTGGCGGACCACGTGGTCGGCGGTGCCGTGGTGGTGCCGGGCACCGCGCTGGTCGAGCTGGCGGTGCGCGCCGGCGACGAGGTGGGCGCGTCGCGCGTACGGGAGCTGACCGTGGCGGCGCCGCTGGTGCTGCCGGAGTCCGGGGCGGTACGCGTGCAGGTGCGCGTCGGCGCGGCCGACGACTCCGCCGTCCGGTCGGTGTCGGTGTACTCCCAGCCCGAGGACGACGACGACACCGAGTGGACGCGGCACGCCGACGGTGTGCTCGAACCGGTGTCGGCCGACGAGCCGGGCGTCGGCGCGTGGCCGCCGGCGGGCGCGACCGAGGTGGACCTGACCGGGTGGTATCCGGCGCTGGCGGAGCACGGCCTGTCGTACGGGCCGGTGTTCCAGGGCGTGCGGCGGGCCTGGACGGCCGACGGTGAGGCGTACGCCGAGGTGGCGTTGCCGGATGGCGCGGCCGGCGACGCGGGCGCGTTCGGGGTGCACCCGGCGTTGCTGGACGCCGCCCTGCACCCGGTGGCCCTGCTGCTGGCGGCGGAGCCGGCGGGCGGGCCCCGCGTGCCGTTCGCGTTCGAGGGCGTGCAGGTGCACGCCTCGGGCGCCAGGACGCTGCGGGTGCGGCTGACCCGGGACGGCTCCGGGGTGCGGCTGGTCGCCTGCGACGGCTCGGGCGCGCCGGTGGTGTCGGTGGACTCCCTGGTGCTGCGGGAGATGACCGCGACGGCGACCCGGGGCGCCGCCGCCCGGTCGCTCTACGAGGTGGCCTGGCAGGCCGAGCAGATCGACGGCGTCGACGACCTTCCGGGGTGGGCGGCGCTGGGCCGGCCGACCACGGAGGCGCTGCCGGAGGTGCCGGTCTTCGCGGACGTGGCGACCCTGGCGGCGGGCGGGGCCACGGCCCGGCAGGTGCTGCTGAGGGTGCCCGCCGGCGAACCCGGCGTCGCCGTGCCGGAGGCCGTGCGGGCGGTCACCGGCGGTGTGCTGGACGTGCTGCGGTCCTGGCTCGCCGCCGAGCCGCTGGCCGACACGAAGCTCGTGGTGGTGACCCGGGGCGCGGTGGCCGCCGGGGACGACGACCAGGTCACCGACCTGGCTGCCGCCGCCGTCTGGGGCCTGCTGCGCTCGGCGCAGTCGGAGCACCCGGGGCGGATCGTCCTCGCCGACGTCGACGGCGAACTGACCCCCGCGACCCTCGCCGTGCTGGCCGGGGCCGCCGTCGATTCGTCGGTCTCCGGCGGCCAGCTCGCGGTGCGCGGCGAGCGCACCCTCGTGCCGAGGCTGGCGCGGCCGGTGGGCGACGAGCTGACCCCGCCGTCCGGGCCGTGGCACCTCGCCCCCGTCACTCCCGGCACCCTGGACGGGATCGGGCCGGTCCGGGCCACGCCCGTGGAGCTGGACGCGGGCCAGGTGCGCGTCGCGGTGCGCGCGGCCGGCGTGAACTTCCGGGACGTGTTGATCGGCCTGGGCATGTACCCGGATCCGGCGGCTGTGATGGGCAGCGAGGGTGCGGGTGTCGTGGTCGAGGTCGGCCCCGGCGTGACCGACCTGGCGCCCGGCGACCGGGTGATGGGCATGTTCGAACTCGGGTTCAGCCCGCAGGCGGTCGCCCACCGCCAGCGCATCGCCAAGATGCCCGCCGGCTGGTCCTTCACCCAGGCGGCGTCCGTCCCGCTGGTCTTCCTGACCGCGTACTACGCGCTGCGTGACCTGGCCGGGCTGCGGTCCGGGGAGTCGGTGCTGATCCACAACGGCGCCGGTGGCGTCGGGATGGCCGCCATCCAGCTCGCCCACCACCTCGGCGCCACCGTCCACGCGACCGCCAGCCCCGGCAAGTGGGGTGTGCTGCGGGGCCTGGGGGTGGCCGGGGAGCGGATCGCGTCGTCGCGGACCACGGAGTTCGAGCAGGTCTTCGGCGCGGCCAGCGGTGGCGCCGGGGTCGACGTGGTGCTCGACGCGTTGGCCGGCGAGTTCGTCGACGCGTCGCTGCGGCTGCTGCCGCGCGGTGGCCGGTTCGTGGAGATGGGCAAGGCCGACGTGCGCGACCCGGAGACGGTCGCCGCCGACCACCCGGGCGTGACGTACCGCGCGTTCGACCTGAACGAGGCGGGCAGCACCCGCATCGGCGAGATGCTGACCGAGATCCTCGACCTCTTCGCGCGGGGCGCGCTGCGGCCGCTGCCCGTACGGGCGTGGGACGTGCGTCAGGCCCGGCAGGCGCTGCGGCACGTCAGCCAGGCCCGCCACGTCGGCAAGGTGGTGCTGCGCGTCCCCGCGCCCGTGGACCCCGACGGCACCGTGCTGCTCACCGGCGCGGCCGGGACCCTGGCCGGCGTACTCGCGCGGCACCTCGTCGCCACCGGCCAGGCCCGCCGCCTGCTGCTGGCCTCCCGCCGCGCACCCGGCCGGGACGACGAGTACGCCACCCTGGTCCGGGAGTTGACCGACGCGGGCGCCGACGTCACCGCCGTGGCCGTCGACGTCAGCGACCCCGCTCAGGTCACCGAGCTGGTCGCCGGGATCGACCCGGCGCACCCGCTGACCGCGGTGGTGCACACCGCCGGCGTGATCGCCGACGCGACCATCGGTTCGTTGGACGAGTCCGCCCTGCGTACGGTGCTGGCGCCGAAGGTGGACGCCGGCTGGGCGTTGCACGAGGCGACCGCGCACCTGGACCTGTCGGCGTTCGTGCTGTTCTCCTCGGTGGCGGCCACCCTCGGCTCGCCGGGGCAGGGCAACTACGCGGCGGCCAACGCGTTCCTCGACGCCCTCGCGCAGCACCGCCGCCAGCAGGGGCTGCCCGCCACCAGCCTCGCCTGGGGCATGTGGGCCACCGACAGCGCGATGACCGCCCACCTCGACGGCGACGACCAGCAGCGGCTGCGGCGGGTCGGGATGAGCCGGCTCTCCCCGGCCGAGGGCGCCGAACTCTTCGACGCCGCCCTGCCGGCGGTGCAACCCGTCGTCGTCGCGGCGCGCCTCCACGTCACCGGCGAGGCGAGCGGTGTACCGCCGCTGATGCGGCACCTGCTGCGCGGCGGCGGCCGACGCCGCACCGCCACCGACCGGCCGAGCGCCGGGGCGTCGTGGCGGGAGCGGCTCGACGGCCTGTCCGAGGCGGACGCCCGCCAGGCGCTTGTCGACCTCGTCTGCGGCCAGGCCGCCACGGTGCTGGGGCACGCCTCGGCGCAGGCGGTCCCCGCCGCCCGAGCCTTCAAGGACCTGGGCTTCGACTCGCTGACCTCGGTGGAGCTGCGCAACCGGCTGGGCGCCGCCACCGGACTGCGGCTCACCGCCACGCTGGCCTTCGACCACCCCACCCCGGCCCGACTCGCCGACCACCTGTTCGCGCAGCTCGGCCGGGCCACCGGCGCCGGCACCACCGTCCGTACGGTCGTCACGGCCGACGCCGACGAGCCGATCGCCATCATCGGCATGGCCTGCCGCTACCCCGGCGGCGTCGCCACCCCCGAGCAGCTGTGGCAGCTCGTCACCTCCGGGTCCGACGCCATCGGCGGCTTCCCCACCGACCGCGGCTGGGACCTCGACCGGCTGTACGGCACCGACGGCGACCAGGCCGGCGGCACCGTCACCGACCAGGGCGGCTTCCTCTACGACGCGGCCGACTTCGACGCCGGCTTCTTCAACATCAGCCCCCGCGAGGCCCTCGCCATGGACCCGCAGCAGCGGCTGCTGCTGGAGACCGCCTGGGAGAGCTTCGAGTACGCCCGCATCGACCCCGCCGCGCTCGGCGGCACCGCCACCGGTGTCTTCATCGGGGCCGCCTCCTCCGGCTACGCCACCAGCGGACGCGACGACCTGGACGGCCTCGAGGGGCACCTGCTCACCGGAACGGCCGGCAGCGTCGCCTCCGGGCGGGTCGCCTACATGTTCGGCCTCGAAGGCCCGGCGGTCACCGTCGACACCGCCTGCTCCTCGTCGCTGGTGGCGCTGCACCTCGCCGCCCAGGCGCTGCGCGGCGGCGAGTGCGACATGGCCCTGGCCGGCGGGGTGGCGCTGATGGCGCAGCCCGGCATGTTCTCCGAGTTCTCCCGGCAGGGCGGCCTCGCCCCGGACGGGCGGTGCAAGGCGTTCGCCGCCGGCGCCGACGGCACCGGCTGGTCCGAGGGCGTGGGCATGCTGCTCGTGGAGCGCCTGTCCGACGCCCGGCGCAACGGGCACCGGGTGCTCGCCGTACTGCGCGGCTCCGCGATCAACCAGGACGGCGCGTCCAACGGGCTGACCGCCCCGAACGGCCCGTCGCAGCAGCGGGTGATCCGGCAGGCCCTGGAGAACGCGCGGCTGAACCCGGCCGACGTGGACGCCGTCGAGGCGCACGGCACCGGTACCGTCCTCGGCGACCCGATCGAGGCGCAGGCGGTGCTGGCCACCTACGGGCAGGACCGCGCCGACGCCGAGCCGCTCTGGCTCGGCTCGATCAAGTCGAACATCGGCCACTCCCAGGCCGCGGCCGGCGTGGCCGGCGTGATCAAGATGGTGCTGGCGATGCGGCACGGCGTGCTGCCGCCCACCCTGCACGTGGATGAGCCGTCGCCCCACGTCGACTGGAGCGCCGGGGCGGTCGCCCTGCTCACCGAGGCCCGTCCGTGGCCGGCGGTGCAGCGGCCGCGCCGGGCCGCCGTGTCGTCGTTCGGCATCAGCGGCACCAACGCGCACACCATCATCGAGCAGGCGCCCGACGAGGCGGCCCCGGCGACGACCCCGCCGGCGGGGCAGGTCCCCGGCCTGGTCGGCCCCGCCGCCGTACCCCTGCTGATCTCCGGCCGCAGCGCCCGCGCGCTCGGGGCGCAGGCCGCCCGGGTCGGCGACCGGCTGGCCGGCGACGCCGACCTGGACCTGCGCGAACTCGGGTTCTCCCTGGCCGCCCAGCGGGCGCACCACCCGTACCGGGCGGTCGTCGTGGCCGCCGACCGGGACGACGCGGCCGCCCGACTGGCCGCCCTCGCCGCCGGCGACGGCCCGCCGGCCGGCGGGGACGCCGCGTCGAAGGTCGTCTTCGTCTTCCCCGGCCAGGGCTCCCAGTGGAAGGGCATGGCGCTGGACCTGCTGGAGACCTCGCCGGTCTTCCGGCAGCGGATGGGGGAGTGCGCCGAGGAGCTGTCCCGGCTCGTGGACTGGTCCCTCACCGACGTGCTCCGGGAGGCGCCCGGCGCCCCGCCCCTGGACCGGGTGGACGTGGTCCAGCCGGTGCTCTTCTCCGTCATGGTCTCCCTCGCCCAGCTCTGGCGCTCGTGCGGCGTCGTGCCGGCCGTCGTCGTCGGGCACTCGCAGGGTGAGATCGCCGCGGCCTGCGCGGCCGGCGCGCTGACCCTCGCCGACGCGGTACGGCTCGTCGTGGCGCGCAGCCGTGGCCTGCTGGCCATCTCGGGCCGGGGCGGCATGGTCTCCGTCCCGCTGCCGGCCGCCGACACCGAGCAGCTCATCGCGCAGTGGCGGGGCACTCTCTCCGTGGCCGCCCTCAACGGCGCCGCCGCGACCGTGGTCTCCGGTGACGCGGCGTCGGTCGCCGAACTGCTCGCGCACTGCGCCGAGCGGGACATCCGGGCCCGCGCGATCGCCGTCGACTACGCCTCACACTGCGGCCACGTCGACGCCGTACGCGACGACCTGGTGGCCGCGCTCGGCACGGTCGACTCCCGTTCGACCGGGGTGGCCTTCCACTCGACGGTCACCGGCGAGCCGATCGACACCGCCGAGCTCGACGCGGGCTACTGGTACCGCAACCTGCGGGAACCGGTCCGGCTCGCGCCGGTGCTGGATGAGCTGATCGACCAGGGCTTCCGGGTCTTCGTCGAGGTCAGCCCGCACCCCGTGCTGAAGGTGGTGGTCCAGGACGCGCTGGAGAAGGCCACCGGCGCCGTCGACGCGGGCGTCGTGGTCGGTTCGCTGCGCCGCGACGAGAACGGGCCGCACCAGCTGCTGACCGGCCTCGGCGACCTGCACGTCGCCGGGGTGCCCGTCGACTGGGCGGCGGTGTTCGCCGGCTCCGGCGCCACCGGCGTCGACCTGCCGACGTACGCCTTCCAGCGGGAGCGGTTCTGGCCGGCGGTGGACCACTCCGCCGGCGGCGACGTGTCGGGCGCGGGACTGGGGGCGGCGGGACATCCGCTGCTCGGCGCGTCGGTGCGTCTCGCCGGTGACGACGAGGTCGTGCTGACCGGCCGGCTGTCGGTGTCGACGCACCCGTGGCTGGCCGACCACGTGGTCGGCGGCGCGGTGCTGGCGCCGGGTACCGCGCTGGTGGAGCTGGTGGTGCGCGCCGGCGACGAGGTGGGCGCGTCGCGGGTACGCGAGTTGACGGTGGCGGCGCCGCTGGTGCTGCCCGCCTCCGGTGCCGTCCGTGTGCAGGTACGCGTCGGCGCGGCCGACAGCTCCGGCGTCCGGTCGGTGGCGGTCCACTCGCAGCCCGACGGCGACGCGGAGGCTGAGTGGACGCGGCACGCCGACGGTGTGCTGGAGCCTGCCGCCGACGAGCCGGAGGTGGGCGCCTGGCCGCCCGTCGGGGTGCCCGAGGTGGACCTCGCCGGCTGGTATCCGGCGCTGGCGGAGCGGGGCCTGACCTACGGCCCGTCGTTCCAGGGGCTACGCCGGCTGTGGGCCGCCGGCGACCACGCGTACGCCGAGGTCGCGTTGCCGGACGAGGCGATCGCCGACACCGACCGGTTCGCCGTGCACCCGGCGCTGCTGGACGCCGCGCTGCACCCCGTGGGGCTGCTGCTGGCGGACCGCTCCGGCGGGCCGCGGGTGCCGTTCGCGTTCGAGGGCGTGCAGGTGCACGCCTCCGGTGCCCGGGTGCTGCGGGTGCGGTTGACCCGGACGGGTTCCCGGGTGCGGCTGGTGGCCGGCGACGAGTCGGGCGCGCCCGTGGTGTCGGTGGACGCGCTCGCGTTGCGGGAGATGACCGCGTCCGCCGGCCAGGACCCCGCCGAGCGGGCGCTGTTCGAGGTGACGTGGCAGCCCGAGCGGGTCACGCCGGCGCGCGACGTCACCGGCTGGATGCTGCTCGGCGACACCGAGGTGCCGGCCGACCTGTCCATGCCGGCGTTCCCGACCGTGGACGACCTGGTCACGGCGATCTCCGGCGGCGTGGTCGAGGCGCCCCGCGCGCTGGTGCTGCCGGTCCGGGCGGACACGCCGGACGCCGGGCTGCCCGACCTGGTGGGCACGGTCACCGCCCAGGTGCTGGACGTGCTGCGGTCCTGGCTGGACGCCGAGGCCCTGGCCGACACGAAGCTGGTGGTGGTGACCCGCTGCGCGGTGCTCGCCGCACCGGCCGACGCGCTGTGGGACCTGGCCGGCGCGACGGTCTGGGGCCTGCTGCGCTCGGCGCAGTCGGAGCACCCGGGACGGATCGTCCTCGCCGACCTCGACGGCGCGCTCACCCCTGCGGTCCTCGCGGTGCTGGCCGCGGTGGCCGAGGACCCGTCGGCGACCGGCGGCCAGGTGGCCGTACGCGGCGACGAGGTGCGCACCCCGCGCCTGGGCCGGCCCGTTGGTCCGGCCGCCGAGGAACTCGTCGCGCCGGCCGGGCTGTGGCAGGTCGGCGCGGTGAGCCCCGGCACCCTCGACGGGATCGGCATGGTGCCCGCCACGCCCGTCGCCCTGGACGCCGGGCAGGTGCGCGTCGCGGTGCGCGCGGCCGGCGTGAACTTCCGGGACGTGTTGATCGGCCTGGGCATGTACCCGGATCCGGCGGCCGTGATGGGCAGCGAGGGCGCGGGCGTCGTGGTCGAGGTCGGCCCCGGCGTGACCGACCTGGCGCCCGGCGACCGGGTGCTCGGCATGTTCGAGCCGGCCTTCGCCCCCGAGGTGGTCGCCGCCCGCGACCTCGTCGCGAAGATCCCCGCCGGCTGGTCCTTCACGCAGGCCGCGTCGGTGCCGGTGGTGTTCCTGACCGCGTACTACGCGCTGCGTGACCTGGCCGGGCTGCGGTCCGGGGAGTCGGTGCTGATCCACAACGGCGCCGGTGGCGTCGGGATGGCCGCCATCCAGCTCGCCCGGCACTGGGGCGCGACGGTGTACGCCACCGCCAGCCCCGGCAAGTGGGATGTGCTGCGGGGCCTGGGGGTGGCCGGGGAGCGGATCGCGTCGTCGCGGACCACGGAGTTCGAGCAGGTCTTCGGCGCGGCCAGCGGTGGCGCCGGGGTCGACGTGGTGCTCGACGCGTTGGCCGGCGAGTTCGTCGACGCGTCGCTGCGGCTGCTGCCGCGCGGCGGCCGGTTCGTGGAGATGGGCAAGGCCGACGTGCGCGACCCGCAGACGGTCGCCGCCGAACACCCCGGCGTCACCTACCGTGCGTTCGACCTCAACGAGGCCGGACACCCGCGGATCGGCGAGATGCTGACCGAGATCCTCGACCTGTTCGCGCAGGGCGCGCTGCGGCCGCTGCCCGTACGGGCGTGGGACGTGCGCCAGGCCCGGCAGGCGCTGCGGCACATCAGCCAGGCCCGCCACATCGGCAAGGTCGTCCTGCGGGTGCCCGCGCCCGCCGACCCCGACGGCACCGTGCTGCTCACCGGTGCGGGAGGCGCCCTCGCCCGGGTGTTCGCCCGGCACCTGGTCGCCACCGGTCAGGCGCGGCACCTGCTGCTGGCCTCGCGCCGTGGCCCGGAGCAGTACCAGGACCTGGTCGAGGAGCTCACCCGGGCCGGTGCCCGGGTCACCGCCGGCACCGCCGACGTGACCGACCCCCGGCAGGTGACCCGGCTGCTGGAACTGGTGGACCCGGCGCACCCGCTGACGGCGGTGGTGCACACCGCCGGCGTGATCGCCGACGCGACCATCGGTTCGTTGGACGAGTCTGCCCTGCGTACGGTGCTGGCGCCGAAGGTGGACGCCGGCTGGGCGTTGCACGAGGCGACCGCGCACCTGGACCTGTCGGCGTTCGTGCTGTTCTCCTCGGTGGCGGCCACCCTCGGCTCGCCGGGGCAGGGCAACTACGCGGCGGCGAACGCGTTCCTCGACGCGCTCGCGCAGCACCGCCGGCAGCAGGGGCTGCCCGCCACCAGCCTCGCCTGGGGACTGTGGGCCACCAGCAGCGCGATGACCGCGCACCTGCACGGCAACGACCACCGCAAGGCGATCCGCGCCACCAGCGCCCCGCTGACCGACCAGCAGGGCGTCGCCCTCTTCGAGGCGGCGCGGCAGCGCGGCAGCGCCCACCTCGTACTCATGAACCTGCCGCCGGCGACCGCGCGCCCGGCCGGCGGCACCGTGCCCAGCCTGCTGCGTGACCTGGTCCGCGCCTCCGCTCCGGCCCGCCGCGCGGTGGGTCGGGGCCCGGCCGACACCGCGTCGGTGCGGGACCGCCTGGCGATGCTCAGCCCGGCCGAGCGGCGCAACCACCTGCTCGACCTGGTGGCCGCGAACGTCGCCAGCGTGCTCGGGCACCGCTCCGCGGAGAACGTCGACCCCCACCGCGCCTTCAAGGAGTTGGGCTTCGATTCGCTCACCTCGGTCGAACTACGCAACCGGCTCTCCGCCGCGACCGGGCTGCGGCTGCCCGCGACCGTGGCGTTCGACCACCCGGCCCCCGCGGTGCTCGCCGACTTCCTCGACCGGGAACTGGGCGGCGGTTCGGACGCCGCCCGCCCGGCCGCGGTCGGTACGGCCGCCGCGCTCGACGAGCCGATCGCCATCATCGGCATGGCCTGCCGCTTCCCCGGCGAGGTGCAGACCCCCGAGCAGCTCTGGCAGGTGGTCACCGCCGGCGCCGACGTCATCTCGCCGTTCCCCACCGACCGGGGCTGGGACCTGGACGACCTGAGGGCCAGCGGCGGGGACGACACGTCCGTGCCCCGCCAGGGCGGCTTCCTGCACGACGCCGCCCAGTTCGACGCCGCCTTCTTCGGGATCTCGCCCCGGGAGGCGCTGGCCATGGACCCGCAGCAGCGGTTGCTGCTGGAGACGTCCTGGGAGGCCTTCGAACGGGCGGGGATCGACCCGCACTCGGCGCGGGGCAGCAGCACCGGCGTCTACGTCGGGCTCATCTACCACGACTACGCCTCCCAGGCCGCCGGAACCACCGACGAGGTGGACGGCTACGTCGGCAACGGCAGCGCGGGAAGCGTCGCCTCGGGACGCATCTCGTACCTGTTCGGCCTCGAAGGTCCCGCGGTGACCGTCGACACCGCCTGCTCGTCGTCGCTGGTCGCCCTGCACCTGGCCACCCAGGCGCTGCGGCAGGACGAGTGCCGGCTCGCGCTCGCCGGCGGGGTGAGCGTGATGTCCACCCCCGGCATGCTGACCGAGTTCTCCCGGCAGCGCGGCCTGTCGCCCGACGGCCGGTGCAAGGCCTTCGGCGCGGGCGCCGACGGCACCGGCTTCGCCGAGGGCGTCGGCATGCTCCTGCTGGAGCGCCTCTCGGACGCGCAGCGCAACGGCCACCGCGTCCTCGCCGTCGTGCGGGGCAGCGCGGTGAACCAGGACGGGGCCAGCAGCGGCCTGACCGCGCCGAACGGTCCCGCGCAGCAGCGGGTCATCCGGCAGGCGCTGGCGAACGCCCGGCTGACCCCGGGCGACGTGGACGCCGTCGAGGCGCACGGCACGGGCACCGCGCTGGGCGACCCGATCGAGGCGCAGGCCCTCCTGGCCACGTACGGGCAGGACCGGCCGCAGGACCGGCCGCTGTGGCTCGGTTCGATCAAGTCGAACATCGGTCACGCCCAGGCGGCGGCGGGCGTCGCCGGGGTGATCAAGATGGTGTTGGCGATGCGGCACGGTGTGCTGCCGCCGACCCTGCACGCGGACGAGCCGTCGCCGCACATCGACTGGACCGCCGGATCGGTGGCCCTGCTCACCGGCACCCGCTCGTGGCCGGTCGTCGACCGGCCGCGCCGGGCCGCGGTGTCGTCGTTCGGCATCAGCGGCACCAACGCGCACACGATCATCGAACAGGCGCCGGAGTCCGTCCCGCCGCCCGCCGGACCGCCCGCGACGCCCCCGGTCGACCTCGTCGCGTGCGTCCTCTCGGCCCGCGACGACGCCGCCCTGCGCGAGCAGGCACGCCGGCTGCGGAGCCTGCTGGACGACGAACCGGACCTGACGCTCGCCGACGTCGCCCACGCGCTCGCCACCCGCCGCACGGCCTTCGAACACCGCGTGGTGCTGCTGGCCCAGGACCGCGGCGACCTGCTCACCGCCCTCGACGCGGCGGCCGACGACCAGCCCTCGGCCGCCGTCGTCCACGGCGTGGCCCGCGGCGGACGTACCGCGATCCTCTTCTCCGGCCAGGGCGCCCAGCGTCCCGGCATGGGGCGCGAGCTGTACGACGCCCACCCGGTCTTCGCCGCCGCCCTCGACGAGGTGTGCGGGCACCTGGACCAGCACCTGTCCCGTCCGCTGCGCGAGGTGCTGTTCGCCGAGGCGGGCACGCCGGAGGCGGAGCTGCTGGATCAGACCGTCTTCACCCAGGCCGGGCTGTTCGCCGTCGAGGTGGCCCTGTACCGGCTGGTCGAGTCGTTCGGCGTCCGGGCGGACCTGGTGGCCGGGCACTCGATCGGCGAGGTGGCCGCCGCCCACGTCGCCGGGCTGTTCAGCCTCGCCGACGCCTGCGCGCTGGTCGGGGCCCGTGGCCGGCTCATGCAGGACCTGCCGCAGGGCGGCGGGATGCTCGCGGTCGGCACCGACGAGCAGGCCGTCGTGGAGTCGTTGGCCGGGCTCACCGACCGGCTCGGCGTCGCGGCGGTGAACGCCCCGACCGCCGTGGTGGTCTCCGGCGAGGTCGGGGCCCTCGACGAGGTGGAGCGGACCTGGCAGGACCGGGGCGTACGCACCCGCCGGCTGAACGTCAGCCACGCCTTCCACAGCCCGCTGATGGAACCGATGCTGCGCGAGTTCCGGCAGGTGCTCGACACCCTGACGTTCCGCTGGCCGACCCTGCCGATCGTGTCGAACCTGACGGGCGAGATCGCCGACCCCGACGAGATCGGCACCCCCGACTACTGGGTCCGGCACGTCCGCGAGACCGTCCGGTTCGCCGACGGGGTCGCCAGCCTGCGTACGCGCAACGTCCGGGTCTTCCTCGAACTGGGCCCCGACGCGGTGCTCGCCGGCATGGTGCGCGGCTGCCTGCCCGACGACGGCGACACCCTCCCGTCGGCCGTGGTGGCGAGCCTGCGCCCGGGCCGCCCGGAACCGGTGTCGCTGATGAACGCGCTGGCGGAGCTGCACGTGCACGGCGTGCCGGTCACCTGGACCGACCTCCTGCCGGGCACCGCGACCCGCCCCGTGGACCTGCCGACGTACCCGTTCCAGCGCCAGCGGTTCTGGCCGGCGGTGGGACGGCTGCGGGCCGGTGACGTCAGCGGCGCGGGCCTCGGTGTGGCGGGGCACGGCCTGCTCGGCGCGACGGTGGACCTCGCCGGCGACGACGAGGTGGTACTGACCGGCCGGCTCTCGCTGACCACCCACCCCTGGCTGGCCGACCACGTGATCTCCGGCGTGCCGCTGGTCCCGGGCACGGCGCTGGTGGAACTGGCCGTGCGCGCGGGCGACGAGGCGGGCATGTCCCGGCTGCGTGACCTGGCGGTGCTGACGCCGCTGGTGCTTCCCGACGCGGGCGCCGTGCGGATCCAGGTCCGGGTGTCGGCGGGCGACTCGTCGCAGCGTCCCGTCGCCGTCTACTCGCGCCCCGACGACGACCCCGAGGCGGGCTGGCTCCAGCACGCCGAGGGTGTGCTGGAACCGGCGACGGCGGACGAGCCGAGGACGGGCACCTGGCCGCCGGCCGGCGCGACCGAGGTCGACCTGGCGGGCTGGTACCCGGCGCTCGTCGCGCGTGGCCTGGCGTACGGTCCGGTGTTCCAGGGTCTGCGCCGTGCGTGGGTGGGCGACGGCGAGGTGTTCGCCGAGGTGGTCCTGCCGGACGACGCGGTGGCGGGCACCGACCGGTTCGGGGTGCACCCGGCGCTGCTGGACGCGGCCCTGCACCCGGTCGGTCTGCTGCTGGGCGAGGAGCCGGGCGGGCCACGGGTTCCGTTCGCGTTCGAGGGTGTGCAGGTGCACGCCTCCGGTGCCAGGGTGCTGCGGGTCCGGTTGTCCCGCAGCGGTGCCGGCGTGCGGCTGGTGGCGTGCGACGAGGTGGGCGCGCCGGTGGTGTCGGTGGACTCCCTCGTCCTGCGTGAGCTGGCTGGCACGGCCACGGCGGGTGTGGCGTCCCGGTCGATGTTCGAGGTGGTCTGGCAGGCGGAGGAGACCGAACCGGTCGACGACGTGTCGGGTTGGGCGGTGCTGGGCGGTCCGGCCCTGCCGGGCGTTCCCGGCGGTCCCTCCGCCGAGACGATCAGGCAGCTGCTGGCCGCGATCGACACCGGCACCGCGCCGCCGCGCCGACTGCTGTTCACGCCGACCGGGCCGGACGCCGGCGACGTCGACGCGGCGCAGCGGGCCCGGGCCATGACGGCGGACGTGCTGGGCCTCGTGCAGGCGTGGCTGGCCGCCGACGTCCTGGCGGACTCGAAACTGGTGGTGGTCACCCGACGGGCCGTGTCCGTCGGCGACGAGGACCAGGTGACGGATCCGGCCGCCGCGGCGGTGTGGGGTCTGCTGCGCTCGGCGCAGTCCGAGCACCCGGGCCGCATCGTCCTGGCCGACGTGGACCGTGGCGTGAACCCCAACGTGCTGGGCACCCTGACCCGCTACGCGGCGGACCCGACCGGCGGCCAGGTGGCCGTCCGTGGCGGCGAGGTCTTCGTGCCGCGTCTGGTCCGTGCGGTGGTTCCGGCCTCGGCGCAGGCGCCGGCCGTGGGTGACGGCGTGGTGCTGGTGACCGGCGGTACGGGTGCGCTCGGTGCGCTGGTCGCGGAGCACCTGGTGTCGGTGCACGGCGTGCGCTCGCTGGTGCTCGTGTCGCGGCGCGGCCCGGAGGCCGAGGGTGCCGGCGAGCTGACCGGGCGGTTGACCGCGCTGGGCGCCGACGTACGAATCGTCGCCTGTGACGTGACGGACCGGGACCAGGTGTTCGGCCTGGTGGCGGAGATCGGCGCCGCAGGTCGGCTGGCGGGTGTGGTGCACACGGCCGGCGTCCTGGACGACGGTGTCGTGGAGGGGCTGACGGCGGAGCGGCTGGCCGGGGTGTTGGCGCCGAAGGTGTCGGCCGGGTGGTTCCTGCACGAGGCGACGGCGTCCCTCGCCCCGGATCTGGACCTGTTCGTGGTGTTCTCGTCGGTGGCGGGGGTGCTGGGCTCGCCGGGTCAGTCGGCGTACGCGGCGGCCAACGCGTTCCTGGACGGGCTGGCGGTGTGGCGGCGCAAGTCGGGTCTGCCCGCGGTCAGCCTGGCGTGGGGCATGTGGGACACCGCCGGCATGGCCGCGTCGATCGGTGGCGTCGAGCGGGCCCGCTCGGCGCGCGCCGGCCTGCGGGGCATGAACGCCCGGACCGGACTGGAGCTGTTCGACGCCGCCCTGGGCGCCGGCCGGCCGGCCCTGGTGCCGGCCGTGATCGACGTGCCCGCGCTGCGCTCGGCGGCCTCCGGCGGGATGGTTCCGCCCATGCTGCGGGTCCTCATCGGCACGGCGAACACCCGCCGCCAGGCGGGCAAGGGCGGTGACGGCTGGGCCGACCGGCTCGCCAGGCTCAGCGAGGAGAACGGCCTCACCGAGGTGGACCAGCTGGTGCGGGGTCTCGTCGCGCAGGTGCTGGGGCACGGCGGCGCCGAGGCGGTGCCGGCGGACCGGGCGTTCCGCGAGCTGGGCTTCGACTCGCTGACCGCCGTCGAGCTGCGCAACCGGGTCAACGGTGCGACTGGCCTGCGGCTGGCCTCGACCCTGGTGTTCGACTACCCGACCCCGCAGGCCCTGACCGCCCACGTGTACGCGGAACTGGTCGGCGAACGGCTCGCCGCGGTCGTCTCCGACGAGCCGGCCGGCGGCGACGCCGACGAGCCGATCGCGATCGTGGGCATGGCCTGCCGCTACCCCGGTGGCGTCCAGTCACCCGAGCAGCTGTGGAAGCTGGTCAGCACCGGCGGGGAGGGTGTCGGCGAGTTCCCGGCCGACCGCGGCTGGGACCTCGACACGCTCTTCCACCCCGATCCGGACCACCCCGGGACGTCGTACACGCGGCACGGCGGTTTCCTGTACGACGCCGGCGCGTTCGACCCCTCGTTCTTCGGCATCTCGCCCCGTGAGGCCCTCGCCATGGACCCGCAGCAGCGGTTGCTGCTGGAGGCGTCGTGGGAGACGTTCGAGTCGGCGGGGCTGGACCCGCAGCGGTTGCGGGGCAGCCGGACGGGCGTGTTCGCCGGCGTGATGTACCACGACTACGCGACGCGGCTCATGGAGTTGGCCGGCGAGGTCGAGGGCTACGTCGGCACCGGCAACTCGGGCAGCGTGCTGTCGGGTCGGGTGGCGTACACGTTCGGCCTGGAGGGCCCGGCGGTCAGCGTCGACACGGCGTGCTCGTCGAGCCTCGTGGCGCTGCACCTGGCGGTGCAGGCGTTGCGCTCGGGTGAGTGCGATCTGGCGCTGGCCGGTGGTGTGACGGTGATGGCGACGCCGGGGACGTTCATCGAGTTCTCGCGGCAGCGTGGCCTGTCGGCCGACGGCCGGTGCAGGTCGTTCGCGGCGTCGGCCGACGGCACGGGCTGGTCGGAGGGCGTCGGCGTGCTGCTGGTGCAGCGCCTCTCCGACGCCCAGCGGGAGGGTCGGCGGATCTACGCGGTCGTGCGGGGCACGGCGGTGAACCAGGACGGTGCGTCGAACGGGCTGACGGCCCCGAACGGCCCGTCGCAGCAGCGGGTGATCCGTCAGGCGCTGGCGAACGCGCGGCTGACCACCGCCGACGTGGACGCCGTCGAGGCGCATGGCACGGGCACCACGCTGGGTGACCCGATCGAGGCGCAGGCTCTGTTGGCGACGTACGGGCAGGAGCGTCCGCAGGATCGGCCGCTGTTGTTGGGGTCGGTGAAGTCGAACATCGGGCACACGCAGGCTGCCGCCGGTGTGGCTGGTGTGATCAAGATGGTCATGGCGATGCGGCACGGCGTCGTCCCGTCGACGCTGCACGTGGACGAGCCGTCGCCGCACGTGGACTGGTCGGCCGGGGCGGTCGCTCTCACCACCGAGGCGACGCCGTGGCCGGCCGTGGACCGGCCGCGTCGGGCGGCGGTGTCGTCGTTCGGCATCTCCGGCACCAACGCGCACGTGATCATCGAGCAGCCGCCGGCCGAGCTGGTCGAGGGCGAGATCGTCGCCGGGAACGTACCGCCGCTGGTGCCGGTGCTGCTGTCAGCCCGCGACGGCGCGTCGCTGGCCGCGCAGGCGGGCCGCTGGGCGAGCTGGCTGGCCCCCGATGGCGGCGTACGTCCGCTGGACGTGGCGTGGTCGAGCGTGGTGTCCCGGTCGGTGCTGGAACATCGTGCGGTGGTGGCCGGGACGGGCCGCGACGAGCTGCTGGCGGGCCTGGCGGCGTTGGCGGCGGGTGAGCCCTCCGGCGGGGTCTTCGCGGGTCCGGGTGGGTCCCGGGGCCAGCTGGCGCTGCTGTTCTCGGGCCAGGGCGCGCAGCGCGCCGGCATGGGCCGGGAGCTGTCCGAGGCGTTCCCGGTGTTCGCGGCCGCCCTGGACGAGGTGTGCGGACACCTCGACCCGTTGCTGCCTGGTGCGCTGCGGGAGGTGTTGTTCGCCGAGGCGGGTACGGAAGAGGCGGAACTGCTGGACCACACGGTGTTCACGCAGGCCGGGCTCTTCGCCGTCGAGGTGGCGCTGTTCCGGCTGGTGGAGTCGTTCGGCATCGTGCCCGACATGGTGGCCGGCCACTCGATCGGTGAGGTGACGGCGGCGTACGTGGCCGGGGTGCTGTCCCTGGCCGACGCGTGCGCCCTCGTCGCCGCGCGGGGCCGGTTGATGCAGGCGCTGCCGGCCGGCGGCGGGATGCTGGCCGTGGCCGCCGCCGAGGAGGCCGTGGCGGAGTCGATCGCCGGCCTGACCGACCGGGTCGGTGTCGCGGCGGTGAACGGGCCGACGTCGATCGTCGTGTCCGGCGCGGTGGAGGCCCTCGACGAGATCGAGCGTGACTGGCGGGACCGGGGCGTGCGCACCCGTCGGCTCGCCGTCAGCCACGCGTTCCACAGCCCGCTGATGGAGCCGATGCTCGCCGAGTTCCGGACGGTCCTGGACGGGCTGGAGTTCTCCGCGCCGGCGCTGCCGATCGTGTTGAACGTGACCGGGACGCTCGCCGACGCCGACGAGATCCGCACCGCCGACTACTGGGTGCGCCACGTCCGGCAGGCCGTCCGCTACGCCGACGGGGTCACCGCCCTGCGGGCCGCCGGGGTGGACACGTTCCTGGAGATCGGCCCGCAGAGCGTGCTGACCGCGATGGCGGCGGACATCCTGCCGGACGACGACGACGTCCTGTCGGTCGCCGCCCAGCGTCGGGACCGGTCGCAGGCCCAGGCGCTGCTCGGCGCGCTGGCGGAGCTGCACGTGCACGGCGTGCCGGTGACCTGGCAGGAGTGGTTCACCGACAGCGGGCCGCGGCGGGTCGACCTGCCGACGTACACCTTCCAGCACCAGCGCTACTGGCCGGAGCCGGCGAGCCGGCCGCGTACGAGGACGACCGACAGCGTCGACGCCGACTTCTGGGCCGCCGTCGAGCAGGGCGACCTGAGCGCCCTCGCCACGCAGTTCGGCGACGACGGCGCCGCCCTGGACGCCCTCACCCCGGCCCTGCCGGTCCTGTCGACCTGGCACCGGGCGCGTACGCGGCGGGCGGTCGTGGACGCGTGGTCGTACCGGGTCGGGTGGAAGCGGACCGACATCACCGCCGAGCCGGCGCGGCCCGGCGTGTGGCTGCTCGTGACGGCCGAGGACGACCTGACGGACGGCACCCGCGCGGAGGCGGTCACCAAGGCCCTCGCCGAGGTCGGCGCCGACGTGGTCCGGCTGACCGTCGACCCGGTCGGCACCGACCGGGCGGAACTCGCCCGCCGGCTGGCCGACGCGCTGGCCGACGGGCCCGTCACCGGCGTGCTGTCCCTGCTCGGCCTCCGCGACCGGCCGCACCCCGCCCACCCGGCCGTACCGGTCGGGACGGCCGCCACGCTGCTGCTGCTCCAGGCCCTGCACGACGCCGGGGCGACGACCCGGCTGTGGTGCCTGACCCAGGGCGCGGTCAGCACGAGCGACGGGGACGCGGTGCACGGCGTCGCCCAGAGCGGGCTGTGGGGCCTCGGGCTCGTGGCGGGCCTGGAACACCCCCAGCTGTGGGGTGGACTGGTGGACCTGCCCGAGCAGGTCGACGCGACGGCCTGGGACCGGGTGGCGCGGGTGGTGACCGGCGCCGGCGACGAGGACCAGCTGGCCGTACGCCCCTCCGGGGTGTTCGTCCGCCGCCTGGTCCGGGCGGCACCCGCCGCCCCCGACACGGCGGAGCGGTGGCGGCCGTCCGGCACGGTGCTGGTCACCGGCGGCACCGGCGCCCTGGGCGCCCACGTCGCCCGGTGGGCAGCGGCCAACGGCGCCGCGCACGTCGTGCTGACCAGCCGCCGGGGCGAGCGCGCCCCGGGGGCGGTGGAGCTGCGCGAGGAGCTGACGGCGCAGGGCGTACGGGCGTCGGTCGTGGCCTGCGACGTGGCCGACCGCGACCAGGTGGCGGCACTGCTGGCCCGGCTCGACGAGGACCCCGCGCCGTTGACGGCCGTGGTCCACGCGGCGGGCGCCGGCGAGCCCGGCCTGATCGCCGACACCGACCTGGCCGCGTTCGCCGGCGTGCTCGACGGCAAGGTCGCCGGCGCGGTGCACCTGGACGCGCTGCTCGGGGACCGGCCGTTGGACGCCTTCGTGCTGTTCGCCTCCATCGCCGGGGTGTGGGGCAGCGGCGGGCAGTCCGCGTACGCCGCCGGCAACGCCTTCCTGGACGCGTTGGCGGAGCAGCGTCGCGGGCGGGGCCTGCCGGCGACCTCCGTGGCCTGGGGGCCGTGGGCCGACGGCGGCATGGCCACCGGCGAGGCCCAGCAGCTGCTGGCCCGGCGCGGCCTGACCGCCATGGCACCGGCCGAGGCCGTGCACGCCATGCGGTACGCCGTCGGCCTGCCCCGGGCGGCGCTGACCGTGGTGGACGTCGACTGGGCGGTCTTCGCCCCGGCGTACGCCTCGGCCCGCCCCCGGCCGCTGCTCGACGACATCGCCGAGGCCCGCGAGGCGCTGCACGCCCAGGCCGGGCAGCAGCAGCCCGGCGGGGCCGTCGACGCCCTGCGGGAGCACCTGCTCACGCTGCCCCGGCCCGAGCGGGTCCGGCACCTGGTCGACCTCGTCCGCACCCACGCCTCCGCCGTGCTCGGCCACTCGGGCACGGACCGGGTCAAGCCGCAGCGCGCCTTCAAGGAGCTCGGATTCGACTCGCTGACGGCGGTCGAGCTGCGCAACCGACTGACCGGGGCCACCGGCCTGTCGCTGCCCGCGACCCTCGTCTTCGACTACCCGAACCCGGCCGTGCTCGCCGAGAACCTGCTCGACGGCCTGCTGCCCGAGGGGGCACAGGCGGACGGCGGCGACCCGGCGGAGACGGCCGTCCGGCAGGCGCTCGCGGCGATCCCGCTGACCCGCCTGCGGGAGGCCGGACTGCTGGACCTGCTGCTCAACCTCGCCGACGCCGACGGCGGCGACGGTGACGAGTCCACCGACGAGGACCTGGACCTCGACGACCTCGACACCGACGCCCTCGTCAGGCTGGCGCTTGACGGAACCGATTCCTGACCGTTGTCCCCAGTACGGAGCTCATGATGTCTACGTCCGCAGACAAGGTCGTCGAGGCGCTTCGCGCCTCGCTCAAGGAGACGGGCCGCCTCCGTCAGCTCAACCAGCAGCTGACCGCTGCCGCCCGGGAGCCCATCGCGATCGTCGCGATGTCCTGCCGCTACCCGGGCGGCGTCGCCAGCCCCGAGCAGCTCTGGGACCTGGTGGCCTCCGGCAGCGACGCCATCGGCGGTTTCCCGACCGACCGGGGCTGGGACCTGGCCAACCTGTACGACCCGGACGCCGACCGGGCCGGCCACTCCACCACGCGGGAGGGCGGCTTCCTCTACGACGCGGCCGACTTCGACGCCGAGTTCTTCGGCATCTCGCCGCGCGAGGCCGTGGCGATGGACCCGCAGCAGCGGCTGCTGCTGGAGACGTCGTGGGAGGCGTTCGAGCAGGCCCGGATCGCCCCCGCGTCCATGCGCGGGCAGAAGGTCGGCGTCTTCGTCGGAACCGCCGCCAACGGCTACGGCGTGGGCCCGCAGACCGAGGTCGAGGGCACCGACGAGGGCTACCTGCTGACCGGCACGGCCACCAGCATCGTCTCGGGGCGGATCGCGTACGCCCTCGGCCTGGAGGGCCCCGCCGTCACGGTCGACACCGCCTGCTCGTCGTCGCTGGTCGCCCTGCACCTGGCCTGCCAGGCGCTGCGGCAGGGCGACTTCGACCTGGCCCTGGCCGGCGGCGTCTGCGTGATGGCCACCCCCGCCCCGTTCGTGGGCTTCTCCCGGCAGCGGGGGCTCGCCCCCGACGGCCGGTGCAAGTCGTTCGCCGCCGCCGCCGACGGCACCGGCTGGTCCGAGGGCGTCGGCATCCTGCTGGTGGAGAGGCTGTCGGACGCCCAGCGCAAGGGGCACCCCGTCCTCGCCGTGATCGCCGGCAGCGCCGTCAACCAGGACGGCGCGTCCAACGGCCTCACCGCCCCCAACGGGCCGGCCCAGCAGCGGGTCATCCGGCAGGCCCTCGCGAACGCCCGGCTGACCACGGCCGACGTGGACGCCGTCGAGGCGCACGGCACCGGCACCGTCCTCGGCGACCCGATCGAGGCGCAGGCGCTGCTGGCCACGTACGGGCGGGACCGCCCCGCCGACCGGCCGCTGCTGCTCGGCTCGATCAAGTCGAACATCGGCCACAGCCAGTCCGCCGCGGGCGTGGCCGGCGTGATCAAGATGGTCATGGCGATGCGGCACGGGCTCGTCCCGTCCACGCTGCACGTCGACGAGCCGACGCCGAAGGTGGACTGGTCGGCCGGCGAGGTGTCGCTGGTGACCGAGGCGACGCCGTGGCCGGTGACCGACCGTCCCCGCCGGGCGGCCGTCTCGTCGTTCGGCATCTCCGGCACGAACGCGCACACCATCCTGGAGGAGCCGCCCGCCGCCGACGCCGCGGCCCCCGCCGACGCCGGCCCGGCCCCCGCCCTGCCGGCGATTCCCGTGCTGCTGTCCGCCCGGTCGGAGGCCGCGCTGAGGGCGCAGGCGGGCCGCTGGGCCCGGTGGCTGGACGACGACGAGACCCTCCGGCCGGTGGACGTCGGCTGGTCGTCGGTGGTGTCGCGCTCCGCGCTGGAGCACCGCGCGGTCCTCACCGCCACCGGCCGAGAGGACCTGCTGGCCGGGCTGCGCGCCCTCGCCGCCGGCCAGCCGTCCGGCGCGGTCGTCGCCGCTCAGGCCGCCGACCGGGGCCCGCTCGCGGTGCTCTTCTCCGGCCAGGGCGCGCAGCGCGCCGGCATGGGTCGGGAGTTGTACGCCGAGTTCCCGGTCTTCGCCGCCGCGCTCGACGAGGTGTGCGTGTACCTCGACGCGCTGCTGCCGCGCCCGCTGAAGGACGTGCTGTTCGCTCCCGAGGGTTCCGCCGAGGCGGAGCTGCTGGACCAGACCGCGTTCACCCAGGCCGGCCTGTTCGCCGTCGAGGTGGCGCTGTTCCGGCTCGTGGAGTCCTTCGGGATCACACCGGACTTCGTGGGCGGGCACTCGATCGGCGAGGTCGCCGCCGCGCACGTGGCGGGGGTGCTGTCGCTGGCCGATGCGGCGGCGCTGGTGGCGGCGCGGGGTCGGCTGATGCAGGCGCTGCCTACCGGCGGCGGGATGCTGGCCGTCGCGGCCACCGAGGCCGACGTCCTCGCCACGCTCGACGGTCTGGCCGACGTGGGGATCGCGGCCGTGAACGGGCCGACGTCGATCGTGGTCTCCGGCGCGGTCGAGGCCCTGGCCGAGGTGGAGCGGCTCTGGCGGGACCGGGGCGTACGCACGCGCCGGCTCACGGTCAGCCACGCGTTCCACAGCCCGCTGATGGAGCCGATGCTCGCCGAGTTCCGGGCCGTCCTCGACGGGCTGACCTTTGCCGCGCCGGCGCTGCCGATCGTGTCGAACGTGACCGGGGCGCTCGCCGACGCCGACGAGATCCGCACCGCCGACTACTGGGTGCGCCACGTCCGGCAGGCCGTCCGCTACGCCGACGGGGTCGCCGCGCTGCGCGCCGCCGGCGTGGACGCGTTCCTGGAGATCGGCCCGCGCAGCGTACTGACCGCGATGACCCGGGACGTGCTGAGCGGGCAGGAGCCGGCGGACGCCGACGACGACACCCCGGTCATCGCCGTGCCCGTCCTGCGCGCCGACCGCCCCGAGGCGCGGGCCCTGCTCGCCGCC
The DNA here is from genome assembly GCF_049847285.1 of Micromonospora sp. DT62. Lineage (NCBI taxonomy): Bacteria > Bacillati > Actinomycetota > Actinomycetes > Micromonosporales > Micromonosporaceae > Micromonospora > Micromonospora sp. DT62. Next base: position 27,372 of record NZ_JBNCOB010000025.1, read on the forward strand.
CTCTCCGAGCTGCACGTCAACGGGGCGCCCGTCGACTGGCCGGCCCTCTACGCCGGCGCCGGCGCGACCCCGGTCGCCCTGCCCACGTACGCGTTCCAGCGGCAGCGCTACTGGCCCGAGCAGATGCCGGTCTCGGTCACCGGCCCGGTCAGCCCGGACGTGGTGGACGTCGAGTTCTGGTCGGCGGTGGAACGCTCCGACGTGGCGGCCCTCGCCGCGCAGTTCGGCGACGACGGGGCGGACGTCCTGGCCCCGGCCCTGCCGGTCCTGTCGTCCTGGCGCAAGGCGCGGCTGCGGGACGCGGTCGTCGACGGCTGGTCGTACCGGGTGGTGTGGAAGCGGACCGCCGCCCCCGCGCCGGTCACCCCCTCCGGCCGCTGGCTGCTTGTCGAACCGGCCGGCGACGCCCCCACGACGGAATGGGCCGAGGCGCTCGCGGGGGCGCTGACCGCCGCCGGCGGCGAGGTGTCCCGGCTGGCGGTGGACCCGACGGCGGAACGCGAGCACGCGACGACGCGGGTGACCGAGGCCGTGGGGGACACCCCGTTCACCGGGATCGTCTCCCTGCTGGGCCTGCTGGACCGGCCGCACCCCGGCCAGCCGGCGGTGCCGCTCGGCACGGCCGCCACGATGACGCTGGTGCAGGCCCTGCACGCGGCCGACGTCGCCGCACCCCTGTGGACGGTGACCCGGGGCGCGGTCGGCACCGGGGACGCCGACCCGGTCCGCAGCGTCGCCCAGGGCGGCCTGTGGGGCCTGGCCCGGGTCGCCGGGCTGGAACACCCGCAGCTCTGGGGCGGCCTCGTCGACCTGCCGGACGGGCCCGACCGGAGCGACTGGGACCACCTGGTGGGCGTCCTGACCGGCGGCGGTCCGGAGGACCAGGTCGCCGTCCGGCCCTCGGGCGTCTTCGTGCGCCGACTGGTGCGCGCCACGCCTGCGGCCGTGGGCACGGTCGAGCGCTGGCAGCCGTCGGGCACGGTGCTGATCACCGGTGGCACCGGGGCGCTCGGCGCCCACGTGGCCCGCTGGGCGGCGGCCAACGGCGCGGCGCACGTCGTGCTGACCAGCCGCCGGGGCGACCGCGCCCCGGGGGCGGCGGAGCTGCGCGACGAGCTGACCGGGCTCGGCGCCCGGGTGACCCTGGTCGCCGCCGACATGGCCGACCGCGCCCGGGTCGAGGCGCTGCTGCGCGACGTCGACGCCGACCCGGCGCCGCTGACGGCGGTGGTGCATGCCGCCGGGGTGGGCCAGCTGAACATGCTGGCCGACACCGACCTCGCCGGGCTGGCCGGAGTGCTGGACGGCAAGATCGCCGGTGCCGTGCACCTGGACGAGCTGCTGGGCGACCGGCCGCTCGACGCGTTCGTGCTCTTCTCCTCCATCGCCGGCATCTGGGGCAGCGGCGGACAGGCCGCGTACGCCGCCGGCAACGCCTTCCTCGACGCGCTCGCCGAGCGGCGCCGCGCCCGCGGCCTGGCCGCCACCGCCGTGGCCTGGGGACCCTGGGCCGAGGGCGGCATGGCCAGCGGCGAGGGCCAGGAACTGCTGGCCCGGCGCGGCCTCAGCCCCATGTCGCCCGCCCAGGCCGTGTACGCGCTGCGCAGCGCCGTCGGCCGGGCCGTGCCGTCGGTGACCGTGGCGGACGTCGACTGGTCCCTGTTCACCCCGGCGTTCGCCGCCGCCCGCGCCCGCCCCCTGCTCGACGACATCGCCGAGGCACGCGACGCCCTGCGCGTGGTCGACGCCGAACCGGAGGACACCGCCGGCGGCGGGCTGCGGCAGCACCTGCTGACGCTGCCCCGCGCCGAGCAGGACCGCTACCTGACCGACCTCGTACGCACGCACACCGCCGCCGTGCTCGGCCACTCCGGCACCGAGCTGGTCAAGGCGAACCGGGCGTTCAAGGAACTGGGCTTCGACTCGCTGACCGCCGTCGAGCTGCGCAACCGGCTCGGCGCCGCCACCGGGCTCACCCTGCCCACCACCCTGGTCTTCGACTACCCGAACCCGGCCGCCCTCGCCGACCACCTGTCGGCGACGCTGCGCCTGCACGAGGTCGACACCGTCACCACCTGGGGCCCCGCCGGGCCGGTGGACGACGACCCGATCGTCATCGTCGGCATGAGCTGCCGGTACCCGGGCGGCGTGGCCAACCCGGACGACCTGTGGGACCTGGTCGCCACCGGGCGCGACGGCATCAGCGGCTTCCCCGACGACCGGAACTGGGACATGGGCCGGCTGCTGGCCGTCGACGCCGACGGGCGACCCGTGTCGCACACCCGCGAGGGCGGCTTCGTCGACGGCGCCACCACGTTCGACCCCGGCTTCTTCGGCATCTCGCCGCGCGAGGCGGTCGCCATGGACCCGCAGCAGCGCCTGCTGCTGGAGGCGTCCTGGGAGGCCGTCGAGCAGGCCGGCATCGACCCGGACGAGCTGCGCGGCAGCCGTACCGGCGTCTTCGTCGGCGCCTCCCCGTCGGGCTACGGCACCACCGACACCCCGGCGGAGCTGGCCGGATACCAGCTCACGGGCGGCGCGCACAGCGTCATCTCCGGCCGGGTGTCGTACACCTTCGGGCTGGAAGGCCCGGCGGTCACGGTCGACACCGCCTGCTCGTCGTCCCTGGTGGCGGTGCACCTGGCCGCCCAGGCGCTGCGCGGCGGCGAGTGCGACCTGGCGCTGGCCGGCGGCGTCACCGTCATGGTGACCCCGGGCGCCTTCGTCGAGTTCTCCCGCCAGGGCGGCCTCGCCCCGGACGGGCGCTGCAAGTCCTTCGCCGCCGACGCCGACGGCACCGGCTGGTCGGAGGGCGTCGGCGTGCTGCTGGTCCAGCGGCTCTCCGACGCCCGACGGCAGGGCCGCCAGGTGCTCGCCGTGATCGCCGGCAGCGCCGTCAACCAGGACGGCGCGTCCAACGGCCTCACCGCCCCCAACGGGCCGGCCCAGCAGCGGGTCATCCGGCAGGCCCTCGCGAACGCCCGCCTGACCACGGCCGACGTGGACGCCGTCGAGGCGCACGGCACGGGTACGACCCTGGGTGACCCCATCGAGGCGCAGGCCCTGCTGGCGACCTACGGCCAGGGCCGCCCCGCCGACCGGCCGCTGCTGCTCGGCTCGATCAAGTCGAACATCGGCCACAGCCAGGCCGCGGCCGGTGTCGCCGGCATGATCAAGATGGTGCAGGCGATGCGGCACGGCCTGCTCCCGCAGACCCTGCACCTCGACGAGCCGACCCCCCACGTGGACTGGGCTGCCGGCGCGGTGTCCCTGCTGGCCGAGGCGCGTCCCTGGCCGGTGGTGGACCGGCCGCGCCGGGCCGCCGTGTCGTCGTTCGGCATCAGCGGTACGAACGTCCACCTGATCCTGGAGCAGCCGCCCGCGCCGACCGGCGGGGACGAGCCGGAGGTCGAGGGCGAGCCGTCGCGGACGCCGTCGGTGCTGCCGGTGCTGCTCTCGGCCCGGGACGCGGCCGGACTGTCGGCGCAGGCCGACCGCTGGGCGCAGTGGCTCAGCGGCACCCGGACCTCGCGCCCGCTCGAAGTGGCCTGGTCGTCGGTGGCGTCGCGGTCCGTGCTGGAGCACCGGGCGGTCGTGTCCGGGGCGACCCGCGACGAACTGCTGGCGGGCCTCGAAGCCGTGGCGGCGGGCGAGCCCTCGGCCGGCGTGCTCACCGGCCCGGGCGGTCAGCGCGGCCAACTCGCACTGCTGTTCTCGGGTCAGGGCGCGCAGCGCGCCGGCATGGGCCGGGAGTTGTCGGCGGAGTTCCCGGTGTTCGCCGCCGCGCTGGACGAGGTGTGTGCGCACCTCGACCCGCTGCTGCCGCGTCCGTTGCGGGAGGTGCTGTTCGCTGAGGCGGGCACCCCGGAGGCGGGGTTGTTGGATCAGACGGTGTTCACGCAGGCCGGGTTGTTCGCGGTCGAGGTGGCGCTGTTCCGCCTGGTGGAGTCGTTCGGGGTCGTGCCGGACATGCTTGCCGGTCACTCGATCGGTGAGGTGACCGCCGCGCATGTCGCGGGCGTGCTGTCGCTGGCTGACGCGTGCCAGCTCGTGGCTGCGCGGGGTCGGTTGATGCAGGCGTTGCCCACGGGTGGCGGGATGCTGGCCGTGGCCGCTGACGAGGCTGCGGTGGTGGAGTCTCTCGCTGGGCTGACCGACCGCGTCGGCATCGCCGCGGTCAACGGGCCGACCGCCGTGGTGGTGTCCGGTGCCGTCGAGGCCCTCGACGAGGTGGAGCGGATCTGGCGCGACCGCGGCACCCGCACTCGCCGGTTGACGGTGAGCCACGCGTTCCACAGTCCGTTGATGGAGCCGATGCTCGAGGAGTTCCGGGCGGTCCTGGAGGGGTTGACGTTCGCCGCGCCGCTGCTGCCGGTCGTGTCGAACGTGACCGGTGCGCTGGCCGGCGACGAGATCCGTACGGCCGACTACTGGGTGCGGCACGTGCGGGAGGCCGTCCGCTTCGCCGACGGGATCACCGCGCTGCGGAACGCCGGGGTGGACACGTTCCTGGAGGTCGGGCCGCAGAGCGTGCTGACCGCGATGGCCGCCGACGTGCTGCCCGCCGACGACGCCGTGCTGGCTGTCGCCGTGCAGCGTCGGGACCGGGCGGAGGCGCACGCGCTGCTGCACGCCCTCGCCGAGCTGCACGTGCACGGCGTTCCCGTGTCCTGGCCGCAGTGGTTCGCCGATGCCGGCGCGCGCCGCGTCGACCTGCCCACGTACGCCTTCCACCGCGAGCGGTACTGGCTGCCGCCGGCCGGCCAGTCGGCCGACGTCTCGGGAGCCGGCCTCGGCGTGGCGCGGCACCCGCTGCTCGGCGCGGCGGTGTCGGTCGCCGGCGAGGACATGGTCGTGCTGACCGGCCGGCTGTCGGTGTCGACCCACCCGTGGCTCGCCGACCACGTCATCTCCGGCGCCGTGATCGTGCCCGGCACCGCCCTGGTGGACCTCGTCGTCCGGGCGGGCGACGAGGTCGGTGCCTCCCGCGTCCGCGAGCTGACCGTGCTCGCCCCGCTCGTGCTGCCCGCCACCGGCGGCGGGGTACGGGTACAGGTCCGGGTCGGTCCCGTCGACGGGACCGGCAGCCGCTCGGTGACCGTGCACTCCCAGCCCGAGGACGACCCGGAGTCGGGCTGGACCCGGCACGCCGACGGCCTCGTCAACGCCCCCACGGCAGACGAGCCCACGGTGGGCGCGTGGCCGCCGCCCGGCGCGTCCGAGGTGGACGTCACCGGCTGGTACCCGGCGGTGGCCGAGCACGGGCTCTCGTACGGGCCGGTCTTCCGGGGGCTGCGGCGGGCGTGGACCGCCGAGGGCGAGGTGTTCGCCGAGGTCGCCCTCCCCGACGAGGTGATCGGGGACCCGGCGGGATTCGGGGTGCACCCGGCGCTGCTGGACGCCGCGCTGCACCCCGTCGGGCTGCTGCCCGCCGACGAGGCCGGCGGCGGGGCCCGGGTGCCGTTCGCGTTCGAAGGGGTGCAGGTCCACGCGGTCGGGGCCCGGACGCTCCGGGTCCGCCTCACCGCCACCGGCAACTCCGTGCGGCTGGTCGCCGTTGACGAGACCGGCGTGCCGGTGGTGTCGGTGGACTCGCTGACGCTGCGCGAGCTGACCGGCATGGCGGCGCCCTCCGACGAGGCGCACCGATCCCTGTTCGAGGTGTCCTGGCAGCCCGAGCAGATCACCGCGCCCGACGGCGCGTACGGCTGGGCCGTGCTCGGTGACCGCCCGCTCGACGGCGCGCCGCAGCTTCCGGCGTACGCCGAGGTCGCGGCGGTGGCCACGGCGGTGACGGACGGAACGGCCCCCGCTCCCGCGGCGCTGCTGCTGCCCGTCACCTCGGCCGCCTCCGGGGCGGACCTGCCCGACGCGGCGCGGTCGGTCACGGCGGACGTCCTCGGCGCGGTGCAGGCCTGGCTGGCCGCCGATGCCCTGGCGGACTCGCGGCTGGTCGTGGTGACCCGCGGCGCGGTGGCCACCGGCACGACCGACCGCGTCGCCGACCTGGCGGGCGCCGCGGTCTGGGGCCTGCTGCGCTCGGCCCAGTCGGAACACCCCGGCCGGATCGTGCTGGCCGACCTCGAACCGGGCGTCGACCTGGACGCCGACCTGCTGGCCCTGCTCGCCGCAGCCGCCGACGACCCCGCCCTCGGCGGGCAGTTCGCGGTGCGGGCGGGCACGGCGTACCTGCCGCGGCTGGTCCGCGCCACCGGCGACGCGCGTACCCCGGCGACCCTGGGCCGGGGGACCGTCCTCGTCACGGGCGGCACCGGCTCGCTGGGCGCCCTGGTGTCCGAACACCTCGTCACCGCGTACGGCGTGCGCTCGCTGGTGCTGGCGTCCCGGCAGGGCCCGGCGGCCCCCGGCGCCGACGAGCTGGTGCAGCGGCTGGCCGCGCTGGGCGCGACCGCCCGGGTGGTCGCCACGGACGTGACCGACCGCGAGCGCGTCGGCGAGCTGGTCCGGGCGATCACCGCCGAGGACCGCCTGGCCGGGGTGGTCCACACCGCCGGCGTCCTCGACGACGGCGTCATCAGCGGGATCACCGCCGAGCGGCTGGCGGACGTGCTGGCCCCGAAGGTCACGGCCGGCTGGTGGCTGCACGAGGCGACCGCCGAGCTGGACCTCGACCTGTTCGTGCTCTTCTCCTCCGTCGCCGGGGTGCTCGGCTCTCCCGGCCAGGCCGCCTACGCGGCCGGCAACGCCTTCCTGGACGCCCTCGCCGTGCTGCGGGTGCAGCGCGGACTGCCCGCGGTCAGCCTCGCGTGGGGCATGTGGGACACGGACGGCATGGCCGCGTCGATCAACGACACCGACCGGGCGCGGGTGACCCGGGCCGGTCTGGTCCCGATGACCGCCCCGGTCGGGCTCGGGCTGTGGGACGCCGCCCTGGCCCACGGCGGCGCGGCGCTGGTGCCGGCGGTGGTCGACCTGCCCGCCATGCGGGCGCAGACCGCCGCGGGCCGGGTGCCGGTGATGCTGCGGGCCCTGGTGGGACCGGGCACGAAGCGTCGCCGCTCCGGCTCCGGCGCCTGGGTCGACCGGCTGGCCGGGCTCGACCCGCAGGAGGCGCGCACGCAGGTGGCCCTGCTGGTCCGGGGGATGATCGCGCAGGTCCTCGGTCACGGCGGCGCCGAGGCGGTGCCAGCGGACCGGGCGTTCCGGGAACTGGGCTTCGACTCGCTGACCGCCGTCGAGCTGCGCAACCGGATCAACGGCGCGACCGGGCTGCGGCTCACGTCGACGCTCGTCTTCGACTACCCGACCCCCGGCGCCCTGTCGGAGCACCTGTACGAGCAGCTGTCCGGCCAGGTCGCCGACCAGCAGCAGGCCGTGCGGGCGACCACCGTCGACGAGCCGATCGCGATCGTGGGCATGGCCTGCCGCTACCCGGGTGGCGTGACGAACCCGCAGCAGTTGTGGGACCTGGTCGCCGCCGGGGCCGACGGCATCGGCGAGTTCCCCACCGACCGGGGCTGGGAACTCGACCGGCTCTTCCACCCCGACCCGGACAACCCCGGCACGTCGTACACCCGGCACGGTGGCTTCCTGTACGGGGCCGCCGAGTTCGACCCGGACTTCTTCGGCATCTCGCCCCGCGAGGCGATCGCGATGGACCCGCAGCAGCGGCTGCTGCTGGAGACCTCGTGGGAGACGTTCGAGTCGGCCGGTCTCGACCCGCAGCGGTTGCGCGGCAGCCGGACCGGCGTGTTCGCCGGCCTGATGTACCACGACTATGCCTCCGGCGTGCAGGACCTGCCCGAGGGCGTGGGCGGTTACCTCGGCACCGGCACCTCCGGCAGCGTGCTGTCCGGTCGGGTGGCGTACACGTTCGGCCTGGAGGGGCCGGCGGTCACGGTGGACACGGCGTGCTCGTCGTCGCTGGTGGCGCTGCACCTCGCGGTGCAGGCGTTGCGCTCCGGTGAGTGTGATCTGGCGCTGGCCGGTGGCGTGACGGTGATGGCGACGCCCGGCACGTTCATCGAGTTCTCGCGGCAGCGTGGCCTGTCGGCCGACGGCCGGTGCAAGTCGTTCGCCGCCTCGGCCGACGGCACGGGCTGGTCCGAGGGCGTCGGGGTGCTGCTCGTGCAGCGCCTCTCCGACGCCCGGCGCGAGGGCCGGCGGGTCCTGGCGGTGGTACGCGGATCGGCGATCAACCAGGACGGCGCGTCGAACGGGCTGACGGCCCCGAACGGTCCCTCGCAGCAGCGGGTGATCCGGCAGGCCCTCGCTAACGCGCGGCTCACCACCGCCGACGTGGATGCCGTCGAGGCGCACGGCACGGGCACCACCCTGGGTGACCCGATCGAGGCGCAGGCCCTGCTGGCGACGTACGGGCAGGACCGGCCGCAGGACCGGCCGCTGTGGCTGGGCTCGATCAAGTCGAACATCGGGCACACGCAGGCCGCCGCCGGGGTGGCCGGCATCATCAAGATGATCATGGCGATGCGGCACGGGCTGCTGCCGTCCACGCTGCACGTCGACGAGCCGTCCCCGCACATCGAGTGGAGCGCCGGGGCGGTCTCCCTGCTCACCGAGGCACGCGACTGGCCCGTGGCGGGCCGGCCGCGCCGCGCGGCGGTCTCGTCGTTCGGAGTCAGCGGCACCAACGCGCACGTCATCATCGAGCAGCCGCCCGCCGAGGCGGAGCCCACCCGGGGCGAGGGCGCGCCGACGCCCGGCGACGAACCCGCCGCCGAGCGGCTGCCGGCCCCCGTGCTGCTGTCGGCCCGGTCCGAGGCCGCCGTCGCGGCGCAGGCGGAGCGCTGGGCCGGCTGGATCGCCGGCGACGAGGAACTGCGCCCCGTCGACGTCGGCTGGTCGTCGACGGTCAGCCGCGCCGTGCTGGAGCACCGCGCGGTGGTCACCGCGACGGACCGGGACGAACTGCTGGCCGGGCTGCGTGCCCTCGCCGCCGGCGAGTCGGCCGCCACCGTGGTCACCGGCACGGGCACGACGCGTACGCAGCTGGCTGTGCTCTTCTCCGGCCAGGGCGCGCAGCGCGCCGGGATGGGCCGGGAGCTGTCCGCCCTGTTCCCGGTGTTCGCGACCGCGCTCGACGAGGTGTGCGCGCAGCTCGACCCGCTGCTGCCGCGCCCGCTGCGGGAGGTGCTGTTCGCCGAGGCGGGCAGCCCCGAGGCGGAGCTGCTGGACCAGACCGTCTTCACCCAGGCCGGTCTGTTCGCGGTCGAGGTGGCGCTGTTCCGCCTCGTGGAGTCGTTCGGGATCGTGCCCGACGTGGTGGCCGGTCACTCGATCGGCGAGGTGACGGCGGCGTACGTGGCCGGGGTGCTGTCCCTTGCTGACGCGTGCCAGCTCGTGGCTGCGCGGGGTCGGTTGATGCAGGCGCTGCCCACGGGTGGCGGGATGCTGGCCGTGGCCGCTGACGAGGCTGCGGTGGCGGAGTCTCTCGCTGGGCTGACCGATCGCGTCGGCATCGCCGCGGTCAACGGGCCGACCGCCGTGGTGGTGTCCGGTGCCGTCGAGGCGCTGGACGAGGTGGAGCAGGCCTGGCGGGACCGGGACGTGCGTACGCGCCGACTCACCGTCAGCCACGCCTTCCACAGCCCGCTGATGGCGCCGATGCTCGACGAGTTCCGCGCCGTCCTGGCGGGGCTGACGTTCCGGGCGCCGCTGCTGCCGGTGGTGTCGAACCTGACCGGAGCGCTCGCCGAACCGCAGGAGATCACCCGCGCCGAGTACTGGGTGCGGCACGTGCGGGAGGCCGTCCGCTACGCCGACGGCATCGCCGCCCTGCGGGCCACCGGGGTCGACACCTTCCTGGAGATCGGCCCGCAGAGCGTCCTGACCGCGATGAACGCCGACCTGCTCGCCGAGGACGCGCTCGCGGTGGCCGTCCAGCGCCGGGACCGTCCCGCCCCGCAGGCACTGCTGCACGCCCTCGCCGACCTGCACGCCCACGGCGTCCCGGTGACCTGGACGCAGTGGTTCACCGACGCCGGCGCCACCCGGGTGGACCTGCCGACGTACGCCTTCGAGCACCAGCGGTACTGGCTCGGCGCAGGCCAGGCGCGTACCGCCGACGTGTCCGGCGCGGGCCTCGGCGTGGCCGGGCACCCGCTGCTCGGCGCGGCGGTCACCGTCGCCGGCGCGGACATGGTGGTGCTGACCGGCCGGCTGTCCCTCGCCACCCACGCGTGGCTCGCCGACCACGTCGTCTCCGGCGCGGTCATCGTGCCCGGCACCGCCCTGGTGGAGTTGGCCGTCCGGGCCGGCGACGAGGTGGGCGCGTCGCGGGTGCGGGAGCTGACCGTGGCCGCGCCGCTGGTGCTGCCGGAGGCCGGCGCGGTACGGGTGCAGGTGCGCGTCGGCGCGGCCGACGAGGCCGGCACCCGGGTCGTGGCGGTGCACTCGCAGTCCGAGGGCGACCCGGAGGCCGACTGGGTCCACCACGCGGAGGGCGTGCTGGAGCCGGCGACGGCCGACGAGCCGAGCCTGGGGGAGTGGCCCCCGACCGGCGCGTCCGAACTCGACCTCGCGGGCTGGTACCCGACGCTGGCGGAGCACGGCCTGACGTACGGGCCGGTGTTCCAGGGGCTGCGCCGGGTGTGGACCGCCGGCGACGACGTGTACGCCGAGGTCGTGCTGCCGGACGAGGCGGCGACGGAGGCGGCGCGCTTCGGCGTGCACCCGGCCCTGCTGGACGCCGCCCTGCACCCGATCGGGCTGCTGCCCGGCACCGAGGGGTCGGGCGGGGCGCGGGTGCCGTTCGCGTTCGAGGGTGTGCAGGTGCACGCCTCGGGTGCGCGGGTGCTGCGGGTGCGGCTGTCGCGTACGGGCTCGGCGGTGCGCCTGGTGGCGTGCGACGAGTCGGGCGCGGCCGTGGTCTCGGTCGACTCCCTCGCCCTGCGCGAGCTGACCGGCGTGACCGCGGCGGGCGCGGCGGCCCGCTCGATGTTCGAACTCACCTGGCAGGCCGAGGAGATCGCCGCCGCCGGGGACCTCTCCGGGTGGGCGCTGGTCGGCGCGCCGGCAACCGCCGACCTGCCGGCGTACGGCGACGTCGAGGCGCTCGTCGCGGCGGTCGACGCCGGCCGGACGGTCGCACCGAAGGCGCTGCTGCTGCCGCTCGACGCGCCGGAGAGCGCCGTCCCCGACGCGGTACGCGCGGCGACCACGGCCGTGCTGGCGACCGTCCGGTCCTGGCTGTCGGCCGACGTGCTGGCGGAGTCGCGGCTTGTGGTGGTGACCCGGGGTGCGGTGTCGGTTGCGGCGGACGACCGGGTGTCGGACCTGGGCGGTGCGGCGGTGTGGGGTCTGCTGCGTTCGGCGCAGTCGGAGCACCCGGGTCGCATCGTGCTGGCGGACGTCGACGGTGACGTGGATGCCGGGCTGCTGGGTGTGTTGGCCTCGGTGGCTGACGAGCCGGTGGCGTTCGGTGGTCAGGTCGCGGTGCGCTCGGGTGGGGTGTTCGTGCCGCGTCTGGTGCGCGCGGTGGCCCCGGCGTCGGTGGAGACGCCGGTCGTGGGTGACGGTGCGGTGCTGGTGACCGGCGGTACGGGTGCGTTGGGTGCGCTGGTAGCGGAGCACCTGGTGTCGGTGCACGGCGTGCGGTCGCTGGTGCTGGTGTCGCGGCGGGGCCTGGAGGCCGCGGGTGCTGGCGAGCTGTCGGAGCGGCTGTCGGCGCTGGGTGCGTCGGTGCGGGTGGTCGCGTGTGACGTGACGGACCGGGACCAGGTGTTCGGTCTGGTGGCCGAGGTTTCCGCCGGGGGCCGCCTGGCGGGTGTGGTGCACACCGCCGGTGTGTTGGACGACGGGGTGATCGAGCGGGTCACCGAGGAGCGTCTGGCGGGGGTGTTGGCGCCGAAGGTGTCGGCGGGTTGGTTCCTGCACGAGGCGACGGCGTCCCTCGCGCTGGACCTGTTCGTGGTGTTCTCGTCGGTGGCGGGTGTGCTCGGTTCGCCGGGTCAGTCGGCGTACGCGGCGGGCAACGCGTTCCTGGACGGGCTTGCGGTGTACCGGCGGCAGCTCGGGTTGCCTGCCGTCAGCCTGGCGTGGGGCATGTGGGACACGGCGGGTATGGCGGCGTCGATCGAGGAGGCGGATCGGGCGCGTTCGGCGCGGGCTGGTCTGACGCCGATGAGCGCCGAGGTCGGGCTGGAGCTGTTCGACGCCGCCCTGGTGGCGGAGCGGCCGACGTTGGTGCCGGCCGTGATCGACGTACCGGCGATGCGCGCAGCGCTCGGCGCCGGCCCGGTGCCAGCCGTGCTGCGTACCCTGATCGGGTCGACGGCGGCCCGGCGACGGGCCGCGCGGGGCGGCGACTGGGCCAACCAGCTCGCGGGCCTGGCACCCGACGAGGCGCGCGCCCAGATCGACGTGCTGGTGCGGGGCCTGGTCGCGCAGGTGTTGGGGCACGGCGGTGCGGAGGCGGTGCCGGCGGACCGGGCGTTCCGGGAGTTGGGCTTCGACTCGCTGACCGCCGTGGACCTGCGTAACCGGTTGAACGCGGCCACCGGGCTGCGGCTGGCTTCGACGCTGGTGTTCGACTACCCGACACCGGCCGTGCTCGTCGACCACCTGCACGAGCAGGTCTCCGGGCAGATCACCGCCCGCCAGACGGCGGTGCGCACCGCCAGCACCGACGAGCCGATCGCGATCGTGGGCATGGCCTGCCGCTACCCGGGTGGCGTCGAGAGCCCGGACCAGCTGTGGGCGTTGCTGGCCGGCGGCGGCGACGGGATCTCGGAGTTCCCCACCGATCGCGGCTGGGACCTGGAGAGCCTGTTCGACCCGGACCCGGAGCACAGCGGCACGTCGTACACGCGCCACGGTGGTTTCCTCTACGGGGCGGCCGACTTCGACCCGGGCTTCTTCGGCATCTCGCCGCGCGAGGCCCTGGCGATGGACCCGCAGCAGCGGTTGTTGCTGGAGGCGTCGTGGGAGTCGTTCGAGTCCGCCGGTCTGGACCCGGTCCGGCTGCGGGGCAGCCGGACGGGCGTCTTCGCCGGCGTCATGTACCACGACTACGCCTCCCGCCTGATGGACCTGCCGCCGGACGCCGAGGGCTTCGTCGGCACGGGCACGTCGGGCAGCGTGCTCTCCGGTCGGGTGGCGTACACGTTCGGCCTCGAAGGCCCGGCGGTCACCGTGGACACGGCGTGCTCGTCGTCGCTGGTGGCGCTGCACCTCGCGGCGCAGGCGTTGCGCTCCGGTGAGTGCGATCTGGCGCTGGCCGGTGGTGTGACGGTGATGGCGACGCCGGGGACGTTCATCGAGTTCTCCCGGCAGCGCGGGTTGTCGCAGGACGGCCGCTGCAAGTCGTTCGCCGCCTCGGCCGACGGCACCGGCTGGTCCGAGGGCGTCGGCGTGCTGCTCGTGGAGCGGCTGTCGGACGCGCGGCGCAACGGGCACCGCGTCCTGGCAGTGGTACGCGGCACGGCCGTGAACCAGGACGGCGCGTCGAACGGGCTGACGGCCCCGAACGGCCCGTCGCAGCAGCGGGTGATCCGTCAGGCCCTCGCTAACGCGCGGCTCACCACCGCCGACGTGGACGCCGTGGAGGCGCACGGCACGGGCACTACCCTCGGCGACCCGATCGAGGCGCAGGCCCTGCTGGCGACGTACGGGCAGGAGCGTCCGGGGGATCGGCCGTTGTTGTTGGGGTCGGTGAAGTCGAACATCGGGCACACGCAGGCCGCTGCGGGCGTGGCTGGTGTGATCAAGATGGTCATGGCGATGCGCCACGGTCTTGTGCCGGCGACCCTGCACGTGGACGAGGCGTCGCCGCACGTGGACTGGACGGCCGGGGCGGTGGCCCTCGCGACGGAGGCGACCCCGTGGCCGCAGGTCGGTCGGCCGCGTCGGGCGGCGGTGTCGTCGTTCGGCATCTCCGGCACCAACGCGCACGTGATCATCGAGCAGCCGCCGGCCGAGACGATCGAGGGCGAGATCGTCGCCCGCGACGTACCGCCGGTCGTGCCGGTGCTGCTGTCGGCCCGCGACGCCGGCGCGCTGTCGGCACAGGCGGGCCGGTGGGCGCGCTGGCTGACCGCCGACGAGGCCCCGCGTCCGCTGGACGTGGCCTGGTCCTCCGTCACCACCCGACCCGCGCTGGAGCACCGGGCGGTCGTCACCGCCGCCGACCGGGACGACCTGGTCGCGGCGTTGACCGCCCTCGCCGACGGCGACCCCACCGGCACGGTCGTCTCCGGCGCCACCGGGCAGCGCGGCCAGCTCGCCCTGCTCTTCTCCGGCCAGGGCGCGCAGCGCGCCGGGATGGGCCGGGAGTTGTCCGCCCTGTTCCCGGTGTTCGCGACCGCGCTGGACGAGGTGTGTGCGCACCTCGACCCGCTGCTGCCGCGTCCGCTGCGGGAGGTGCTGTTCGCGTCGGCGGGTTCCGCCGAGGCGGAGCTGCTGGACCAGACCGTCTTCACCCAGGCCGGTCTGTTCGCGGTCGAGGTGGCGCTGTTCCGCCTGGTGGAGTCGTTCGGGGTCGTGCCGGACATGCTTGCCGGTCACTCGATCGGCGAGGTGACGGCGGCGTACGTGGCCGGCGTGCTGTCCCTGGCCGACGCGTGCGCCCTCGTGGCCGCGCGGGGTCGGTTGATGCAGGCGCTGCCCACGGGCGGCGGGATGCTGGCCGTGGCCGCTGACGAGGCCGCGGTGGTGGAGTCTCTCGCTGGGCTGACCGACCGGGTCGGCATCGCCGCGGTCAACGGGCCCACCGCAGTGGTCGTGTCGGGTGCCGTCGAGGCGCTGGACGAGGTGGAGCGGGTCTGGCGGGAGCGGGGCGTGCGTACGCGCCGCCTCACGGTCAGCCACGCCTTCCACAGCCCGCTGATGGAGCCGATGCTCGACGAGTTCCGGGCAGTCCTGGAGGGGCTGACGTTCGCCGCGCCGCTGCTGCCGGTCGTGTCGAACGTGACCGGTGCGCTGGCCGGCGACGAGATCCGCACGCCCGGCTACTGGGTGCGCCACGTTCGCGAGGCCGTCCGCTTCGCCGACGGGATCACCGCGCTGCGGAACGTCGGTGTGGACACGTTCCTGGAGGTCGGGCCGCAGAGCGTGCTGACCGCGATGGCCGCCGACGTGCTGCCCGGCGACGACGCCGTGCTGGCCGTGGCCGTGCAGCGGCGGGACCGGGCGGAGGCGCAGGCGCTGCTGCACGCCCTGGCGGAGCTGCACGTGCACGGCGTGCCGGTGACCTGGGCGCCGTGGTTCACCGACACCGGCGCCGCCCGGGTCGACCTGCCCACGTACGCCTTCCAGCACCAGCGCTACTGGCCCGCCGCCAACCGGGCGCGTACGGGCGACCTGTCCGGGGCCGGGCTCGGCCGCACCGAGCACCCGCTGCTCGGCGCGACCGTGGACCTGGCCGGCGACGACGAGATGGTGCTGACGGGCCGGCTCTCCCTGGCCACGCACCCGTGGCTGGCCGACCACACGGTCTCCGGGCTGACGCTGGTCCCGGGTACCGCCCTGGTCGAGCTGGCCGTGCGGGCTGGCGACGAGGTGGGCCTCTCCCGGCTGCGGGAGCTGACCATGGCCGCCCCGCTGGCGCTCCCCGGAACGGGAGGCGTGCGGATCCAGGTGCGGGTGTCCACGTCGGAGTCGCCGCAGCGTCCCGTCGCCGTCTACTCCCGCCCCGACGACGACCCCGAGGCGGGCTGGACCCGGCACGCGGAGGGCGTGCTGGAGCCCTCGACCGCCGACGAACCGGACCCGGTCACCTGGCCCCCCGCCGGCGCGGCGGAGGTGGACCTGGCGAGCTGGTACCCGACGCTGGCGGAACACGGCCTGACGTACGGGCCGGCCTTCCAGGGGCTCCGGCGTGCCTGGACCAGCGGCGCCGAGGTGTACGCCGAGGTGGTCCTGCCGGACGACGCCGCGACGGAGGCCGCCGGGTTCGGCGTGCACCCGGCGCTGCTGGACGCCGCCCTGCACCCGATCGGGCTGCTGTTGGGTGGCGAGGAGTCGGGCGGGCCACGGGTGCCGTTCGCGTTCGAGGGCGTGCAGGTGCACGCCTCGGGGGCGGGGGCGCTGCGGGTGCGCCTGACCCGCGACGGCTCCGGGCTGCGGCTGGCCGCGTACGACGAGGTGGGCGCGCCGGTCGTGTCGGTGGACTCCCTCGTCCTGCGGGAGCTGACCGGCGTGGCCGCGCCGGGCGTGGCCTCGCGGTCGCTGTTCGAGCTGCGGTGGCCGGCCGTGGAAACCGCGTCCGCCGGGGAGCTTTCCGGATGGGCGCTGGTGACCGGCGGCCGGGAGCTGGTGGCACCCGTCGGAGTGCCCACGTACCCCGACGTGGCGACGATCGCGGGGGAGGAGTCCGTCCCCCGGACGCTGCTGCTGCCGGTGTTCCCCGCGCCCGGGTCTGCGGCGCGGACGCCGGAGGCGGTCCGGGCGGTGACCTCGGACGTGCTGGCGACCGTGCAGTCCTGGCTCGCGGCGGACGCCCTGGCGGACTCGCGGCTCGTGGTGGTGACCCGGGGCGCGGTGTCCGTCGGCGACGACGACCGGGTGACCGACCTGGCCGGTGCGGCGGTGTGGGGTCTGCTGCGGTCGGCGCAGTCGGAGCACCCGGGCCGCCTCGTCCTCGCGGACGTCGACGGTGACCCGGATGCCGCGCTGGTGGCCCTGCTGGACGGCGTCCTGCGGGAGCCGGCCGCGACCGGCGGCCAACTCGCCGTCCGCGAAGGCGCGGTCTACTCGCCGCGCCTGGTCCGGGCCGCCATCACGGCCGCGCAGACGCCAGGCCTGGGCGACGGCGCGGTGCTGGTGACCGGTGGTACGGGTGCGTTGGGTGCGCTGGTGGCGGAGCACCTGGTGTCGGTGCACGGCGTGCGGTCGCTGGTGCTCGTGTCCCGGCGCGGTCCGGAGGCCGCCGGTGCTGGCGAGCTGTCGGAGCGGCTGTCCGCGCTGGGCGCGTCGGTGCGGGTCGCCGCGTGTGACGTGACGGACCGGGACCAGGTGTTCGCCTTGGTGACCGAGATCGGCGCCGCAGGCCGGCTGGCGGGTGTCGTGCACACCGCCGGTGTCCTGGACGACGGTGTCGTGGAGGGGCTGACGGCCGAGCGGCTGGCGGGGGTGTTGGCGCCGAAGGTGTCGGCGGGTTGGTTCCTGCACGAGGCGACGGCGTCCCTCGCGCTGGACCTGTTCGTGGTGTTCTCGTCGGTGGCGGGTGTGCTCGGTTCGCCGGGTCAGTCGGCGTACGCGGCGGGTAACGCGTTCCTGGACGGGCTTGCGGTGTACCGGCGGCAGTTGGGTCTGCCGGCGGTGAGCCTGGCGTGGGGCATGTGGGACACGGCCGGCATGGCCGCCTCGATCGACGAGGCGGATCGGGCGCGTTCGGCGCGGGCGGGTCTGACGCCGATGAGCGCCGAGGTCGGGCTGGAGCTGTTCGACGCCGCCCTGGGCGCCGACCGGGCGGCCCTCGTACCGGCCGTGATCGACGTGCCCGCGCTGCGGGCGGCCACCTCCGGCGGCCCCGTGCCGGCCGTGCTGCGCACCCTGATCGGCGTGACCAGCACCCGCCGCCAGGCGGGGCAGGGCGGTGGCGGCTGGGCCGACCGGCTCGCCGGGCTGACCGAGGACGAGGGCCGCGCCCAGGTCGACGTGCTGGTGCGGGGCCTGGTCGCGCAGGTGTTGGGGCACGGCGGTGCGGAGGCGGTGCCGGCGGACCGGGCGTTCCGGGAGTTGGGCTTCGACTCGCTGACCGCCGTGGACCTGCGTAACCGGTTGAACGCGGCCACCGGGCTGCGGCTTGCCTCGACGCTGGTGTTCGACTACCCGACCCCGGCGGTGCTCGCCGACCACCTGTGGTCGGAGTTGGCCGGGGTGCGTCAGTCGACCGCCGGCCCGGTCGCCGGCACGGTCGTCGGCACCGACGAGCCGGTCGCGATCGTGGGCATGGCCTGCCGCTACCCGGGCGGGGTGGAATCCCCCGACGAACTGTGGGAGCTGCTGGCCGGCGGCGGCGACGGGATCTCCGAGTTCCCGGCGGACCGGGGCTGGGACCTGGAGTCGCTGTTCGACCCGGACCCGAACCGCAGCGGCACGTCGTACACGCGCCACGGTGGCTTCCTCTACGGGGCGGCCGACTTCGACCCGGGCTTCTTCGGGATCTCGCCGCGCGAGGCCCTCGCGATGGACCCGCAGCAGCGGCTGCTGCTGGAGGCCTCGTGGGAGTCGTTCGAGTCCGCCGGGCTGGACCCGCAGCGGCTGCGGGGCAGCCGGACGGGTGTCTTCGCCGGCGTCATGTACCACGACTACGCCTCCCGGCTGATGGACCTGCCGACCGAGGTGGAGGGCTACGTCGGGACCGGCACCTCCGGCAGCGTGCTGTCCGGTCGGGTCGCCTACACCTTCGGGCTGGAGGGCCCGGCCGTCACGGTCGACACGGCGTGCTCGTCGTCGCTGGTGGCGCTGCATCTCGCCGCGCAGGCGTTGCGCTCCGGTGAGTGCGATCTGGCGTTGGCCGGTGGCGTGACGGTGATGGCGACGCCGGGGACGTTCATCGAGTTCTCCCGGCAGCGCGGGTTGTCGCAAGACGGCCGCTGCAAGTCGTTCGCGGCGTCGGCCGACGGCACGGGCTGGTCCGAGGGCGTCGGCGTGCTGCTCGTGCAGCGCCTCTCCGACGCCCAGCGCGAGGGCCGGAAGATCTACGCCGTGGTGCGCGGCACCGCCGTGAACCAGGACGGCGCGTCGAACGGGCTGACCGCCCCGAACGGTCCCTCGCAGCAGCGGGTGATCCGGCAGGCCCTCGCGAACGCGCGGCTCACCACTGCCGACGTGGACGCCGTCGAGGCGCACGGCACGGGCACCACCCTGGGTGACCCGATCGAGGCGCAGGCGTTGCTGGCCACCTACGGGCAGGAGCGTCCGCAGGATCGGCCGTTGCTGTTGGGGTCGGTGAAGTCGAACATCGGGCACACGCAGGCGGCTGCCGGTGTGGCTGGTGTGATCAAGATGGTCATGGCGATGCGCCACGGCCTCGTCCCGGCGACCCTGCACGTGGACGAGGCGTCCCCGCACGTCGACTGGACCGCCGGGGCGGTGGCCCTCACCACCGAGCCCACCCCGTGGCCGCAGGTCGGCCGGCCGCGTCGGGCGGCGGTGTCGTCGTTCGGCATCTCCGGCACCAACGCGCACGTGATCATCGAGCAGCCGCCGGCCGAGACGATCGAGGGCGAGATCGTCGCCCGCGAGGTACCGCCGGTCGTGCCGGTGCTGCTCTCCGCGCGCTCCGATGCGGCCCTGGCCGGCCAGGCGGGCCGGTGGGCACGCTGGCTCGCCGCCGACGAGGCCCCGCGTCCGCTGGACGTGGCCTGGTCCTCCGTCACCACCCGACCCGCGCTGGAGCAGCGCGCCGTCGCCGTGGTGGCCGACCGGGACGACCTGCTCGCCGCGCTGCGGGCCCTCGATGCGGGCGAGCCCTCCGGGGCCGTCGTGACCGGCTCCACCGCCGTACGCGGCCAGCTCGCGTTGGTGTTCTCGGGTCAGGGCGCGCAGCGCGCCGGCATGGGCCGGGAGTTGTCGGCCGAGTTCCCGGTGTTCGCGGCCGCGCTGGACGAGGTGTGTGCGCACCTCGACCCGCTGTTGCCGCGTCCGTTGCGGGAGGTGCTGTTCGCGTCGGCGGGCAGCCCCGAGGCGGAGTTGCTGGACCAGACGGTGTTCACGCAGGCCGGGTTGTTCGCGGTCGAGGTGGCGCTGTTCCGCCTGGTGGAGTCGTTCGGGGTCGTGCCGGACATGCTTGCCGGTCACTCGATCGGCGAGGTGACCGCCGCGCATGTCGCGGGCGTGCTGTCCCTGGCCGACGCGTGCGCCCTCGTGGCCGCGCGGGGCCGGTTGATGCAGGCGCTGCCCACCGGCGGCGGCATGCTGGCCGTGGCCGCTGACGAGATTGCGGTGGCGGAGTCTCTCGCTGGGCTGACCGACCGCGTCGGCATCGCCGCGGTCAACGGCCCCGCCGCCGTGGTGGTGTCCGGTGCCGTCGAGGCCCTCGACGAGGTGGAGCGGGTCTGGCGCGACCGGGGCGTGCGTACGCGCCGGTTGACGGTCAGCCACGCCTTCCACAGTCCGCTGATGGAGCCGATGCTCGACGAGTTCCGGGCGGTCCTGAACGGCCTCACCTTTGCCGCGCCGCTGCTGCCGATCGTGTCGAACGTGACGGGGGTCCTCGCCGGCGACGAGATCCGTACCCCGGAGTACTGGGTGCGGCACGTTCGCGAGGCCGTGCGCTTCGCCGACGGGATCACCGCGCTGCGGGCCGCCGGTGTCGACACGTTCCTGGAGGTCGGGCCGCAGAGCGTGCTGACCGCGATGGCCGGCGACGTGCTGCCCGACGACGACGCCGTGCTGGCTGTCGCCGTGCAGCGCCGGGACCGGCCGGAGGCGCACGCGCTGCTGCACGCCCTGGCGGAGCTGCACGTGCACGGCGTGCCGGTGACCTGGCAGCAGTGGTTCGCCGACGCCGGCGCGCGCCGCGTCGACCTGCCCACGTACGCCTTCCAGCACCAGCGCTACTGGCCGGAGGGCGCGCCCGCGAAGCAGGCCGCCCCGGAGGGCGGCGACGCCGACTTCTGGGCCGCCGTCGAGCGTGGCGACCTGGCCGCCCTCGCCGCCGAACTCGGCGACGACACCGAGGGCCTGGACGCGCTCGCCCCGGCCCTGCCGCTGCTGGCCCGCTGGCGTCAGCACCGGTCGCGGGACACCGCCCTCGACGGGTGGTCGTACCGGATCGGCTGGGAGCCGGTGCGGCCGGCCCCGGCGACCCGGCTGTCCGGGCGGTGGCTGGTCGTCACCGTCGACAGCGGCGCCGACGCGGGCGTGGCGAAGACCCTCACCCAGGCGGGCGCCCGGGTGGACACGCTCACCGTGTCGTCCACCCTCGCCCGCACCGAACTGGGCGAGCGGCTGAGCCGGATCAGCGGGGACGGCTGGGCCGGGGTGCTCTGCGTGCTGCCCCGGCAGGACCGGCCCCTGACGCACACCCCGGCGGTGCCCGCCGGCGCGGCCGCCCTGCTCACCCTCACCCGGGCGCTCACCGACACCGGCCTGCCGGGACGGGTGTGGGCGCTGAGCCGTACCGCGATGCCGGTCACGGCCGGGGAGCGGGCCGGTGACGTCTGGGCGGCCCTGGCCTGGGGCCTGGGCCGGGTCGTCGCCCTCGAACAGCCGGACCGCTGGGGCGGCCTGGTCGACCTGCCCGACCGCGCCGACCGCGGCGCCCGCGCCGGGCTCGTCGCCGTCCTCGCCGACGGCACCCTGGACCAGGTGGCCGTCCGCCGCAACGGCCTCTTCGGCCGGCGGCTGGTGCCGGCCGCGCCGCCCGCCGGGTCGGGTTGGCGGCCCGCCGGGACGGTGCTGGTGACCGGCGGTACGGGTGCCCTCGGTCGGCACGTGGCCCGCTGGTTGCTGGCCAACGGGGCTGCCGAGGTGGTGCTGGCATCGCGGCGCGGTCCGGCGGCGCCGGGCGCGGCCGAGCTGGTGGCCGAGCTGGGCGCGGTACGGGTGGTGGCGTGCGACGTCACCGACCGGGCGGCAGTCGACGCGCTCGTGGCGGACCTGCCCGGGCTGACCGCCGTCGTGCACACCGCCGGGGCGTCCGGCGGCACCACCCCGGCGTACGAGGTGACCGACGGCGAGCTGTCGGAGACCCTGGCCGGCAAGGTGCTCGGCGCCGTGCACCTCGACGCCGCCTGCCGGGGCCGGGACCTCGACGCGTTCGTGGTCTTCTCCTCCGTCGCCGGCGTCTGGGGCGGCGGCGGCCAGGCTGGCTACGCGGCCGGCAACGCCCTGCTCGACGCGCTCGTCGCCGCCCGCCGGGCGGCCGGCCTGCCCGCCACCGCCCTGGCCTACGGCCCGTGGGCGGAGGACGGCATGGCCTCCGGCGAGACGGCCGACGGCCTGCGCCGCCGCGGGTTCAGCCCGCTCGCGCCCGACGCCGCCGTCGCGGCGCTCGGCCGCTGGGTGAACGCCCCGGAGGCGGCCCCGGTGATCGTGGACGTCGACTGGTCCCGGTTCGTCACGGCGTTCACCGCCGCACGGCCGAGCCACCTCTTCGACCGGGTCGCCCCCGCCGTCGCCGAGGAGCCGGAGCGGCCGGAGAGCGCCGCCGCCACCGACGGGCTGCGGGCCAGGCTCGCCACGCTGCCGGCGACCGGCCAGGAGGCGCTGCTGGTCGACCTCGTCCGCGCGGAGGCGGCGGCCGTCCTCGGCCACCCCACCACCGACCAGGTGCCGGCCGACCGGGCGTTCCGGGAGCTGGGCTTCGACTCCCTCGCCGCCGTGCAGCTGCGCGACCGGCTGGGCCGGGTCACCGGCCTGACCCTGCCGTCGACAGTGGTCTTCGACCACCCGTCGGCGGCGGAACTGGCCCGCTTCCTGCGTACCGAAATCGTGGTCGGCGCGGACGGCGGACCGGTCACCGGCGGCGTGGCCTCGGCCCGGCCGCCGGCGGACGAGCCGATCGCGATCGTCTCCATGGCCTGCCGCTTCCCCGGCGGGGTGTCCTCGCCGCAGGAACTGTGGCGGCTGCTGGCCGACGGCGTGGACGCGGTGACGCCGATGCCCACCGACCGGGGCTGGGACCTCGACGCCCTGTTCGACAGCGACCCGGAGCGGGTCGGCACCAGCTACACGCGCAGCGGCGGGTTCCTGCGGGACGTGGCCGGCTTCGACGCCGCGTTCTTCGGGATCAACCCGCGCGAGGCCCTCGCCATGGACCCGCAGCAGCGGCTGCTGCTGCACACCACCTGGGAGGTCTTCGAACGCGCCGGCATCGACCCGCACCGGGTCCGTGGCTCCGCCACCGGCGTCTTCATGGGCACCAACGGTCAGGACTACGCCACGCTGCTGCTGGGCGCCCGCTCCCAGGTGGAGGGCTACCAGGCGACCGGCAACGGCGCGTCGGTGGTCTCCGGCCGCCTGGCGTACTCGTTCGGGCTGCACGGCCCGGCGGTCACCGTCGACACGGCCTGCTCGTCGTCGCTGGTGGCGCTGCACCTGGCCGCGCAGGCCCTGCGCAGCGGCGAGTGCGACCTCGCCCTGGCCGGCGGCGTGACGGTGATGTCGACCCCGGGCGCGTTCCTGGAGTTCTCCCGGCAGCGCGGCCTCGCCGCCGACGGGCGGGTCAAGGCGTTCGCCGAGGCCGCCGACGGCACCGGCTGGGGCGAGGGCGTCGGCGTCCTGCTGCTCCAGCGGCTCTCCGACGCCCAGCGCGACGGCAACCGGATCCTCGCCGTCGTACGGGGCAGCGCCGTCAACCAGGACGGCGCGAGCAACGGCCTCACCGCGCCGAACGGGCCCGCGCAGCAGCGGGTCATCCGGCACGCGCTGGACAACGCCGGCCTGACCCCGGGCGACGTGGACGTCGTCGAGGCGCACGGCACCGGCACCACCCTCGGCGACCCGATCGAGGCGCAGGCGCTGCTGGCGACGTACGGCAGGGAACGCTCCGCCGAGCGGCCGCTGTGGCTCGGGTCGGTGAAGTCGAACATCGGCCACACCCAGGCCGCGGCGGGCGCCGCCAGCCTGATCAAGATGGTGCTGGCCCTGCAACACGAGGTGCTGCCGGCGACCCTGCACGTCGACGCGCCGACCCCGCACGTCGACTGGTCCTCCGGCACGCTGGCGCTGCTCACCGAGGCACGACCGTGGACCACCACGGACGGGCCGCGCCGGGCCGGCGTCTCCTCGTTCGGGATCAGCGGCACCAACGCGCACGTGATCATCGAAGAGGCCCCGCAGCGGCCGGCACCGGTCGCCGCCGACGGGGAAGGACCCGAGGCGACCGTCGGGCACGGCGACGCGCGACGCGACCACCGCGGCGTGGCCCTGCCGTGGCCGGTCTCCGCCGCCGACCTGCCCGCGCTGCGCGAGCAGGCCGGCCGGCTGGCCGACCGGGTGGCGACGGTCGACGACCCCGCCGACCTGGTCGCCTGGGCGCTCGCCGCCGGCCGGGCCCACCTCGGCCGGCGGGCCACCGTGGTCGCCGCCGACCGGGAGACCCGGCTCGCCGCGCTGCGGGCGCTGGCCGGCGGCGAGGACCACCCCGCGCTGGTCACCGCCCGACGGCACGGAGGCGGCCTCGCCGTCCAGTTCTCCGGCCAGGGCGCCCAGCGCCCCGGCGCCGGCCGGCAGCTGTACGACACGTTCGGAGTCTTCGCGGCGGCCCTCGACGAGGTCTGCGCGGCGCTGGACCACCAGCTGCCGCAGCCGCTGAAGCCGGTGCTGTTCGCGGCCGAGGGCAGCGCCGAGGCCGCGCTGCTCGACGAGACGGTGTTCACCCAGGCGGGGCTCTTCGCGCTGGAGGTGGCCCTGTTCCGGCTGGTCGAGTCGTTCGGGGTGGTGCCCGGGCACGTCGCCGGGCACTCCATCGGCGAGATCACCGCCGCGCACGTCGCCGGGGTGCTGTCCCTCGCGGACGCCGCCACGCTGGTGGCCGCCCGGGGCCGGCTCATGCAGGCCCTGCCCGCCGGGGGCGGGATGCTCGCCGTCGCCGCCGACGAGGCGGCCGTGGTCGAGTCCCTCGCCGGGCTGACCGACCAGGTCGGCGTCGCCGCCGTCAACGGCCCCACCGCCGTGGTGCTCGCCGGGGCCCTCGACGCCCTCGACGGGCTGGAGCGGACCTGGCGGGAGCGCGGCGTACGTACCCGCCGGCTGCGGGTCAGCCACGCGTTCCACAGCCCGCTGATGGAGCCGATGCTGGCCGAGTTCCGGGCCGTCCTCGACGGGCTGACGTTCGCCGCGCCGCTGCTGCCGATCGTGTCGAACCTGACCGGGCGGCTCGCCGGGCCCGACGAGATCCGTACGCCCGACTACTGGGTGCGCCACGTCCGGGAGGCCGTCCGGTACGCCGACGGGATCGCCGCGCTGCGCGACGCGGGCGTCGACACCTTCCTGGAGCTCGGCCCGCAGGCGGTGCTGACCGCGATGACCGCCGGCCTGCTGCCCGGCGACGACGACGGGACGGCCGTGGCGGCGCTGCGCGCCGGCGTCGACGAGCCGGTCGCCCTGCTCGCCGCGCTGGCCGTCGTGGACGGCACCGGGCGGGACGTCGACTGGGCGGCGGTGCTCGCCGTGCTGGCCGGCCCCCGTCCGGATGCCCGCCGGCTGCCCGAGCTGCCCACGTACGCGTTCCGGCCGCAGCGCTACTGGCCGACCCTCGACGCGGCCCCGACGCCGGCCGCCGACCCGGTCGACGACGCGTTCTGGCGGGCCGTCACCGACGGCGACCTGGGCCGCCTCGGCCTCGACCCGGACCAGCCGATGCGCGAGCTGCTGCCGGAACTGGAGTCGTGGCGGCGCCGCCAGCACCTCGACGGCACCCTGGCCGGCTGGCGGTACCGGGTCACCTGGGAGCGCCGGGCGCTGACCGGCGCCGACCCCGGCACGTGGCTGGTGGTGGCCCCGCCGCACCAGGTCACCGACCGGGTGCTCGCCGCCCTCACGGCCGGCGCCGCCACGGTGCACCTGCTGACCGTCGACCCGGCCACGGCCACCCGCGACGGCCTGGCCGCCGACCTCGACCGGCTCGCCGCCGCGCACCAGCCGACGGCGCTGCTCTCCCTGCTGGCGCTGGACGAGGCGCCGCACCCGGAGCAGACCGCGCTGCCGACCGGCCTGGCGGCGAACCTGCTGCTCGTGCAGGCGCACACCCGCCGTGCCGGCCCGGCCGTGCCGCTGTGGCTGGCCACCACCGGCGCCGTCGCCGTGGACGACGAACCGGTCGTGCACCCGACGCAGGCCACCACGTGGGGCCTCGGCCTCGTCGCCGCGCTGGAGCACCCCCGGCACGTCGGCGGAGTCGTCGACCTGCCGGCGGGCCCGGCCGAGGCGGCGTACGCGGCCCTGGCCGCGGCCCTGGTCAACGTCGACGGGGAGGACCAGCTCGCCGTCCGGGAGGCCGGCGTGCACGCCCGACGCCTGGTCCGCGACACCGGGCGGCCGGCGACGGGCGGCGGGTACCGGCCGAACGGCACCGTCCTGCTCACCGGCGGGACCGGCGCCCTCGCCCGACACACCACGGACTGGCTGGGCCGCCAGGGCGCGGAGGTGCTCCCGCTGGCGGAGCCGGCGACGGGCAAGCTCGGTGACCTGATGGAGCAGCTCGCCGCCGAGAGCCGGCCGGTGACGGCGCTCGTGCACGTGCCGGCGGAGACCGGGTCGGTGCCGCTGGCCGAGCTGACCCTCGCCGGCCTCGCCACCGACGTGGCCGCGACCGTCGGCGACGTCCCGAGGTACGCCGACGAGCTGGCCCACCGGCCGCTCGACGCGTTCGTGCTGTGCACCTCCACCACGGGGGTGTGGGGCGCGGGCGGCCGGGCCGGCCAGTCCGCCGGCGACGCGCTGCTGCACGCGCTCGCGGCGAACCGGCGGCACGGCGGACTGGCGGCCACCGCCGTGGCGTGGGGCCCGTGGAGCGACGACCCCGAGTCGCCCGAGCAGGCGCAGCTGCGCCGGCGGGGCCTGCCGGGCCTGCCCCCGGAGCTGGCCGTCGAGGCGTTCGGGCAGGCGCTGCGCGCGGAGGCGGGGCTGATCGTCGCCGACGTGCGCTGGGACCGGTTCGTGCCGACGTTCGCGTCGATGCGGCCGTGCCCGCTGCTGACCGGGGTCCCCGAGGCGGGCGCGGCGATGCCCGCCGACGACGACCGCCAGCCGGCGGACGACGAGGCGGCGACCGCGCTGCGGGAGCGGCTGCGCCCGCTGAGCCCCGGCGAACGGGAGGGCGTCCTCGTCGAGCTCGTGGGCAACCTGGCGGCGGCCGTGCTCGGCCACCCCGGGGGCGGAGGGCTGGAGCCCGACCGGGCGTTCCGCGAGGTCGGCTTCGACTCGATGACGGCCGTGGAGCTGCGCAACCGGCTCCGCGCCGCCACCGGCGTCCAGCTGCCCGCCGGCGTGGTGTTCGACTACCCCACGCCCGCGGCGCTCGCCCGGCACCTGCGCGACCAGCTCGTCGAGGACGGCGCCGCCGCGGCGGCTCCGCTGCTCGCCGAGCTGGAACGGCTCGACGGCGTCTTCGCGGCCGACGCGCCGGACCGGCTGACCCGGCAGAAGCTGCTGGTGCAGTTGCAGGCGTTCGTCGCCCGGTGGGGCGACGAGCGTGGTCCCGTCGAGGAGAAGCCGGCCACGCACACCCTCGACGACGCCACCGACGCCGAGATCTTCGATTTCATCCACCGCGAGCTGGGTGGCCCCGGCGGCAATTTGCCGGGCATCTAGAAATGGTGCCGTACGGCCGTCGTCGACGGTTGTGACACCTGCGGCCGGGCGGGCCTGGACACCCGCCCGGCCGCACCCCGCGAGGGTGCCGCGCCGGACCGCTCGCAGGGCGGGTCGGCCCAGCCTGCGCCCCCGCCGCCTAGGGGCACCCGTAGGGGCACGCTAGGGGTTGTGACCGCCGTCCGGCGACAATTACCTTTCGTCCGGCGCGTAAGACCTGGTGGGGGCTGAAACGCTTTTTGTCTGGCAATTCGTGGTCGGCTGAATGGGCTTAGATCTTCGCGGCTTGTGGCGTCTGTGGACGGTATTGGGTCGCCTGTTTCTTTCCGGCCCGAAGAGGTGGCGTCAATGGCGACTGAAGATACGCTCCGGGAGTACCTGAAATGGGTGACGGCGGACCTTCACCAGACCAGGAGGAAGCTCGGCGAGCTTGAGGCGGCCAATCGGGAGCCGATCGCCATCGTCGGCATGGCCTGCCGGTTCCCGGGCGGGGTGGGCTCGCCCGAGGAGCTGTGGGAGCTCGTCGACTCCCGCCGCGACGCCTTCTCCGCGTTCCCCGCCGACCGCGGCTGGGACCTGGCGCGGCTGTTCCACCCGGACCCCGACCACCCCGGCACGTCGTACGTCGCCGAGGGCGGCTTCATCGACTCCGCCACCGAGTTCGACGCCGCGTTCTTCGGCATCTCGCCGCGCGAGGCGCTCGCCATGGACCCGCAGCAGCGGCTGCTGCTGGAGGCCGCCTGGGAGGCGTTCGAGCACGCCGAGCTCGACCCGTCGGCGCTGCGCGGCCATCAGGTGGGGGTGTTCGCCAGCACCACCGGCCAGGACTACGTGGGGCTGCTCCAGCAGCCGCCGCCCGGCACCGAGGGCTACATCCTCACCGGCACCGCGGCCAGCGTCGTCTCCGGCCGGATCTCGTACGCGCTCGGCATCGAGGGCCCCGCCGTCACCGTCGACACCGCCTGCTCGTCGTCGCTGGTCGCCCTGCACCTGGCCTGCCAGGCGCTGCGGCAGGGGGAGTGCACCCTGGCGCTCGCCGGCGGTGCCACCATCATGTCCACCCCGTCCGCCTTCATCGGCTTCAGCCGCCAGCGGGGCCTGGCCATGGACGGCCGGGTCAAGTCGTTCGCCGCCGCCGCCGACGGCACCGCCTGGGGCGAGGGGGTCGGCCTGCTGCTCGTCGAGCGGCTCTCCGACGCGCGGCGCAACGGCCACCCCGTCCTCGCGGTGGTGCGCGGCAGCGCGGTCAACCAGGACGGCGCGAGCAACGGGCTGACCGCCCCCAACGGCCCGTCCCAGCAGCGGGTCGTGCTCCAGGCGCTGGCCAGCGCCCGGCTCGCGCCGGAGCAGGTCGACGTCGTGGAGGCGCACGGCACCGGCACCACCCTCGGCGACCCCATCGAGGCGCAGGCGCTGCTGTCGACGTACGGGCAGGGCCGGCAGCCGGACCGGCCGCTCTGGCTCGGCTCGGTCAAGTCGAACATCGGGCACACCCAGGCCGCCGCCGGCGTGGCCGGGGTGATCAAGATGGTGATGGCGCTGCGGCACGAGACCGTGCCGGCGACGCTGCACGTCGACGCGCCCACCCCCAACGTGGACTGGACGGCCGGCGCGGTGTCGCTGGCGACCGAGCCGCAGCCGTGGCCCGCCGGGGAGCAGCCCCGCCGCGCGGGCATCTCCTCCTTCGGCATGAGCGGCACCAACGCCCACGTGATCATCGAGGAGGCTCCCGCCGCCGACCCGGCCGCGGTGGACGCCCGGGACGACCCCGCCGCCGCGACCGACGCGGGCACCGTGCCGGCCGCCGCCGACGCCGCACCGGTCGACGGGGCCGGCCTCGTGCCGGTGCTGGTCTCCGCCCGCGACGCCGAGTCCCTGGCCGCGCAGGCGACCCGCTGGGCCGACTGGCTCGACGGCCGCCCCGAGCTGCGGCTGACCGACGTCGGCTGGTCGTCGGCGCGTACCCGGGCCAGCCTCGAGCACCGGGCCGTGCTGCTCGCCGCCGACCGTGCCAACCTGGCCGACGGCCTGCGCGCGCTCGCCACCGGCGGCGACGCCCCGGGCCTGGTCACCGGCGCCGGCCCGCGCGGCGGCAAGCTCGCGTTCCTCTTCTCCGGCCAGGGCGCGCAGCGCAGCGGCATGGGCCGCGAGTTGGCCGCCGCGTTCCCCGTCTTCGGCCGGGCGCTCGCCGAGGTCTGCGCCGAGCTGGACCGGCACCTGCCCCGCCCGCTCACCCCGGTGCTCTTCGCGCCCGAGGGCGACGAGGCCGCCGGGCTGCTCAACCAGACCCTCTACACCCAGGCCGGCCTGTTCGCCGTCGAGGTCGCGCTGTTCCGGCTCCTGGAGAGCTGGGGGATCGTCCCGGACGTGCTGCTCGGCCACTCGATCGGCGAGCTCTCCGCCGCGCACGCGGCCGGCGTGCTGTCGCTGCCCGACGCCGCCACCCTCGTGGCCGCCCGGGGCCGGCTGATGCAGGCCCTGCCGGCCGGCGGCGCGATGCTGGCCGTCCAGCTCCCCGCCGACGCCGTCCGGGCCGCCCTGGCCGGCGTCGAGGACCGGGTCGCCGTGGCCGCCGTCAACGGGCCCACCGCCGTGGTCGTCTCCGGCGCGGCCGACGCCGTCGAGGAACTCGAACGCCGCTGGGCCGACCAGGGCGTACGCACCAGGCCGCTGCGGGTCAGCCACGCCTTCCACAGCCCGCTGATGGAACCCATGCTCGCCGAGTTCGCCGCCGTGGTGCGCGGGCTGGAACTGCACCCGCCGACGCTGCCGATCGTGTCGAACCTGACCGGCACGGTCGCCGACCCCGACGAGATCCGCACCGCCGAGTACTGGGTGCGGCACGTGCGGGAGGCAGTCCGGTTCGCCGACGGCGTCGACCAGCTGCGCGCCCTCGGTGTGCGTACGTTCCTGGAGGTCGGCCCCAGCGGCGTGCTCACCGCGCTGGCCCGCGACGTCCTGACCGCCGCCGGCGCCGACGACGACACCGCCGCCGTGGCGCTGCTGCGCCGCGACCGCCCCGAGCCCGCCTCCGCCCTCACCGCCCTCGCCGAGCTGCACGTCGGCGGGGTCGAGGTCGGCTGGGCGGAGCTGTTCGCCGGCGCCGACACCGCGCGGGTGCCCCTGCCCGCGTACGCCTTCCGCCGGCAGCGCTTCTGGCCCGAGCCGCCGCCCGCCGCCCCCGACGCCGTGGCGGCGGACGGCGACGACGAGTTCTGGACCGCCCTGGAGCAGGCGGACGTCGACACCCTGCGCGGCGAGCTGGGCGACGACGACGCGCAGGTCCAGGCGCTGCTGCCGGCCCTGCCCGTGCTCACCTCCTGGCGCCGCTCCCGGCGGGAACGCTCCCTCGTGGACGGCTGGTCGTACCAGGTGACCTGGCAGCCCGTGCCGGTCGAGGACGGCGACGGCCCGGCGGGCCGCTGGCTGGTCGTGCTGCCGGCCGACGACGCGCCGGCGTGGGCCGACGGCCTGGCCGGGCTCTTCGGCGACGACGAGCCGCTGGTGCTGCGCGTCGGCGCGGCGGACCTCGACCGCGCGGCGCTCGCCGCCCGGCTGCGGGACCTCCTCGACGGCCGGCCGGTCGACGGCGTGCTCGCCGTGGTCGCCGGCCAGGACCGGCTGCTGGCCGAGCACCCCGGCGTGACCCTCGCCGCGGCCAACATCCTCGCCCTGGTCCAGGCGATGACCGACCTGGACCTGGTGGCGCCGCTGTGGTGCGTCACCAGCGGCGCGGTGGCGGCGGCCCCGGGCGACCGCGTCGCGCACCCGTTGCAGACCGAGGTCTGGGGCCTCGGCCGCGCGGCGGCCGTCGAGCAGCCGCACCGCTGGGGCGGCCTGGTCGACCTGCCGGCCACCGTCGACGACGCCACCACCCGGCGGCTCGCCGCCGTGCTGGCCGGTCACGTCGGCGAGGACCAGGTGGCCGTCCGGCCCGGCGGGACCTGGGCCCGCCGGCTCACCCCGGCCCCGCCCGCGGCGGACGAGCCCCCCGCCGGCGACTGGTGCTCCGGCACCGTCCTGGTCACCGGCGGCACCGGCGCCCTCGGCGGCCACGTCACCCGCTGGCTGCTCGGCCGCGGCACCGGGCGGGTGGTCCTGGCCAGCCGCCGGGGCACCGCCGCCCCGGGCATGGCGGACCTGCTCGACCGGTACGGTGCCGACGGGCGGGTCACCGTCGCCACCTGCGACGTCACCGACCGGCGCTCCGTGGCGGACCTGGTGGACTCGCTGCCCGACCTGACCGCGGTCGTGCACGCCGCCGGCACCGACCAGCTCACCCCGCTGACCGACACGACCCTCGACGAGTTCTCCCACGTCGTCGCGGGCAAGGTGCTCGGCGCCCTGCACCTCGACGCCTGCCTCGCCGAGCGCGAACTCGGCGCGTTCGTGCTCTTCTCCTCCATCTCCGGCGTGTGGGGCAGCGCCGGGCAGTGCGCCTACGGCGCCGGCAACTCCCTGCTGGACGCCCTGGCCGTCAACTGGCGCGACCGGGGCCTGCCGGCCACCGCCGTCTCCTGGACGGCCTGGGGCGGCGAACACGGCATGGCCGCCGAGAACGTGGCCACCGAGCAGCTCAACCGGATGGGCCTGCCGCCGATCGACCCGGCGAAGGCGCTCGTCGCCCTCGACCGGGCGCTGCGCCGCCCGACGCCCTGCGTGACCGTCGCCGACGTCGACTGGAGCCGGTTCCACCCCGCGTTCACCGTGGCCCGGCCCAGCCCGTTCCTGGGCGGCGTGCCGCAGGTGCGGGCGCTCGTCGCGCAGGAGGAGGAGGCCGCCGCGCCCACGGGCGGGGTCGCCGCGCCGCTGCGCCACCTCGCGGCGCTGCCGGCGGCGGAGCAGGAGCGGGAGCTGCTGCGGCTGGTCAACGAGCAGACCGCGGCGGTGCTGGGCCACGCCACGCCCGACGAGCTGCGCGGACGCCCCTTCAAGGACCTCGGCTTCGACTCGCTGACCGCCGTGGACTTCCGGGGACGGCTGAACGCGGCCACCGGCCTGCGGCTGCCCACCACGCTGGTCTTCGACTACCCCACCCCCGCCGAGCTGGCCGCGCACCTGCGCGAGCTGGTCTCCGGTGCCGCCCCCGCCGACGCCCCGCAGACCGTCGTCGTCGACGCCGACGAGCCCGTCGCGATCGTCGGCATGGCCTGCCGCTACCCCGGCGGCGTCGACGGGCCGGAGGCGTTCTGGCGGCTGGTCGCCGACGGGGTGGACGCCATCTCGCCGTTCCCCACCGACCGGGGCTGGGAGATCCCCGAGCCGGCGGAGGGGACCCACCCCCCGGCGGGTGGCTTCCTCTACGACGTGGCGGACTTCGACCCCGCCTTCTTCGAGATCTCGCCCCGCGAGGCCCTCGCCATGGACCCGCAGCAGCGGCTCACCCTCGAGACGTCCTGGGAGGCGCTGGAGCGGGCCGGGGTGGACCCGGCGACGCTGCGCGGCACCCGTACGGGCGTCTTCGTGGGCGCCTCCACCTCCGGCTACGGCACCGGGCTCACCGAGGTCCCCGAGGGCGTCGAGGGCTACCTGATGACCGGCGCCGCGCACAGCGTGATCTCCGGCCGGGTCGCGTACGCCCTCGGGCTGGAGGGACCCGCCGTCACCGTCGACACCGCCTGCTCCTCGTCGCTGGTGGCGCTGCACCTCGCCGGGGCGGCGCTGCGGCGCGGCGAGTGCGACCTGGCGCTGGCCGGCGGCGTGGCCGTGATGGCCACCCCCACGGCGTTCCAGGAGTTCTCCCGCCAGGGCGGCCTCGCCTCCGACGGGCGGTGCAAGTCCTTCGCCGCCACGGCGGACGGCACCGGCTGGTCCGAGGGCGTCGGCATGCTGCTCGTGCAGCGGCTCTCCGACGCCCGGCGGCAGGGCCGGCGCATCCTCGCCGTCGTACGCGGCTCCGCCGTGAACTCCGACGGCGCGTCGAACGGCCTGACCGCCCCCAACGGCCCCTCCCAGCAGCGGGTGATCCGGCAGGCGCTCGCCAGCGCCCGGCTGGCGGTCACCGACGTGGACGTCGTCGAGGCGCACGGCACCGGCACCGTCCTCGGCGACCCGATCGAGGCGCAGGCCCTGCTGGCGACGTACGGGCAGGACCGGGGCGACGCGGGCCCGCTGCTGCTGGGCTCGGTCAAGTCGAACATGGGCCACGCGCAGGCCGCCGCCGGTGTGGCCGGCGTGATCAAGATGATCCTGGCGATGCGGGAGGGCACCGTACCGGCGACGCTGCACGTGGACGAGCCGTCGCCGCACATCGACTGGTCGGCCGGCGACGTGGAGCTGGTGACCCGGTCCCGGCCGTGGCCGGCGGTCGACCGGCCCCGCCGGGCGGCGGTCTCCTCCTTCGGGATCTCCGGCACCAACGCCCACGTGGTCGTCGAGCTGCCCACCGACGCGCCCGCCGACGCCGAGGCGGCCGACACCCCGACGCCGCCGGCCGCCGGTGCCCAGGCGCGGGAACGCGCCGCCGGGCTGGTCGCCGCCGACGTGGTGGTGTGGCCGGTCTCGGCCCGCTCGACCTCGGCCCTGGCCGCGCAGGCGTCCCGGCTGGCCCGGCACCTGCGGGCACACCCGGGCCTCGCCCCGGCGGCGGTCGGCTGGTCCCTCGCGGCGACCCGCTCGGCGTTCGACCGGCGTGCCGCGGTGCTCGGCGCGACCCCCGGCGAGCTGCTGGCCGGCCTGGACGCGCTCGCCGCCGGCACCCCGGCCGGCAACGTGCTGACCGGCACCGCCGCCAACCACGGCGCGGGACCGGTGTTCGTCTTCCCGGGCGCCGCCCCGGCGGGCGCGGCGGCCGGACTCGTGGGCCACTGCCCGGTCTTCGACGACACCCTCGCCGAGTGCCGGCGGGCCCTCGCCCCCTGGGTCGACGTCGACCCGGCCGCCCTGCTGACCGGCGCGGACGCCTCCTGGGGCGAGCGGCCGGAGCTGGCCCGGCCCGTGCTGTTCGCCGTCGGGGTGGCGCTCGCCGCCGTCTGGCGGCACGCCGGGCTCACCCCGGCCGCGGTCGTCGGCGACGGCGACGGCGAGGTCGTGGCCGCCCACGTGGCGGGCCTGCTGTCCCTGTCCGACGCCGCCCGGACGGTGGCGCTGCGGGCCCGGGCCGCCGCGGGCGAGCTGGACCCCGAGGGTCTCCGCGTCGCCCTGGCGGGGCTCGCCCCGCAGCCCGGGACCGCCCGGCTGGCCTCCACCGTCACCGGGGACTGGGCCGACGCGGCCACCCTCGGCGCCGACCACTGGGCCGACCCGGCCACCCTGGGAGCCGTTCCGGCCGGCCTCGGAGCTGATCCGGCCGTTTCCGGAGCCGACCGCCCGGGCAGCGGGGCCGGGGGAGCGGAGCAGCTCGACGCCGCCCTGCGCGTCGCCGTCGACGCCGGACACGTGACCTTCGTGGAGATCTCGCCGGAGCCGGCGCTGACCGACCGGGTCGCCGCCGTCCTCGACGCGACCGGCGTCACCGGCCACGTCCTGGACACCCTCGCCGGGTCGGACGACGCCGCCACCCGGCTGCTGACCGGCTTCGCCACCGCGTACACCCTCGGTCTGGCGGTGGACCACCGCCGGCTGCTGCCCGAGGCCGAGCCGGTCGACCTGCCCACGTACGCCTTCGACCGGCACCGGTACTGGCTGGAGCGCACCGGCGCGCACCGCTCGGTCCTGCCCGCCGTGGGCCTCGACGTGGTCGACCACCCGCTGCTCAGCGCGGTGGCCGACCTGCCCGGCGACGAGGGCCTGCTGTTCACCGGCCGGATCACCCTCGGCACCCACCCCTGGCTGGCCGACCACGCCGTGCTGGGCACGGTGCTGCTGCCCGGTACGGCGCTGGTGGAGCTGGCGTCCTGGACCGGCCGGCAGGCCGGCGCGGCGACCGTCGCCGAGCTGAACCTGGAGGCGCCGCTGGCGATCCCCACCGAGGGAGGAATCGACCTGCGGGTACGCGTCGGCCCGCCGGACGAGACCGGGCACCGGCCCGTCGCCATCCACACCCGGCGCGACGACGACACCGGACCCGACGGTTCCCGCACCTGGCAGCGGCACGCCTCCGGCCAACTCGCCGACACCGTCGACCCGGAGCCCGCACCGGCCGCCGTGTGGCCGCCCGCCGACGCCCAGCCGATCGCCCTCGACGGGCTCTACGCCCGGCTCGCCGCCCAGGGCTACCACTACGGCCCCGCCTTCCGGGCGCTGCGCGCCGCCTGGCGGTCGGGCCCGGACATCCTCGCCGAGGTCGCCCTCGACGCCGACGCGTCCACCGACACCACGGCCTTCTCGGTGCACCCGGCCCTGATGGACGCGGCGCTGCACGCCATCGGCGCCAGCGCCACGGCCGGCGCCACCGACGCCGATGCCGACGGCGCGGCGCCGGCCCCCGACGGCGGCCCCGACATCCGCCCCGGCCTGCCGTTCACCTGGTCGGGCGTGACCATCCGGCCCACCCGCGCCCGCGAGCTGCGGATCCGGCTGCGCGCCACCGACGCCGGATCCGTGGCCCTGACCATCACCGACACCGGCGCGACCCCGGTCGCCTCCGTCGACGGTCTGGTCCTGCGGCCCATCTCCGGCGAGCAGCTCAGCGCCGCCCGCCGGTCGGCCAGCCGGTCCCTGCACCGCCTCGACTGGGTCGCCCCCGCCACCGGCCGCGCCGACGGCACGTCCCGGCTCGTCGCCCTCGGCGACGACTGGCCCGGCGCCGACCGGCACCCGGACCTCTCCGCGCTGGTCGCCGAGGTGCGCGCGGGCGGTCCGGTGCCCGACGCGGTGCTGGTGACCTGCGCCGGACCGGCCGCCGACGAGCCGCACCCGGCCGCCCAGGCGCACCGCGTCGCCCACCGGATGCTCGCGCTGGCCCAGCAGTGGCTCGCCGAGGAGTCCCTGACCGCCGCCCGGCTGGTGGTGGTCACCCGCGGCGCGGTCCGGGTCGACCCGGACGAGCGGATCGCCGACGTGCCGGCCGCGACCGCCTGGGGCCTGCTGCGCTCCGCCCAGTCGGAGAACCCCGACCGGATCGTGCTCCTCGACGTCGACGACGACGCCCCGGCCGCCGCGCTGCTGCCGGCGGCTCTGGCCACGGGCGAACCCCAGCTCGCGGTACGCGCCGGCCAGCTCCGGGTGCCCCGGCTGACCCGGCTCGGCCCGCCCCCGGCCGAGGCGCCCGGCCCCGACCTGGCTGCCGGCACCGTCCTGGTGACCGGGGCGACCGGCCTGCTCGGGCGGCTCGTGGCGCGGCGGCTGGTGACCCGGCACGACGTACGGCACCTGCTGCTGGTCAGCCGCAGCGGGGCGGACGCCCCGGGCGTCGCCGCGCTGGTCGACGAGCTGGCCGGACTGGGCGCCACCGCCCGGGTGGTCGCCTGCGACGTCACCGACCGCGACGCGCTCGCCCTGCTGGTCGACCAGATCCCCGCCGACCTGCCGCTGACCGGCGTGGTGCACGCCGCCGGGGTGCTCGACGACGGCGTCCTGCCCGCGCTCACCCCGGACCGCTTCGACACCGTGCTGCGCCCCAAGGTCGACGCGGCCTGGCACCTGCACGAGCTGACCGAGAAGCTGGACCTGTCCGCGTTCGTGCTCTTCTCCTCGGCGGCCGGCCTCTTCGGCGGCCCCGGGCAGGCCAACCACGCGGCGGCGAACTGCTTCCTCGACGCCCTCGCCCAGCACCGGCGCGACCGGGGACTCCCGGCGCTCTCGCTGGCCTGGGGACCGTGGGTCAACGACACCGGCGACGGCCAGACCGGGCACGTCGACGAGGCCCGGATGAACCGGGGCGGCTTCGTCCCGCTCGGCGCCGACGAGGGCATGGACCTGTTCAGCGAGGCGCTGCGCTTCGCCGAGCCGGTGGTCGTACCGGTCAACCTGGACCTCGCCCTGATCGGCCGGCACGGGCCGGCGGCGGTCCCGCCGGTGCTGCGGTCCCTGGTCCGGCCGGCGACCACCGGCGCGGTACGGGCCGCCGAACGCGATCCGGCCGAGGCGCTGCGGGAGACCCTGGCCGCCACGGCGGAGGCCGACCGCGACCAGGTGCTCTCCGACCTGGTCCGCACCCACGCCGCCGCGGTCCTCGGCTACGCGTCGATCCGCTCGATCGACGTCGAGCGCGGCTTCGTCGAGCTGGGCTTCGACTCGCTGACCGCCGTCGAGTTCCGCAACCGGCTCAACGCGGCCACCGGGCTGCGGCTGCCGTCCACGCTGATCTACGACCGGCCGACCACGGCCGCGCTGGTCGAGTACCTGCGGGGCGCGCTGCTGGCGGAGCGGAGCACGTCCGCGCTGACGGTGCTCGGCGAGCTGAACAAGCTGGAGCACGCCATGCGGGCGGTGGCCTCCGCCGACACCGACCGGGCCGCCGTCGGCGCCCGGCTGCGTGAACTGCTCTCCCTGTGGACCTACACCGAGTCCGGTGCGGACTCCGCCGCCGACGAGGGCGCCAGCCTCGAGTCGGCCTCCGCCGAGGAGATCTTCAGCCTGCTGGACGAAGAGTTCGGCTCGGCCTGATCCGGCATGTCGCACACCTCGAACCCCGATACGGAGTGGCCCGATGCCCACTGAGGCCGAGTTCCTCGACTACCTCCGGCGTGCGACTGCCGACCTGCGCGACGCGCGGCGGCGGGTGCGCGAGGTGGAGGCCAAGGACCGCGAGCCGATGGCCGTCATCGGCATGGCGTGCCGGTTCCCGGGCGGCGTGTCCAGCCCGGCGGAGCTGTGGGACCTCGTCGACCAGGGCGGCGACGGGGTGGGCGACTTCCCGGCCGACCGGGGCTGGGACCTGGAGCGGCTCTTCAACGTCGACCCGGACAACCCGGGCACGTCGACCAGCAGCCAGGGTGGCTTCCTCTACGACGCGCCGCAGTTCGACCCGGGCTTCTTCGGCATCAGCCCCCGCGAGGCCCTGGCGATGGACCCCCACCAGCGGCTGCTGCTGGAGACCTCCTGGGAGGCGTTCGAGCACGCCGGCATCGACCCGCAGCGGCTGCGCGGCAGCCGGACCGGCGTCTTCGCCGGGGTGATGTACCACGACTACGCGTCGCGGGTGCTGGACCTGCCCGACGGCGTCGAGGGCTACATCGGCACCGGCAACTCCGGCAGCGTGGTGTCCGGGCGGGTGGCGTACACCTTCGGGCTCGAGGGCCCGGCGGTCACGGTGGACACGGCCTGCTCGTCGTCGCTGGTCGCCGTGCACCTCGCGACGCAGGCGCTGCGCCAGCGCGACTGCGACTTCGCGCTCGCCGGCGGCGTGACGGTCATGTCCACCCCGGGCACCTTCGCCGACTTCTCCCGCCAGCGGGGCCTGGCCTCGGACGGCCGGTGCAAGTCGTTCGCCGCCGCCGCCGACGGCACCGGCTGGTCCGAGGGCGTCGGCGTGCTGCTGTTGCAGCGCCTCTCCGACGCCCGCCGCGACGGCCGGCGCATCCTCGCCGTGGTCCGGGGCAGCGCCGTCAACCAGGACGGCGCCAGCAGCGGGCTCACCGCCCCGAACGGCCCGTCGCAGGAGCGGGTGATCCGGCAGGCCCTCGCGAACGCCCGGCTGTCCCCGGCAGACGTCGACGTGGTCGAGGCGCACGGCACCGGCACCACCCTCGGCGACCCGATCGAGGCGCAGGCGCTGCTGGCCACGTACGGGCAGGACCGGGGCGAGGGCGGGCCGCTCTGGCTGGGCTCCGTCAAGTCGAACCTGGGCCACACCCAGGCCGCCGCGGGCGCCGCCGGACTGATCAAGATGATCGAGGCGATCCGGCACCGGACCATGCCCGCCACCCTGCACGTCGACGAGCCGTCCCCGCACATCGACTGGTCCGCCGGGCAGGTGTCGCTGCTGACCGAGGCACGCCCGTGGTCGGGCACCGACCGGCCGCGCCGGGCCGCCGTGTCGTCGTTCGGCATCAGCGGTACGAACGCGCACGTCATCCTGGAGGAGGCGCCCGTCGACGACGCCCCGTCCACCGACGAGGCCCCGCCCGCCGCCGACGCGCCGGTGGCGCTCCCGCTCGCCCCGGTGTTCCTCTCCGCCCGTACGCCCGAGGCGCTCGCCGGGCAGGCCGGCCGCTGGGCCGACCACCTCGCCCGCGTCGACTCCCCGCGCCCGGTGGACGTCGCGGCCTCCTCGGTCAACCGCGCGGGGCTCGAACACCGCGCGGTGGTCCTGGCCGGCGACGCGGACGACCTGCTCGCCGGGCTGCGGGCCCTCGCCGCCGGCGAGCCGACCGGCACCGTCACCACCGGCGCGTCGGCCCCGCGCGGCCGGGTGGCCTTCCTCTTCTCCGGCCAGGGCGCGCAGCGCGCCGGCATGGGTCGCGAGCTGTACGCGGCCTTCCCGGTCTTCGCCGCCGCCCTCGACGAGGCGTGCGGGCACCTCGACCCGCTGCTGCCGCGCGCGCTGCGTGAGGTGCTGTTCGCCGGGGCGGGCACGCCCGAGGCGGAGCTGCTGGACCAGACGGTCTTCACCCAGGCGGGCCTGTTCGCCGTCGAGGTGGCCCTGTTCCGCCTCGTCGAGTCGTTCGGGGTCGCACCGGACCTGGTGGCCGGGCACTCCATCGGCGAGATCGCGGCGGCACACGTGGCGGGCGTGCTCTCCCTGGCCGACGCGTGCGCGCTGGTCGCCGCGCGGGGCAGGCTCATGCAGGCCCTGCCGGCGGGCGGCGGCATGCTCGCCGTGGCGGCCGACGAGGCCGCGGTCGCCGCCTCCCTGGCGGGGCTGACCGGCCGGCTGGACGTGGCCGCCGTGAACGGCCCCGCCGCCGTGGTGGTGGCGGGCGACGTCGAGGCCCTCGACGAGGTGCAGCGGGTGTGGTCCGAGCGGGGCGTGCAGACCCGCCGGCTGCGGGTCAGCCACGCCTTCCACAGCGCCCGGATGGACCCGATGCTGGCCGAGTTCGCGGCCGTCGCCGAGGGTCTGACGTTCCGGCCGCCGACGATCCCGGTGGTGTCGAACCTGACCGGCCGCGTCGCCGACGCCGACCAGCTCTGCGACCCGGGCTACTGGGTGCGCCACGTACGCGGCACCGTGCGCTTCGCCGACGCCGTCGACTGCCTGCGCGCCGAGGAGGTCGACACCTACCTGGAGGTGGGGCCGAACGGCGTCCTGACCGCCATGGCCCAGAACTGCCTCGCCGAGCGCGCGGAGGACGACACCACGCCCCTGCTGGCCCCGGTGTCGCGCCACGACCGGCCCGAGCCGCAGGCCCTCCTGGAGGCCCTCGCGCTGCTGCACGTGCACGGTGTGACCGTCGGCTGGGCGGACCTGCTCGACCGGGCCGGCGGCCGGCACCTGGACCTGCCGACGTACGCCTTCCAGCACCAGCGGTACTGGCTGGAGCCGGCGGGCCGGTGGACGGACGTCTCCGGGGCGGGCCTCGGCGCGGCCGGGCACCCCCTGCTCGGCGCGGCCGTCTCCGTGGCCGGCGAGGACATGGTGGTGCTGACGGGCCGCCTGTCCACGTCGACGCACGCGTGGCTCGCCGACCACTCCGTCTCCGGCGTGGTGATCGTGCCCGGTGCCGCCCTGGTGGAGTTGGCGGTGCGGGCGGGCGACGAGGTGGGCGCGTCGCGGGTGCGGGAGTTGACCGTGGCCGCGCCGCTGGTCCTGCCGTCGGCAGGTGCGGTGCGGGTGCAGGTACGCGTCGGCGCGGCCGACGAGGCGGGCACCCGGTCGGTGACCGTGCACTCCCAGCCGGAGGAGGCCGTCGACCCGGAGTGGGTCCGGCACGCGGAGGGTGTGCTGGAGCCGGCGTCGGCCGACGAGCCGGGCGTGGGGGAGTGGCCGCCGGCCGGCGCGTCCGAGGTGGACGTGGCGGGCTGGTATCCGGCGCTGGCCGAGCGCGGCCTGGCGTACGGGCCGGTGTTCCGGGGGCTGCGCCGGGTGTGGACGACCGGCGGCGACGAGGTGTTCGCCGAGGTGGCGTTGCCGGACGAGGTGGTGGGCGACGCGGCGGGCTTCGGGGTGCACCCGGCGCTGCTGGACGCCGCCCTGCACCCGATCGGGCTGCTGGCCGGTGCGGAGGGCTCGGGCGGGCCGCGGGTGCCGTTCGCGTTCGAGGGCGTGCAGGTGCACGCCTCGGGTGCGCGGGTGCTGCGGGTGCGGCTGACGCGCGCGGGCTCGGCGGTGCGCCTGGTGGCGTGCGACGAGTCGGGCGCGGCCGTGGTGTCGGTCGACTCCCTGGCGCTGCGGGAGCTGACCGGGGTGTCGTCGTCCCCGGACGCGTCGGCCCGGTCGCTGTTCGAGGTCGCCTGGCAGGCCCAGGAGGTCACCCCGGCCGGGGACGTCTCCGGGTGGGCGCTGGTGGGCTCGCCCGCCGCCGCCGACCTGCCGGCGTACGCCGACGTCGAGGCGGTGACCGCGGCCGCCGCCGGGCCGTCGGGCGTGACGCCGCGCTTGCTGCTGGTGCCGGCGGGCAGCCTGCACCGACGCCACCACGCCGGGACGGAGACCCGCCCGGTCCACGACGAGGGCGCCGACCTGCTGGCGGACGCCGCCGACAACGACCCCGACGCGGTACGCTCGGCGACGTCGCAGGTGCTGGCGACCGTCCGGTCCTGGCTGGCGGCCGACGCGCTGGCGGAGTCGCGGCTCGTGGTGGTGACCCGGGGCGCGGTGTCGGTCGGTGCGGACGACCGGGTGTCGGACCTGGGCGGGGCGGCGGTGTGGGGTCTGCTGCGCTCGGCGCAGTCGGAGCATCCGGGTCGCATCGTGCTGGCGGACGTCGACGGCGACGTGGATGCCGGGCTGCTGGGTGTGTTGGCCTCGGTGGCCGACGAGCCGTCGACGCACGGCGGTCAGGTCGCGGTGCGTTCGGGTGGGGTGTTCGTGCCGCGTCTGGTGCGCGTGGTCGCCCCGGCGTCGGTGGAGACGCCGGTGGTGGGTGACGGTGTGGTGCTGGTGACCGGTGGTACGGGTGCGTTGGGTGCGCTGGTGGCGGAGCACCTGGTGTCGGTGCACGGCGTGCGGTCGCTGGTGCTGGTGTCGCGGCGTGGTCCGGAGGCTGCGGGCGCTGGCGAGCTGTCGGAGCGGCTGACGGCGCTGGGCGCGTCGGTGCGGATTGCCGCCTGCGACGTGACGGACCGGGACCAGGTCGGCGCTCTGGTTGCCGAAGTCGCTGCCGAGGGTCGGCTGGCGGGTGTCGTGCACACCGCCGGTGTCCTGGACGACGGGATCGTGGAGGGGCTGACGACCGAGCGGCTGGCCGGGGTGTTGGCGCCGAAGGTGTCGGCCGGTTGGTTCCTGCACGAGGCGACGGCGGGTCTGGATCTGGACCTGTTCGTGGTGTTCTCGTCGGTGGCGGGTGTGCTCGGTTCGCCGGGTCAGTCGGCGTACGCGGCGGGCAACGCCTTCCTCGACGCCCTGGCGGTCTACCGGCGGCAGCTCGGGTTGTCGGCCGTGAGCCTGGCGTGGGGAATGTGGGACACCCCCGGCATGGGCGCGTCTCTCGACGAGGCGGACCGGGCGCGATCGACCCGGGGCGGCGTCACCGCGATGAGCGCCGAGACCGGGCTGCGGCTGTTCGACGCCGCCCTGACCGCCGACCGGCCGGCCCTGGTACCTGCCGTGATCGACCTGGCCGCCCTCCGGGCCGCGGCCGGCGCCGGCCTGGTGCCGCCGATGCTCCGCAACCTGGTCGGTACGACCACGACGCGCCGCCAGGCGGGACAGGGCACCACCTGGGCGACCCGCGTCAGCGGCCTCGCCCCCGACGAGGCGCGGGCCCAGATCGACGTGCTGGTACGCGGCCTCGTCGCGCAGGTGCTCGGGCACGGCGGCGCGGAGGCCGTGCCGGCCGACCGGGCGTTCCGGGAACTGGGCTTCGACTCGCTGACCGCCGTCGACCTGCGTAACCGCGTCAACGCGGCCACCGGCCTCCGGCTGCCCTCGACGCTGGTGTTCGACTACCCGACGCCCCAGGCGCTCGCCGCCCACGTACACGCCGAACTGGCCGGCGCCGCCGCCGGTCCCGTCACGTCCGGGGCGCGGGCCACGGCCGGATTCGACGAGCCGATCGCCATCGTGGGCATGGCCTGCCGCTACCCGGGCGGCGTCGAGACGCCCGACCAGCTCTGGGCGCTGCTGGCCGCCGGCGGCGAGGGCATCGGGGAGTTCCCCACCGATCGCGGCTGGGACCTGGAGAGCCTGTTCGACCCCGACCCCGACCACCCCGGCACGTCGTACACGCGGCACGGCGGTTTCCTGTACGGCGCCGGCGAGTTCGACCCCGGCTTCTTCGGGATCTCGCCCCGCGAGGCCCTCGCCATGGACCCGCAGCAGCGGCTGCTGCTCGAGGCGTCGTGGGAGTCGTTCGAGTCGGCCGGTCTCGACCCGCAGCGGCTGCGGGGCAGCCGGACCGGCGTCTTCGCCGGCGTCATGTACCACGACTACGCGTCGCAGCTCATGGAGCTGGCCGACGAGGTCGAGGGCTACGTCGGCACCGGCAACTCGGGCAGCGTCCTGTCCGGCCGGGTCGCGTACACGTTCGGCCTCGAAGGCCCGGCCGTCACCGTCGACACCGCCTGCTCGTCCAGCCTCGTCGCGCTGCACCTCGCGGCGCAGGCGTTGCGCTCCGGCGAGTGCGATCTGGCGTTGGCCGGTGGCGTGACCGTCATGGCCACGCCCGGCACGTTCATCGAGTTCTCCCGGCAGCGGGGCCTGTCGCAGGACGGCCGCTGCAAGTCGTTCGCCGCCTCGGCCGACGGCACCGGCTGGTCCGAGGGCGTGGGTGTCCTGCTCGTGCAGCGGCTCTCCGACGCCCAGCGGGAAGGCCGGCGCATCCACGCCGTGCTGCGGGGCACGGCCGTGAACCAGGACGGCGCGTCGAACGGCCTGACCGCCCCGAACGGCCCGTCGCAGCAGCG
Source organism: Micromonospora sp. DT62 (assembly GCF_049847285.1). Classification (NCBI taxonomy): domain Bacteria; kingdom Bacillati; phylum Actinomycetota; class Actinomycetes; order Micromonosporales; family Micromonosporaceae; genus Micromonospora; species Micromonospora sp. DT62. The sequence goes on from NZ_JBNCOB010000025.1 coordinate 71,388, forward strand.
CGTTATCCACCAGGCACTCGCGAACGCCCGCCTGACCCCGGCCGACGTCGACGCCGTCGAGGCGCACGGCACGGGCACCACCCTCGGTGACCCGATCGAGGCGCAGGCCCTGCTGGCCACCTACGGGCAGGAGCGTCCGCAGGATCGGCCGTTGTTGTTGGGGTCGGTGAAGTCGAACATCGGGCACACGCAGGCGGCTGCCGGTGTGGCTGGTGTGATCAAGATGGTCATGGCGATGCGTCACGGTCTGGTGCCGGCGACCCTGCACGTGGACGAGGCGTCGCCGCACGTGGACTGGACGGCCGGGGCGGTGGCCCTCGCGACCGAGCCCACCCCGTGGCCGGCCGTGGGTCGGCCGCGTCGGGCAGCGGTGTCGTCGTTCGGCATCTCCGGCACCAACGCGCACGTGATCATCGAACAGCCGCCCGCCGAGGCGGTCGACGCACGCGCCGCCGACCGTCCGCGCGCCGGCGTCGTACCCCTGCTGCTCTCCGCCGTGGACGCCCCGGCGCTGCGCGAACAGGCGGCCCGGCTGGGCGCGCACCTCGCGGCGCACCCGGAGCTGGAACCGGCCGACGTCGCGCACGCCCTGGCGACCACCCGGGCGGTGTTCGGGCACCGCGCCGTCGTCCTCGGCCGCGACACCGTCGGCCTGACGCGGGCCCTGGAGTCGCTCCGCCTCGGCGAGGCCACCCCCGCCACGGTCACCGGCACCGCGCTGCGCGGCGGCGACCCGGTCCTCGTCTTCCCCGGCCACGGCGACCCGTGGCCCGCCACGGCCGTCGAACTGCTGGACCGGTCGCCGGAGTTCGCCGCCTCGATCGCCGCCTGCGAGGCGGCCCTCGCACCCCACGTGGACTGGTCGCTCACCGCCGTCCTGCGCGGCGCGGACGGCGCCCCGCCCGCGACGGACCCCCGGGTGACGCACCCCGTCCGGTTGGCCGTGGCGGTCTCGCTGGCCCGCTGGTGGCGTTCGCTCGGCGTCCGGCCCGCCGCCGTGGTCGGGCACGCCCACGGCGAGGTCGCGGCCGCCTGCGTGGCCGGCGCGCTGTCGCTGGAGGACGCGGCGAGGACGATCGCCCTCGGCAGCCGGGCCGACGCCGACCCGGACGCGCTGGCCGGGACCACCCTCGGGCCGGTCGAGGTGCCGCTGCACTCGGCGGCGACCGGCGGACGGGTCGACACCGACGGCCTCGACGCCGCCCGCTGGTACCGGGGGCTGGCCGACGGCGTCGACGTCGACCCGGTCGTGCGCGCCCTGCTCGCCGACGGCCACCAGGTCCTCGTCGAGGCCGCCACCGGGCCCGTGCTCGCCGCCGGAATGCGGGAGATCGCGCAGGGCGTCGACGACGCCGTCGTGGTGGCCGCCGCCGACACCGACACCGGCGGTTGGCCCCGGATGCTGACCGTCCTCGCCGGGCTGCACGTGCACGGCGTGCCCGTGGACTGGACGGCCGTCCTCGGCGCCCGCACCGGCCCGCCGGTGGAGCTGCCGACGTACGCCTTCCAGCGCCAGCGGTACTGGCCGCAGGCGCAGGTCACGACCGGCCCCGCCCTCGCCGGCCAGGACGAGGCGGACCGGCACTTCTGGGAGGCCGTGGAACGGGCCGACCCGCAGGCGTTGGCCGCCGCCATGCGGATCGACGAGACGGCGGCCCGGTCCCTCGACCCCGCGCTGCCGCTGCTCTCCTCGTGGCGCCGACGCCGCCGCGACGAGTCCACCGTGGACTCCTGGCGCTACCGGGTGACCTGGAAGCCGGTGACCGTCGCGCCGGAGGCCACCCTGTCCGGCGCCTGGCTGCTGCTGGTGCCGACGGACGGCGCCGCGCACCCCCTGGTCGACGGCGTCGCCCGGGCCCTCACCGAGGGCGGGGCCGAGGTCGTCCGGATCGACGTGCCGGAGACGGACCGGCAGGCGCTGGCCGAGCGGCTGGCGCGTACCGGCACCGTCGCCGGCGTGCTCTCCCTGCTCGGCCTGGACGACGTCGCGCACCCGACCCACCCGGTGGTGCCGGCGGGCCTCGCCGGCACGTACGCCCTGGTCCAGGCCCTCGGCGACGCCGGGATCACCGCCCCCCTGTGGTGCGCCACCACCGGCGCGGTCTCCACCGGCCGGGCCGACCCGCTCGACCGCCCCCGCCAGGCGATGCTCTGGGGCCTCGGCCGGGTGGTCGCCCTCGAACACCCGGACCGCTGGGGCGGCCTCGTCGACCTGCCCACCGAGCTGGACCCCCGGGACCGGGCCCGGCTCGTGGCGGTGCTGGCCGGCGTCGACGCCGAGGACCAGCTGGCGCTGCGCCCCTCCGGGGTGTTCGCCCGGCGACTGGTCCGGGCCCGCGCCGAGCGCACCGCGACGGGGGACTGGCGTCCCGCGAGCGGCGCCGTCCTGGTCACCGGCGGCCTCGGGTCGATCGGGGCCCAGGTGGCGCGCTGGCTGGCCCGCGAGGGCGTCGGCGAGCTGGTGCTGACCGGCCGCCAGGGCCCCGCCACGCCCGGCGCCGACGAGCTGGCGGAGGAACTGCGCGCCGCCGGCGCCACCGTCACCGTGGCCGCCTGCGACGTCGCCGACCCCGCCGCCGTGCGGGCCCTCGTCGAGCGGCTCGCCGGGCAGGGCACCCGCATCGGGGCCGTGTTCCACACCGCCGGCGTCGCCCACGCCGCACCGGTCGCGGCCACCGACGTGGCCGACCTCGCCGACGCCCTGCGGGCCAAGGTGGCCGGCGCGGTCAACCTCGACGAGGTGTGCGGCGACGAGCTGTCGGCCTTCGTGCTCTTCTCCTCCGGCGCGGGCGTCTGGGGCGGCGGGCACCAGGGCGGCTACGCCGCGGCCAACGCCTTCCTCGACGCGCTCGCCGAGGACCGGCGACGGCGCGGCCGGGCCGCCACCGCCATCGCCTGGGGCGCCTGGGACGGCGGCGGCATGGTCGACGCCGAGGGCGCCGCCGACCAGATGTTCCGCTCGGGCGTCCGGGCCATGCGCCCCGACCTCGCGGTCTCCGTCCTGGCCGAGGCGCTCGACCACGGCGACACCACGCTCACCGTGGCGGACATCGCCTGGGACCGGTTCCTCCAGACCTACACGCTGGCCCGCCCCCGGCCGCTGATCGCCGACGTCCCGGAGGTGGCGCGGCTGCTCGCCGCCGGGCAGCGCGACGGCGACGGGCCCGACGCGGCCTCGCCGCTGCGCGGCCGGCTGGCCGGACTCGCCGCACCCGAACGGCGTCGCGTCCTGCTCGACCTCGTACGGGTCCACGCGGCGGCGGTGCTGCGCCTGTCCTCGCCGCAGGCGTTGGCGGCGGACCGGTCGTTCCGGGAGATCGGCTTCGACTCGCTCAGCGCCGTCGAGATGCGCAACCGGCTCGCCGAGGCGGTGGGGCTGAACCTGCCGGCGACTCTGGTCTTCGACCGCCCGACGCCCGACGCTCTCGCCGAGCACCTGGCGACCCGGCTCACCGGCGACGACACCCCGGCGGCCGAGCCCGTGCGGGCCGCCACCGCGCTGGATGAGCCGATCGCCATCGTCTCGATGAGCTGCCGCTATCCCGGCGGCGTCGCCGGCCCCGAGGACCTGTGGCGACTCGTCGCCGAGGGGCGCGACGGCATCGCGGAGTTCCCGAGCGACCGGGGCTGGGACCTGGCGGCCATCTACGACCCCGATCCCGACCGGCCCGGCACCTCGTACGTGCGGGAGGGCGGCTTCCTCACCGACGCCGCCGGCTTCGACGCCGCCCTGTTCGGCATCTCCCCGCGCGAGGCGATGGTGATGGACCCGCAGCAGCGGGTGCTGCTGGAGAGCGCCTGGGAGCTGTTCGAGCGCTCCGGCACCGCGCCGGCCGACATGCGGGAGACCAACACCGGCGTCTTCGTCGGCACCAACGGCCAGGACTACGCGACGCTGCTGATGGCCGCCCGGGTCGAGACCGAGGGCTACCAGGCCACCGGCAACGTCGCCGCCGTCATCAGCGGGCGGCTGGCGTACCACTTCGGGTTGCAGGGCCCCGCCGTCAGCGTCGACACCGCCTGCTCGTCGTCGCTGGTGGCGCTGCACCTGGCCTGCCAGTCCCTGCGGCAGGGCGAGTGCGACGTCGCCGTCGCCGGCGGCGTGACGGTGATGGCCACCCCCGGGCCGTTCCTGGAGTTCGCCCGGCAGCGGGGGCTGGCCCTCGACGGCCGGTGCAAGTCGTTCGCCGGGGCCGCCGACGGCACCGGCTGGGGCGAGGGCGTCGGCCTGGTGATGTTGCAGCGGCTCTCCGACGCCCAGCGCGACGGCCGGCGGATCCTGGCCGTCGTGCGCGGCTCGGCGATGAACCAGGACGGCGCCAGCAACGGGCTGACCGCCCCCAACGGGCCCGCGCAGGAGCGGGTGATCAGCCAGGCGCTGGCCAACGCGCGGCTGACCGCCGCCGACGTGGACGCCGTCGACGGGCACGGCACCGGCACCCGCCTCGGCGACCCCATCGAGGCGCAGGCGCTGCTGGCCACGTACGGGCGGGACCGGCCCGCCGACCGGCCGCTGCTGCTCGGCTCGGTCAAGTCGAACATCGGCCACACCCAGGCCGCCGCCGGCGTCTCCGGCGTGATCAAGATGGTGATGGCGCTCCAGCACGACCTGCTGCCGCCCACCCTGCACGTGGACGAGCCCTCGCCGCACGTCGACTGGTCGGCGGGCGCGGTCGCGCTGCTGACCGAGGCGCAGCCGTGGCCGGAGGCGGACCGGCCGCGCCGGGCCGGCGTGTCGTCGTTCGGGGTCAGCGGCACCAACGTGCACGTCATCCTCGAACAGGCGCCCGCCGCCCCGCCGGCCGACACCGGGACGCCCCGGCCGGCCGACGGACCGCCGGTGCTGCCCTGGGTCGTCTCGGCCGACACCGCCGGCGGCCTGCGGGCCCAGGCGGCCCGGCTGGCCGACTGGCTGCCGGGCACCGCGACGCCCGCCGCCGACGTGGCCCGGGGACTGGCCACCGGACGTTCCCCGCTGCGGCACCGCGCGGTGCTGCTCGCGGCGGACGCCGACGCGGCCCTCGCCGGCCTGCAGGCACTTGCTGCCGGCGAGGAGCACCCCGGACTCACCCGGGGCGTCGCCGAGCCCGGCGGCGCGCTGGCGGCGCTCTTCTCCGGCCAGGGCGCCCAGCACGCCGGCATGGGCCGTCGCCTGTACGAGACGTTCCCGGTCTTCGCCGCGACGGTCGACGAGGCGTGCCAGCACCTGGACGCGTACCTGCCGCGGCCGCTGCGCACGGTGCTCTTCGCCGAGCCCGGCACCGCCGAGGCCGACCTGCTCGACCAGACGGCCTTCACCCAGGCCGGGCTCTTCGCCGTCGAGGTGGCGCTGTTCCGGCTGCTCGAACACTGGGGGATCCGGCCCGACTTCGTGGCCGGGCACTCCGTCGGGGAGATCAGCGCGGCCCACGTGGCCGGCGTGCTCGACCTGCCCGACGCCTGCGCGCTCGTCGGCAACCGGGGCCGGCTGATGCAGGCCCTGCCCGCTGGCGGCGGGATGCTCGCCGTCGCCGCACCCGAGGTCGACGTGCTGCGGGCGCTGGACGGCACGTCGGGACAGGTCGCCGTCGCCGCCGTGAACGGGCCGGCCGCCGTCGTCGTCGCCGGGGCGCAGGACGCGCTGACCGAGCTGGCCGACCACTTCGCCGGACTCGGCGTGCGTACGAAGCGGCTGCGGGTCAGCCACGCCTTCCACAGCCCGCTGATGGAGCCGATGCTCGCCGACTTCGCGGCCGTGGCGGCGAGCCTGTCGTACGCCCCGCCGACGGTGCCGCTGGTGTCGAACCTGACCGGCGCGGTCATCGACGCCGAGCAGCTCTGCACCCCCGACTACTGGGTCCGGCACGTCCGCGAGGCGGTCCGCTTCGCCGACACCGTCACCCACCTGCACGCCCACGGGGTGACCCGGTTCCTGGAGATCGGGCCGGACACCGTGCTGACCGCCCTGACCGCCGACGCGCTGCCGGCGGACGCCCCGGTCACCGTGACCGGCGTGCAGCGGCCCGGCCAGGACGAGGTGGCCACCCTGCTCGGCGCGGTGGCCCGACTGCACTGCCACGGCGTGGCCGTCCGCTGGTCGCGGCTGCTGCCCGGCGCCGGTCCCGTGGACCTGCCCACGTACGCGTTCGACCACCAGCGGTTCTGGCCGACCCTCGACGCGGCGCCGGCGCACGCCTCCGCCGCCGCGCCCGACGACGTCGACTCGGCGTTCTGGCGGGCCGTGGCGTCGGGCGACGGCGACGCGCTCGCCGGCCGGCTCGGCCTCGACGCGGACCGGCCGCTGCGCGAGCTGCTGCCGGACCTGGACCGGTGGCGGCGCCAGCAGCAGGAGGACACCCTCGCCGGCGGCTGGCGCTACCGGGTCACCTGGCGTCCGCAGGTCCTCGCCCCGGGTGCCGTCGACGGCACGTGGACCCTGGTCCACAGCGGCACGGACCAGTCGGTCGTCGACCGGCTCGCCGAGCTCGTCACCGCCCGGGGCGGCACCGTCCGGCAGCTCGCCGTCGACCCGGCCACGACCGACCGCACGGCGCTCGCCGCGCAGCTGGCCGGCGCCGCGCCGACCCGGATCGTGTCGCTGCTCGCCCTCGACGAGCGACCGCAGCCCGACCACCCCGCCGTGCCGCTGGGCCTGACCGCGAACCTCGCCCTGGTGCAGGCGGTCACGGACGCCCTGCCCCCGGTGCCGCTGTGGCTGCTCACCCGGCAGGCAGTCGCCACCGCCGACGGCGACCCCGTCGTCCGTCCCGCCCAGGCCACCACGTGGGGCCTCGGCCTGGTGACCGCGCTGGAACACCCCCGGCACTGGGGTGGGCTGCTGGACCTGCCCGAGACCCTGACCCCGGCCGCCGCCGAGCACGTCCTGGCGGCGCTCACCGCCGCCGGGCACGAGGACCAGCTCGCGGTGCGCGACTCCGGCACGTACCTGCGCCGGCTGGCCCGCGCGCCCCGCGCCGAGGCGGCGGCCGACTGGCAGGCGCCGGGCACCGTCCTGGTCACCGGCGGCACCGGCGCCGTCGGCCGGTACGCCGCGGCCTGGTTCGCCCGGCACGGCGCGCGGCGACTGCTGCTGGTCAGCCGGCGCGGCGCGGCGGCCCCCGGCGCGGACGAGGCGGTGGCGGAACTGGCCGCCCTCGGCGCCGAGGCCCGGGTGCTGGCCTGCGACCTGGCCGACCGGGACGCGGTCGCCGAGCTGGTCCGTGGCCTGCGCGCCGACGGCGAGACCGTGCACGCGGTGGTGCACGCCGCCGGGGTGGGCCGGCTCAACCCGGTCGCCGCGGTCACCGGGGCGGAACTCGCCGACGTCGTCTCCGGCAAGATCGCCGGCGCCCGGCACCTCGACGAGTTCCTCGACCCGGAGCCGCTCGACCTGGTCGTGCACTTCTCCTCCATCGCGGCCGTCTGGGGCGTCGGCGACCACGGCGCGTACGCCGCCGGCAACGCCTTCCTGGACGCCTGGGCGCAGTCCCGGCCGGCCGGAGGGCCCCGGCACCTCTCGGTGAACTGGGGACCGTGGGCCGGCGGCGGCATGGTGACCGACGCGCACGCGGCGGCCATGAGCCGACGCGGGGTGTCCCTGCTGGACCGGGAACCGGCGATGGCCGCCCTGCGCGCCGGCCTCGACGGCGACGACACCGCCCTCACCGTCGCCGACATCGACTGGGACCGCTTCGCGCCGGTGTTCGCCTCCGCCCGGCCCCGGCCGCTGATCAGCGAGATCGCCGAGGTGGCCGCCCAGGCCGCGGCGGCGCGGGCCGACGCCGAGGACGGCGACCAGGTCGCCGGCGAGCTGCGCAAGCGGCTCGGCGAACTGTCGCAGGCCGAGCAGGCGCGGCTGCTGGTGGACCTCATCCGCACCGCCGCGGGCGAGGTCATCGGCCACGACAGCCCGTACGCCGTCGAGGCCGGGCGGCCCTTCCGGGACCTCGGCTTCGACTCGCTCACCGCCGTGGAGTTGCGGGGCCGGCTGGCCCGCTCGACCGGGTTGAGCCTGCCCAGCTCGGTGGTGTTCGACTACCCGACCCCGCAGGCGCTGGCCGAGCACCTGCGGGCCGAACTGCTCACCGAGGCCTCGGTGGAGGCGCTGCCGACGCTGGCGGAGCTGGACCAGTTGGAGAGCGCCCTCGCGCTGCGGGACCCGGACGACATCGGCCGGGTGCGGATCACGATGCGGCTGCACAGCCTGCTCGAACGGCTCGGCACCGCCGAGGAACGCCGGGAGGAGACCGCCGAGGTCGCCGACCGGCTGCGGGTGGCCAGCAACCAGGAGCTGTTCGACCTCATCGACCAGGACCTCGGGCTCTCCTGAGCCGCCCAGGGACCTGTGGTGTCACGAGAAAGCGAGATGTCATGGCGGACGAAGAGCGGCTGCGCGAATACCTGACGCGGGTCGTCGCCGAACTTCAGCAGACCCGCCAACGGCTGCGCGAGGTCACCGCCGAGGAGTCCGAGCCGGTGGCGATCGTGGCGATGAGCTGCCGCTACCCGGGCGGCATCAGCTCGCCCGAACAGCTGTGGGAGTTCGTCTCGTCCGGCGGGGACGCCATCGGCGACTTCCCCACCGACCGGGGCTGGGACCTGGAGCGGCTCTACCACGCCGACCCGGACAACGCCGGCACCTCGTACACCACCTCCGGCGGGTTCCTGCACGACGCGGGGCGCTTCGACGCCGCCCTGTTCGGCATCTCGCCGCGCGAGGCGGTCGCCATGGACCCGCAGCAGCGGCTGCTGCTGGAGACCACCTGGGAACTGTTCGAGCGGGCCGGCATCGCCCCGCTGTCGCTGCGCGGCAGCCGCTCCGGCGTCTTCGTCGGCACCTCCGGGCAGGACTACGCCGCCGTGCTGCACCGGGCCCCCGGCGTCGAGGGGTACGTGCTGACCGGCACCGCCGCCAGCGTGGTCTCCGGGCGGCTGGCGTACACGTTCGGGCTGGAGGGCCCGTCGGTCACCGTCGACACCGCCTGCTCGTCGGCGTCGGTCGCCATCCACCTCGCCTGCCAGGCGCTGCGCCAACGCGAGTGCGGCCTCGCCCTGGCCGGCGGCGCGACCGTGCTGGCCACCCCCGGCCCGTTCGTCGAGTTCTCCCGGCAGCGCGGCCTCGCCGCCGACGGCCGGTGCAAGTCGTTCGCCGCGTCCGCCGACGGCACCGGCTGGTCCGAGGGCGTCGGCATGCTGCTGCTGGAACGGCTCAGCGACGCCCGCCGCAACGGCCACCCGGTGCTCGGCATCATCCGCAGCTCGGCGGTCAACTCCGACGGCGCGTCCAACGGCCTGACCGCCCCCAACGGCCCGTCCCAGCAGCGGGTCATCCGGCAGGCACTGGCCGGCGCGAAGCTCACCCCCGACCTGGTCGACGTGGTCGAGGCGCACGGCACCGGCACCACCCTCGGCGACCCGATCGAGGCCCAGGCCCTGCTCGCCACGTACGGCCGGGAGCGCGGCGACGCCGCGCCGCTGCTGCTCGGCTCCATCAAGTCCAACATCGGCCACACCCAGGCCGCCGCCGGCATCGCCGGGGTGATCAAGATGGTGGAGGCGATGCGGCACGGCATCGTGCCGGCCACCCTGCACGTCGACGAGCCCACCCCGCACGTGGACTGGGCCACCGGCGCCGTCACCCTGGTCACCGAGGCCACGCCGTGGCCGGCCGTGGACCGGCCGCGCCGCGCCGCCGTCTCCTCCTTCGGCATGAGCGGCACCAACACCCACCTCATCCTCGAACAGCCCGAGCCGGCCCGCGCCGAGGCCGACCGGCCGGAGTTGCCCGCGCCCGCGCCGGTGCTGCTCACCGGCCGCACCCGCGCCGCGCTGCGCCACCAGGCCGAGCGCTGGTCGCGGTACGTCGCCGACGAGCCGGACGCGGGCCCGGCCGACGTCGCCTGGACCTCGGTGGTCTCCCGCTCGCCCCTGGAACACCGGGCGGTCGTCCTCGCCGACGACCGCGACGGCCTGCTCGCCGCCCTGCACGCCCTCGCCGACGACCGGCCCGCCCCCGGCCTGGTCACCGGTGCCGCCGCCGAGCGCGGCGGGGTCGCGTTCCTCTTCTCCGGCCAGGGCGCCCAGCGCGCCGGCGCCGGCCGGGAACTGTACGAGACGTACCCCGTCTTCGCCGAGGCGCTCGACGAGGTCTGCGCCCACCTCGACCACCGGCTGCCCCGGCCACTGAAGCCGCTGCTGCACGCCGAGCCCGGCACCGACGAGGCGGCGCTGCTCGACCAGACCGTCTTCACCCAGGCCGCGCTCTTCGCCGTCGAGGTGGCGCTGCACCGGCTGCTCGGCTCCTGGGGGCTGGCCCCGGACATGGTCGCCGGGCACTCCGTCGGCGAGCTGACCGCCGCCCACGTCGCCGGCGTGCTCACCCTCGACGACGCCTGCGCCCTCGTCGCCGCCCGGGGCCGGCTCATGCAGGCCCTGCCCGCCGGCGGCGCGATGCTCGCCGTCGCCGCCGACGAGGCCCGGGTCGCCGAGTCGATCGCCGCGCTGACCGACCGGGTCGCCGTCGCGGCCGTCAACGCCCCCGGCGCCGTCGTCGTCTCCGGCGACGGCGCGGCCATCGACGAGCTGGCCGACCTCTGGACCGGCCGGGGGGTGAAGGTGCGGCGGCTGCGGGTCAGCCACGCCTTCCACAGCCCGCTGATGGAGCCGATGCTCGCCGAGTTCGCCGCCGTCGCCGCTGGCCTCGACCTGCGCGCCCCCACCCTGCCGGTGGTCTCCAACCTGACCGGGGAGCTGGCCGACCCGGCGCAGCTCACCGACCCCGGGTACTGGGTGCGCCACGTCCGGGAGGCGGTCCGCTTCGCCGACGGCGTACGCACCCTGCGCGCCCACGGCGTCGGCACCTTCGTGGAGGTCGGCCCCGACGCCGTCCTCACCGCCGGTATCCAGGAGACCCTCGCCGAGGCCGAGGCCGGCGACGCCGCCCCCGCCGTGGTGGTGCCGGTGCTGCGCCGGGACCGCCCGGACCGTCGCGCCCTGCTCGCCGCCCTCGCCCAGCTCCACGTCGCCGGCACCCCGGTGCGCTGGGCGGACCTGCTCGCCGACCGGCCCGGCCGGCTCGTCGGCCTGCCCACCTACCCGTTCGAGCGGCAGCACTACTGGGTGCCGGCCGAGGCGCCCGCCGACGAGGCCACCACCGGCGGGGCGGGCGCGCTCGACCGGCGGTTCTGGGCGGCCGTCGAACGCGCCGACCTCGACGCGCTGCGCGACACCCTCGCCGTCACCGACACCGCAGCCGCCGAGTCGCTGCGTACCCTGCTGCCCGTCCTCGCCGACTGGCGGCGGCAGCGGCAGGAACACTCGGTGCTCGACGGCTGGCGGTACCGGGCCGACTGGCAGGTGACCGGAGAACCCGCCCCCGCCCGGCTGGCCGGCACCTGGCTGCTGGCGCTGCCCGCCGGCGGCGCCGACGACCCGGCGGTGCGGACCGTCCGGGCCGCGCTGACCGGCGCCGGCGCCGACGTGCTGCCGCTGACCGTGGAGCCGGACGCCGACCGGGCCGGCCTCGCGGCGTCCCTCGCCGGCACCGACCCCGCCGGCGTCGTCTCCCTGCTCGCCGCCGAGCCGCCCGCCGCCGACAGCACCGTGCTGCCCGGCCTGGCCGCCACCCTCGCGCTCGTGCAGGCGCTCGGCGACGCCGGCCTGGCCGCACCGCTGTGGCTGGTCACCCGGGGCGCGGTCGCCGCCGCCTCGTACGACCGGCTCGCCGACCCGGCGCAGGCCGCCATCTGGGGCCTCGGCCGGGTGGTCGGCGTCGAGGCCCCGCACCGCTGGGGCGGCCTGGTCGACCTGCCGCCGGAGCCCGACGACCGGGCCGCCACCCGGCTCGCCGCGATCCTCACCGGATCGACCGGCGAGGATCAGCTCGCGGTACGCGGCCCCGGCGTCTTCGCCCGCCGCCTCGTGCGCGCCGCCCTCGGCGACCGCCCGCCGGTGCGCCGGTTCACGCCCACCGGCACCGCCCTGATCACCGGCGGCACCGGCGGACTCGGCGCCCGCGCCGCCCGCTGGCTCGCCGCCGCCGGAGCCGAGCACGTCGTGCTGGTCAGCCGGCGCGGACCCGACGCCCCCGGCGCCGCCGAGCTGGAGGCCGAACTGACCGGCCTCGGGACCCGGGTCACCGTCGCCGCCTGCGACATCGCCGACCGGGCCGCCCTCGCCGACCTGCTCGACCGGGTCGAGGCCGACGGCCCGCCCGTGCGCACCGTCCTGCACACCGCCGGCATCGCGCAGGCCACCCCGCTGGCGGAGGTCACCCCCGCCGAGCTGGCCGAGGTGACCGTCGGCAAGACCGCCGGCGCCGCCCACCTCGCCGACCTCCTCGCCGACCGGGAACTGGACGCCTTCGTCGTCTACTCGTCCATCGCCGCCACCTGGGGCAGCGGCGGGCAGGCCGGGTACGCGGCCGGCAACGCCTACCTCGACGCGCTGGTGCAGCGGCGGCGGGCCGAGGGCCGGGCCGGCACCGCCATCGCCTGGGGGCCGTGGTCCGACGGCGGCATGCACGCGGCGGACGCCGAGCGCAACCTGCGCCGCCGGGGCCTGCCCGCCATGGACCCGACCGTCGCCATGGGCGCGTTGCAGCAGGCCCTCGACCACGACGACGTCACCGTGACGGTGGCCGACGTGGACTGGGCCCGGTTCGCCCCCGCGTACGCCTCCGCCCGCCGCCGGCCACTGCTGGAGGGCGTACCGGAGGCGCGGGCCGCCCTCGACGGCGGCGTCGCGGTCGACGACGGCGACGAGGGCCCGGCGGCGACCCTGCGCCGGCGGCTCGCCGGGCTGGCCCCGGCCCGCCGGGAGGAGGCCGTCGCCGACCTGGTCCGGGAACTCGCCGCCGACGTGCTCGGCCACGACGGCGGGGCCGCGGCCATCCCGGCGACCACCGCGTTCCGGGACCTCGGCTTCGACTCGCTGACCGCGGTGGAGCTGCGCAACCGGCTCGTCGCCGCCACCGGGCAGGCGCTGCCCACCACCCTGGTCTTCGACCACCCCACCCCGGTCGTGCTGGCCCGGCTCCTGCTCACCGGCCTCTTCGGCGCCGACGCCGACGCCCGGCCGGCCCCCGTCGCCGCCCCGGCGGCCGTCGACGACGACGAGCCGGTGGCCATCGTCGCCATGGCCTGCCGCTACCCCGGCGGCGTCGACGACCCCGAGCGGCTGTGGCGCCTCGTCGCGGACGGCGTGGACGCCATCGGCGACTTCCCGACCGACCGGGGCTGGGACCTCGACCGGCTCTACGACCCCGACCCGGCCAACCCCGGCACCACCTACACCGACAAGGGCGGCTTCCTCAACGGGGCGGCGGAGTTCGACCCGGGCTTCTTCGGGATCTCGCCGCGCGAGGCGGCGGCGATGGACCCGCAGCAGCGGTTGCTGCTGGAGGTCTCGTGGGAGGCGGTCGAGCGGGCAGGGGTTGAGCCTGGGGTCCTACGGGGTTCGCGAACAGGGGTGTTCGTGGGCACGAATGGTCAGGACTATGGGGCCCTGCTCATGGCTGCGGGGGAGCAGGCCGAAGGGTTCGGGGCCACGGGCAACGCCGCCAGTGTGGTGTCGGGTCGGGTGGCGTACGCATTGGGGTTGGAGGGGCCGGCGGTGTCGGTGGACACGGCGTGTTCGTCGTCGTTGGTGGCGTTGCACCTGGCGGTGCAGGCGCTGCGGCGCGGCGAGTGCGACATGGCCCTCGCCGGTGGCGTCACGGTCATGGCCACCCCCGGCACCTTCTTCGAGTTCTCGCGGCAGCGTGGGCTGGCCGCCGACGGCCGGTGCAAGGCGTTCGCGGCGGCTGCGGACGGCACCGGTTGGGGCGAGGGCGTGGGCATGCTGCTGGTGGAGCGGCTGTCGGACGCCCGGCGCAACGGCCACCGCGTCCTGGCGATCGTGCGGGGCAGCGCGGTCAACCAGGACGGTGCCTCCAACGGGTTGACGGCGCCGAACGGCCCGTCGCAGCAGCGGGTGATCCGCCAGGCCCTCGCGGGTGCCCGGCTGGGCACCGCCGACGTGGACGTGGTGGAGGCGCACGGCACGGGCACGACGCTCGGCGACCCGATCGAGGCGCAGGCGTTGCTGGCCACGTACGGGCAGGGCCGCGAGGGGCACGAGCCGCTGCTGCTCGGCTCGATCAAGTCGAACCTCGGCCACACCCAGGCCGCCTCGGGCGTGGCGGGTGTGATCAAGATGGTGCTGGCGATGCGGGAGGGCGTGGTCCCCGCGACGCTGCACGTGGACGCGCCGTCCCCGCACATCGACTGGTCCGCCGGCGCCGTCGAGTTGGCGATCGAGTCGCGGCCGTGGCCGGCCGTGGACCGGGCGCGCCGGGCGGCGGTGTCGTCGTTCGGCATGTCCGGCACGAACGCCCACGTGATCATCGAGCAGGCCGACGAGCCGGAGGCCGGCGTCCCGGCCGTGCCCGGCCGCCCCGGACTGGTGGCGTCGGGCGTCGTGGTGTGGCCGGTGTCGGCGCGGTCGAAGGCCGCCCTGGCGGGCCAGGCGGCCCGGCTGGCGGAGTACGTGCGTGAGCGCGCCGAGGTCGATGCGGTGGCGGTGGGCTGGTCCCTGGCGACGACCCGGTCGGTGTTCGACCAGCGGGCCGCCGTGGTCGGTGCCACCACCGAGGAGCTGCTGGCGGGGCTGGACGCCCTGGCGTCCGGGGCGCCGGCTGGCACCGTCGTCACGGCGACGGCGTCCGGCCACGGCGCGGGTCCGGTGTTCGTGTTCCCGGGTCAGGGTGCGCAGTCGGCGCGGATGGCGGCCGGTCTGGTGGGTCGTACGCCGGTGTTCGACGCGCGGTTGGCGGAGTGCCAGCGGGCCCTTGCGCCGTACCTGGATGTCGATCTCGTGTCGGTGTTGACGGGTGAGGACGAGTCGTGGTTGGCGCGGGTCGAGGTCGTGCAGCCGGTGTTGTGGGCCGTGGGTATGGCGCTCGCGGCGGTGTGGCAGCACGCGGGGGTGACCCCGGCGGCGGTGGTCGGTCACTCGCAGGGTGAGATCGGTGCCGCGTGCGTGGCCGGGATCCTGTCTCTGGAGGACGCGGCGAAGGCCGTGGCCCTGCGGTCGCGGGCGCTGACGGTGCTGCGGGGCACCGGGACGATGGCGTCGGTGGACCTGTCGGCAGAGGCGGTGGCCCAGCGGCTGCCGGCGTTCCCGGGTGTCGGGGTGGCGGCCGTGAACGGCCCGTCCACCGTCGTGGTGTCCGGTCCGCCGCAGCCGGTCGCCGACCTGGTCGAGTCGTGCCAGGCCGACGGGGTGCGCGCCCGGTTGATCCCCGTGGACTACGCGTCGCACTCGGCCGCCGTGCAGGAGGTCGCCGAGCAGTTGCGCGCCGACCTGGCCGACATGACGCCGCAGCCGGGTCACACCCGGCTGGTGTCGACGTTGACGGGGGACTGGGTCGACCCGGCGTCGATGACGGCCGGCTACTGGTACGACAACCTGCGGCAGACCGTGCAGTTCGACGCCGCCGTGCGCGTCGCGGTCGCCGCCGGGCACACCACGTTCGTGGAGATCTCCCCGCATCCGGTGTTGACGATGCCGGTGACGGCGATCCTGGACGACGCCGGCGCGACCGGGCACACGCTGGGCAGCCTGCGCCGGGGTGACGACGACGCGGCGCGGCTGCTGACGAACCTCGCCACCGCCCACACGATCGGCCTGCCCGTCGACCTGACGGCCGTGCTGGCCCGCACCGACGCCGTCGCGCTGCCCACGTACGCCTTCGCGCACGGACGCTTCTGGCTGGACGCCCCCGCGCACCGGGTGCGCGACGTCGGCTCGGCCGGCCTCCAGGACACCGACCACCCGCTGCTCAGCGCGGCCGTACCCGTCGCCGACGACCAGACGGTGGTGCTGACCGGGCGGCTGTCGGTGCGTACCCACCCGTGGCTGGCCGACCACGCCGTCGGCGGGGCGGTGATCGTCCCCGGCACCGGGCTGGTCGACATGGTGGTCCGGGCCGGCGACGAGGTCGACGCCGGCCAGGTGGGCGACCTCACGCTGATCAACCCGCTGGTGCTCCCGCCGGCCGGCGCGGTGCAGGTGCAGGTACGCGTGGGCCCGCCCGGCGACGCCGGCGAGCGGAGCGTCACCGTGCACTCCCGCCCCGAGGAGGACGCCGACGCCGAGTGGACCCGGCACGCCGAGGGCCTGCTGCTGGCGCACCTGCCCGCCCCGATCGCCGTACCGGGGCAGTGGCCGCCGGCCGACGCCGTCGAGGTCGACGCCGACCTGGACGCCTGGTACGCGCAGATGGCCGAGGGCGGCCTCGGCTACGGCCCCGCCTTCCGTGGCCTGCGACGGGTGTGGCGTGGCGACGGCGAGGTCTACGCCGAGGTGGCCCTGCCCGAGGAGGCGACCGCCGACGCGTCCCGCTTCGGCCTGCACCCGGCCCTGTTCGACGCCGCCCTGCAGGCCAGCGGGATCACCGCCCTGCTCGGCGACGCGGCGGACACCTCCGGGGCGGGCTGGATGCCGTTCGCCTTCCGCTCGGTCGCCCTGCACGCCCACGGCGCCACCCGGCTGCGGGCGCGGCTGCGGTCGCTCGGCCCGGACACCGTCGCGGTGACCCTCGCCGACACCGCCGGCCAGCCGGTCGCCACCGTCGAGTCGCTGACGTTCCGCCCGGTCGCCGCGGGCCGGGCCGACGAGGCCGCCGCCCTGCGCCGCACCTCGCTGTTCCACCTGGACTGGACGCCGCTGACGGGCACCGACGCGGCAGCCGGGGAGGCCCGCTGGGCGCTGCTCGGCGACGACACCCTCGGCCTGGCCGGGGCGCTCGCCGCCGCCGGGCACCCGGTGCGGGTCCACGCCGACCTGGCGACGTTGGTCGCGGCGGTCGAGGAGTCCGGGGACGTACCCGATGTGGTGCTGGACCTGCGCCCCGGCGCGGAGACGGACCCGCAGCGGGCCGGCGCGGCCGCGCACGACGCGGCCCGCGACGCGCTCGCGCTGGTGCAGCAGTGGCTGGGCGAGCCCCGGCTGGAGCGGTCCCGGCTGGTGCTGCACACCCGGGGCGCGGTCGGCGCCGCCCCGGGCGAGGCCCCCCGCGACCTGGCCCGGGCGAGCCTGTGGGGGCTGGTGCGCTCGGCGCAGTCCGAGCACCCCGGCCGGTTCACGCTGCTCGACACCGACGACGCCGCCGCCTCCCTGGCGGCCGTCCCGGCGGCCGTCGCCTCCGGCGAGCCGCAGCTCGCGCTGCGCGACGGCGTGCCGATGGTGCCCCGGCTGGCCCGGGCCCGCGACGCCGGGGTGCTGCCGCTGCCCGCCGACGAGGTGCCGTGGCGCCTCGACGTCACCGAGAAGGGCACGCTGGAGAACCTGGCCCTGCTGCCCGGCCCCGAGGTCTCCGGGGAACTGCCGGCGGGCCACGTCCTGGTCGGGATGCGCGCCTCCGGGCTGAACTTCCGCGACGTGGTGCTGGCCCTCGGCATGGTCCCCGACCAGGAGGTGCTGGGCAACGAGGGCGCCGGCGTGGTGCTCGGCGTCGGGCCGGGGGTCACCGACCTCGCCCCCGGCGACCGGGTGATGGGCATCTTCTCCGGCTCGTTCTCCTCGGCGGCGGTCACCGACCGCAGGCTGCTCACCCGCGTCCCCGACGGCTGGTCGTACACCGACGCCGCCGCCGTGCCCGTGGTCTTCCTGACCGCCTGGTACGGCCTGGTGGAGCTGGCCCGGCTGCGCGCCGGGGAGTCCGTGCTCGTCCACGCGGCGGCAGGCGGCGTCGGCATGGCCGCCGTGCAGATCGCCCGCCACCTCGGCGCGGAGGTCTACGGCACGGCCAGCCCCGGCAAGTGGCCGGCGCTGCGCGCCACCGGCTTCGACGACGCGCACCTCGCCTCCTCCCGCAGCCTCGACTTCGCCGGGGAGTTCCGCGACCGCACCGGCGGGCGGGGCGTCGACGTGGTGCTCAACGCCCTCAGCGGCGAGTACGTCGACGCGTCGCTGCGGCTGCTCGCCGACGGCGGCCGGTTCGTCGAGATGGGCAAGACCGACAAGCGGGACCCGCAGCGGGTCGCCGCCGACCACCCCGGAGTCAGCTACCAGGTCTTCGACCTCATCGAGGCCGGCCCGGAGAAGATCGGCGCGATGCTGGGCGAGCTGATGGCGCTCTTCGCCGCCGGTGCGCTGCGGCCCCTGCCCCGGCGCACCTGGGACGTCCGGCGCGCCCCCGAGGCGTTCCGCTTCCTCAGCCAGGCCCGGCACGTCGGCAAGCTCGCCCTGAGCGTCCCGCAGGCGCCCCGGCTCGACGGCACCGTCCTGGTCTCCGGGGCGACCGGCACCCTCGGCGCGCTGCTCTGCCGGCACCTGGTCACCGCGCACGACGCCCGGCAACTGCTCCTGGTCAGCCGGCGCGGCCCGGACGCCGAGGGCGCCGACGAGCTGCTGGCCGACCTCAAGGCGCTCGGCGCGGACGTGTCGATCGTCGCCGCCGACCTGGCCGACCCGGACGCCGTGGCGGACGTGCTCTCCATGGTGGACCGGCGGCACCCGCTGCGCGCCGTCGTGCACGCCGCTGGCGTCCTCGACGACGCCACCGTCGAGTCGCTCACCCCGGACCGCCTCGACACGGTGCTGCGGCCCAAGGTCGACGTGGCCTGGAACCTGCACCGGGCCACCCTCGGCCACGAGCTGAGCGCGTTCGTGCTCTTCTCCGCCGCCGCCGGCGTGTTCGGCGGCCCCGGCCAGGGCAACTACGCCGCCGGCAACGCGTTCCTCGACGCCCTCGCCGAGCACCGGCGGGCCCTCGGCCTACCGGCCGTCGCGCTGGCCTGGGGCCGCTGGGCGCAGGCCAGCGGCATGACGGGGCACCTCGACTCGGCCGACATCCGCCGGCTCGACCGGGGCGGCATGGCGGCGCTCTCCAACGAGGAGGGCCTCGCCCTGTTCGACGCGGCCTGGCGCTCCGAGCGGGCGACGCTGCTGCCCGCCAAGATCATCACTGGGGTGGCCGCGCCCGGTGCGCCCGTGCACCCGCTGCTGGCGAACCTGGTCCGCGCCGCCGGCCGTCGGGCCGCGGCCGGCGAGGCCGCCGACGGGCAGGCGTACGCCGAGACGCTGCGCTCCCTGCCCGCCGACAAGCGGGTACGCGCCCTGCGCGACCTGGTGCTGTCGCACGTGGCGGTCGTCCTCGGCCACGGCGACCCGGCCGGCATCGAGCCGACCCGGGCGTTCCGGGAACTCGGCTTCGACTCGCTCACCGCCGTCGAGCTGCGCAACCGGCTCGGCGCGGCCACCGGGCTGCGGCTGCCGGCGACGCTGGTCTTCGACAACCCGACGCCCGAGGCGCTCGCCACCCACCTGGCCGGTCAGTTCGCCCCGGCGACCCCGACGGGCGAGGCGTCGACGGCCGGCCGGGAACTGGACCGGCTGGAGGCGGCGCTCGTCGGGCTCGACCCGACCGACGACGAGTTCCGCAAGATCACCGACCGGCTGCACGGCCTGCTGGGCCGGCTGACCGAGCGGCAGGCGGACGCGGACGGCGACGACGACGACCTGGAGTCGGCCACCGCCGAGAACATCTTCGACCTGATCGACCGCGAGCTGGAGACGTCGTGACCACCAGCCGCAACGACATCAGCCGCAACGACATCGGCATGCCGAGTGAGGTAGGTCCACGGTGAGCAACGAGGACGAGAAGTACGTCGAGTACCTGAAGCGTACGACCTCGGAGCTGCGGCGTACCCGGCGGCGGCTGCGCGAGCTGGAGACCCGGGACTCCGAGCCCATCGCCATCGTGGCGATGAGCTGCCGCTACCCGGGCGGGGTCGACAGTCCCGAGGCGCTGTGGCAGCTCGTGCACGACGGCGGCGACGGGATCGGGCCGTTCCCCGCCGACCGGGGCTGGGACCTGGAGAACCTCTTCCACCCCGACCCCGACCACCCGGGCACCAGCTACGTGCGCGACGGCGGCTTCGTCTACGCCGCCGCCGACTTCGACGCCGACCTGTTCGGCATCTCGCCCCGCGAGGCCGTCGCCATGGACCCGCAGCAGCGGCTGCTGCTGGAGACCTCCTGGGAGGCGTTCGAGCGGGCCGGGCTGCCGCTGCCGGCCGTACGGGGCAGCCGTACCGGCGTCTTCGTCGGGGCGTCCTCGCACGGCTACGACGGCATGATGGCGCAGGCCGAGAACGGCGAGGGGCACCTGCTCACCGGCAACGCCACCAGCGTCATCTCCGGCCGCGTCGCGTACACCCTCGGGCTGGAGGGGCCGGCGGTCACCGTCGACACCGCCTGCTCGTCCTCGCTGGTCGCCGTCCACCTGGCCGCCCAGGCACTGCGCAACGGCGACTGCGAGCTGGCCCTGGCCGGCGGCGTGACGGTGATGCCCACCCCGGCGGTCTTCGTCGGCTTCAGCCGGCAGCGCGGCCTCGCCGCCGACGGCCGGTGCAAGGCGTTCGCCGCCGGCGCGGACGGCACCTCCTGGTCCGAGGGCATCGGCATGCTGCTGCTCACCCGGCTCTCCGACGCGCAGCGGCACGGCTACCCGGTGCTCGCCGTGGTGCGGGGCAGCGCGGTCAACCAGGACGGCGCGTCCAACGGGCTCAGCGCCCCGCACGGCCCGTCCCAGGTCCGCGTGATCCGCCAGGCCCTCGCCAACGCCCGGCTCACGCCCGAGCAGGTGGACGTGGTCGAGGCGCACGGCACCGGCACCCGGCTCGGCGACCCGATCGAGGCGCAGGCCCTGCTCACCACGTACGGGCAGGACCGCGACGAGGCCGCGCCGCTGCTGCTCGGGTCGGTGAAGTCGAACATCGGGCACACCCAGGCCGCCGCCGGTGTCGCCGGTGTGATCAAGATGGTGATGGCGATGCGGCACGGCGTCGTGCCGCCGACCCTGCACGTCGACGAGCCGTCCCCGCACATCGACTGGACCGCCGGGGCGGTCACCCTCGCCACCGCCGCCACGCCCTGGCCGGCCGTGGACCGCCCGCGCCGGGCGGCCGTGTCGTCGTTCGGCGTGTCCGGCACCAACGCGCACACCATCATCGAGCAGGCCCCGGCCGAGGTCGAGGCGGAGGCGGAGCCGACCGCGCCGCAGGCCCGCGCGGTGGCCCCCGTGCTGCTCTCCGCCCGCTCCGACGCCGCGCTCGCCGCGCAGGCCGGCCGCTGGGCCGCCCGCTTCGCCGCCGACGACACCCTGCGCCCGCTCGACGTGGCCTTCTCGTCGGTCACCTCCCGCTCCACCCTGGACCGGCGCGCCGTCGTCTCGGCGACCGGCCGCGACGACCTGCTCGCCGCGCTGCGCGCCCTCGCCGCCGGGGAACCGGCCGGCACCGTCGTGCGCGGCGCCGGGTCGCCGCGCGGCCAGCTCGCGGTGCTCTTCTCCGGCCAGGGCGCGCAGCGCGCCGGCATGGGCCGGGAGCTGTACGCCGAGTTCCCCGTCTTCGCCGCCGCGCTCGACGAGGTGTGCGGGTACCTGGACCGGGCCCTGCCGCGCCCCCTGCGCGAGGTGCTCTTCGCCGCCGAGGGCTCGGCCGACGCCGAGCTGCTGGACCGGACGGTGTTCACGCAGGCCGGCCTGTTCGCCGTCGAGGTGGCGCTGTTCCGCCTCGTCGAGTCGTTCGGCATCGCCCCCGACCTGGTCGCCGGCCACTCGATCGGCGAGGTCACGGCCGCGCACGTGGCCGGGGTGCTGTCGCTGGAGCACGCGTGCGCGCTGGTGGCGGCGCGGGGCCGGCTGATGCAGGCGCTGCCCACCGGCGGCGGGATGCTGGCCGTCGCGGCCACCGAGGCCGACGTCCTCGCCACGCTCGACGGTCTGGCCGACGTGGGGATCGCGGCGGTCAACGGGCCGACGTCGGTCGTGGTCTCCGGTGCCGTCGAGGCCCTGGACGAGGTGGAGCGCGTCTGGCGGGACCGGGGCGTACGCACGCGCCGGCTCACGGTCAGCCACGCGTTCCACAGCCCCCTGATGGAGCCGATGCTCGCCAGGTTCCGCGCGGTGCTCGACAAGCTCACCTTCGCGGCGCCGTCGCTGCCCGTCGTGTCGAACGTGACCGGCGGGCTCGCCGACGCCGACGAGATCCGCACGGCCGACTACTGGGTGCGCCACGTCCGCGAGGCCGTCCGCTTCGCCGACGGGATCGCCGCGCTGCGCGCCGCCGGGGCGGACACGTTCCTGGAGATCGGGCCGCGCAGCGTACTGACCGCGATGGTCGGCGACGCCCTGCCGGACGGGGACGGCGTGCTCGCCGTGCCGGCGCAGCGCGGGGACCGGCCCGAGGCCCACGGGCTGCTGGCCGGGCTGGCCGAGCTGCACGTGCGCGGGGTGGCCGTCGACTGGCAGCCGTGGTTCGCCGACACCGGCGCGCGGCGGGTGGACCTGCCCACGTACGCCTTCCAGCACCAGCGCTACTGGCCCGAGATCGGCGGCACCGCCGGAGCGACCGCGCCGACCGACACGACCGAGGGGGACTTCTGGGCGGCGGTGGAGCGCGGGGACCTGACCGGGGTCGCCGCCCACCTGGCCGTGCAGGACGACCCCGCGGCGGTCGAGGCCCTCGCCCCGGCCGTACCGGTGCTCTCGTCGTGGCGACGGGCCCGGCAGCGCGACGCCGTGGTGGACGGCTGGACGTACCGGGTCGAGTGGGAGCCCGTCCGCCCCGCCGCCGCGCCCGCGCTGACCGGCCGCTGGCTGGTCGTCACCGCCGACGCCGACGACGCCGGGGTGGCCGGCACGCTGACCGGCGCCGGCGCCCACGTCGACACCCTCACCATCGCCCCCGGCGCCGACCGCGCCGAGCTGACCGGGCTGCTGCGCGGCCACGGCGACCAGGGCTGGGCCGGCGTGCTCTGCGTGCTGCCCGCGACCGACCGGGCGCTGCCGGACGCCCCGGCCGTCTCCGTCGGCGCCGCGCTGCTGCTCACCCTCACCCAGGCGCTCGCCGACGCCGGCCTGCCCGGCCGGCTCTGGTGCCTCACCCGGGGCGCCGTCCGCGTCGGCGGCGACACCCCCGCCGACCCGTGGCCCGCCCTGGCCTGGGGCCTGGGCCGGGTCGTCGCCCTCGAACAGCCGGACCGCTGGGGCGGCCTGGTCGACCTGCCCGCCCGCGCCGACCGGACCGCCGCCGACGCGCTGCTCGCCGTCCTCGCCGACGCCGGGCACGACCAGGTGGCGATCCGCCCGCAGGGCATCCTCGGCCGGCGGCTGGTGCCGGCCGCGCCGCCCGCCGGTGCGGGCTGGCGGCCCGCCGGGACGGTGCTGGTCACCGGCGGTACGGGTGCCCTCGGTCGGCACGTGGCCCGCTGGTTGCTGGCCAACGGGGCTGCCGAGGTGGTCCTCGCCTCGCGGCGGGGCCCGGCGGCGCCGGGCGCGGCCGAGCTGGTCGACGAGCTGGGCGCGGTACGGGTGGTGGCGTGCGACGTCACCGACCGGGCGGCGGTCGACGCGCTCGTGGCGGACCTGCCCGGGCTGACCGCCGTCGTGCACACCGCCGGCGTGGTCGACGACGGCGTCCTCGACGGGCTCGACCTGACCCGGATGCAGGCCGTCCTCGACGGCAAGGTCCGCGCCGCCCGGGTGCTGCACGAGGCCACCGCCCACCGCGACCTCGACGCGTTCGTGCTCTTCTCCTCCCTCGCCGGGGTCATCGGCAGCGCCGGACAGGGCAACTACGCGGCGGCCAACGCCTACCTCGACGCGTTCGCGGCCTGGCGACGCGACCAGGGCCTGCCCGCCACCGCCATCGCCTGGGGCGCCTGGGCCGAGGACGGCATGGCCGCGGCGCTGACCGCCCGGCTCGCCCGGGGCGGGGTCGACGCGCTCCCCGTCGCCGAGGCCGTCACCGCCCTCGGCCGGCTGGTCAACACCGCCGAGCCGGCCGTCACCGTCGCCGACGTCGACTGGGGACGCCTCGCCGCCTCCTGGGGCCGCCCGACGCCACTGATCGCCGCCCTGCCCGGCGTGCCCGCCGTGCCCACCGGCCCCGCCCGCGCCGTGGTGGTCGGCCGGTCCCTGCCGCAGCTCGCCGACCTCGTGCGCACCCAGGCCGCCGTCGTGCTCGGCTACCCGGCCGGCCAGCCGCTGCCCGAGCGCACCTTCCGCGACCTCGGCTTCGACTCGCTCACCGCCGTCGAGCTGCGCAACCGGCTCACCGCCGAGACCGGCATGACCCTGCCCGCCACGCTGGTCTTCGACCACCCCACGGTCGCCGAACTCGCCGCGCACCTGCACGGCCTCACCGCCGGGCACACCACCGGCGAGGTGGTCGCCGACGGCACCGGCCGCGACCGCGAGCCGATCGCCATCGTCGCGATGAGCTGCCGCTTCCCCGGCGGGGTCACCTCTCCCGAGCAGCTCTGGGACCTGCTGGCCACCGGCACCGACGCGCTGAGCCTCATGCCCGGCGAGCGCGGCTGGAACCTCGCCGAGCTGTACCACCCCGACCCCGAGCACCTCGGCACCAGCTACGTCCGCGAGGGCGGCTTCGTCGCCGGGGCCGGCGAGTTCGACCCGGCGTTCTTCGGCATCAGCCCCCGCGAGGCCCTCGCCATGGACCCGCAGCAGCGGCTGCTGCTGGAGGCCACCTGGGAGGCGTTCGAGCGGGCCCGGATCGACCCGACCGCCCTGCGCGGCAGCCGCACCGGCGTGTACGTCGGCACCAACGGCCAGGACTACGGCTCGCTGCTGATGGCCGCCGGGGACGTCGACGAGAACTACCTGGCCACCGGCACCTCCGCCAGCGTCATCTCCGGCCGGCTGGCGTACACCTTCGGGCTGCACGGCCCGGCGGTCACCGTCGACACCGCCTGCTCGTCGTCGCTGGTCGCGATGCACCTGGCCGCGCAGGCCCTCCGGACGGGCGAGTGCGACCTCGCCCTGGCCGGCGGCGCCACCGTGATGGCCACCCCGGGCATCTTCGTCGGCTTCTCCCGCCAGCGCGGCCTCGCCGCCGACGGCCGGTGCAAGCCGTTCGCCGGGGCCGCCGACGGCACCGGCTGGGGCGAGGGCGTCGGCCTGCTGGTGCTCCAGCGCCTCTCCGACGCCCGCCGCGACGGCAACCCGGTCCTCGCCGTGCTGCGCGGCAGCGCCGTCAACCAGGACGGCGCCTCCAACGGCCTCACCGCCCCCAACGGCCCCGCCCAGCAGCGGGTGATCCGGCAGGCCCTCGCCAACGCCGGACTCACCGCCGACCAGGTGGACGCCGTCGAGGCGCACGGCACCGGCACCACCCTCGGCGACCCGATCGAGGCGCAGGCGTTGCTGGCCACGTACGGGCAGGACCGGCCCGCCGACCGGCCGCTCTGGCTCGGCTCGATCAAGTCGAACATCGGGCACACCCAGGCCGCCGCCGGCGTCGCCGGGGTGATGAAGATGGTCCTGGCGATGCGGCACGGGGTGCTGCCGCCCACCCTGCACGTGGACGAGCCCACCCCGCACGTCGACTGGAACGCCGGCAGCGTCGAGCTGCTCACATCCGCCCGGCCGTGGGAGCCGGCCGACGGCGTACGCCGCGCCGCCGTCTCCTCGTTCGGCATCAGCGGCACCAACGTGCACACCATCCTCGAACAGGCCCCCGCCGACGGGCCGGAGTCCGCGCCGGCGGCCGACGGGCCGACCGGGGAGCTGCCCTGGGTGCTCTCCGGGCGCACCGTCGACGCCCTCACCGCCCGCACCCGGGACCTGCTCGACCACCTCGACACCGTCGACGACGACGTGCTCGCCGACGTCGGCTGGTCGCTGGCCGCCACCCGCGCGTCCCACGACCACCGGGCCGTCGTCTTCGCCGCCGGCCGCGACGAACTGGCCGCGTCCCTCGACGCGCTCGCCGCCGGCCGGCCCACCCCGCAGACCGTCACCCGCGCCCCCGGCACGCCGGGCGAGGTCGCCTTCGTCTTCCCGGGCCAGGGCTCCCAGTGGGTCGGCATGGCCGCCGAACTGCTCGACACCGCCCCGGTCTTCGCGGAGAAGTTCGCCGCCTGCGCCGAGGCGCTGCGCCCGTACGTCGACTGGTCGCCGACCGACGTGGTGCGTGGCGCGCCCGACGCCCCGTCGCTGGAGCGCGTCGACGTCGTGCAGCCCACCCTGTTCGCGGTCAGCGTCTCGCTCGCCGCGCTCTGGGAGTCGTACGGGGTGCGCCCCTCCGCCGTCGTCGGCCACTCGCAGGGCGAGATCGCCGCCGCACACGTCGCCGGCGGCCTCACCCTCGACGACGCGGCGGCCGTGGTGGCCCTGCGCAGCCGCATCATCGCCGGCATCGCCGGGGACGGCGGCATGGTCTCGGTCGCCACCACCGCCGACGAGGTCACCGCGACGATCACCCGCTGGGCCGGCCGGATCGCCCTGGCCGCCGTCAACGGGCCCACCTCCGTCGTGGTCTCCGGCGACAGCGCCGCCCTCGACGAGCTGGTCGCCCACTACGAGTCCCGCGAGGTGCGGGTGCGCCGCGTCCCCGTGGACTACGCCTCCCACTCCGCCCACGTCGAGCAGCTGCGCGAGCAGCTCCTGGACCTGCTCGCCGGGCTGCGGCCCCGCACCGGCGAGGTCCGGTTCCGCTCCACCGTCGAGGGGGACTGGCTCGACACCGCCGCCCTCGACGCCGACTACTGGTACCGCAACCTGCGGCAGACCGTCCGCTTCGACGACGCGGTGCGCAGCCTCGTGGCCGCCGGCTACCAGACCTTCGTCGAGGTCAGCGCCCACCCGGTGCTGACCATGGCCGTGCAGGAGAGCGTCGAGCTGGCCGCCGCAGACCCGGACGCGGTCACCGTCACCGGCAGCCTGCGCCGGGGCGAGGGCGGCCTCGGCCGCTTCCTGCGCGCCCTGGCCGAGGTCTGGACCGGGGGTACGGCGGTGGACTGGCGGCCCGCCTTCACCGGCCTCGCCGGACGCCGCCTCGACCTGCCCACGTACCCGTTCCAGCGGCAGCTCTACTGGCCGCAGCCGTCCGCCGCGCCCGCCCCGGCCGCCGGCGTCGCCGGCCCGGCGCAGGACGACGAGGTCGACGCCCGGTTCTGGGCGGCCGTCGAGGCGGAGGACCTGGCCGCGCTCACCGCCGAACTCGCCGCCGCGACCGAGTCGGAGCCCGTGCCGGACGCCGCGTTCGCGGACGTGCTGCCGGTCCTCGCCGCCTGGCGTCGCCGGCACCGCGACCAGGCCACCGTGGACTCCTGGCGGTACCGGGACAGCTGGACGCCGATCGCCGGCGACGCGGCCGGCGAGCCCGCCGTCACCGGCACCTGGTGGCTGCTTACCGGCCCCGACGACACCGGCGTTGCCGAGGCCGACTTCTGCGCCGAGGCGTTGCGGCGGCCCGGCGGCACCGTCGTACCGCTGGCGCTGGACGCGGACCGCACGGACCGGGCGGCGCTCGCCGCCCGGCTGCGCGACCTCGCCGACGGCGGCACGCCCGCCGGGATCCTGTCGCTGCTGCCGCTCGACGAGACGCCCGCCCCGGCGCACCCGTCGGTGCCGGTCGGCTTCGCCGGCACCGTGACCCTGGTGCAGGCGCTCGGCGACGCCGGCGTCCGCGCGCCGCTGTGGTGCCTCACCCGGGGTGCCGTCGCCACCGGCCCGGCCGACCCGCTGCCGCACCCGCTCCAGCAGCTCACCTGGGGTTTCGGCCGGGTCGCCGCGCTCGAGCACCCGGACCGCTGGGGCGGCCTCGTCGACCTCCCCGAGGAGCTCGACGACGCGGCCGGCCGCCGGCTGGTCCGCGTCCTCGCCGGCGCCGACGGGGAGGACCAGGTCGCGCTGCGGTGGGCCGGCGCCTTCGGCCGGCGACTGCTGCACGCCCCGCTCGGCGACGCCCCCGCCCCGCGCACCTGGCGGCCCTCCGGCACCGCCCTGGTCACCGGCGGCACCGGCGCGCTCGGCGGACACATGGCCCGCTGGCTCGCCGCCAACGGCGCCGCGCACCTGGTGCTGGTCAGCCGGCGCGGCCGGCAGGCCGAGGGCATCGCCGACCTCGAGGCCGAGCTGGTCGCACTGGGCGCCCGGGTCACCGTCGCCGCCTGCGACGCCGCCGACCGGTCGGCGCTCGCCGCCGTCCTCGCCGACCTGCCGCCCGAGTACCCGCTGACCACCGTCGTGCACACGGCCGCCGTGCTCGACGACTCGGTGATCAACTCGCTGACCCTGGAGCAGGTCGACTACGCGCTCAGCGCGAAGGTGACCACCGCCCTGAACCTGCACGAGCTGACCCGCGAGCTGGACCTCGACGCGTTCATCCTGTTCTCCTCGATGGCCGGCACCGTCGGCAGCTCCGGCGTGGGCAACTACGCCCCCGGCAACGCGTTCCTCAACGCCCTCGCCGAGCACCGGCGGGCCCTCGGCCTGCCCGCCACCTCCATCGGCTGGGGCGCCTGGGGAGGCGGCGGCATGGCCGACGGCGAGTTCGGCCAGATGCTGCACCGCCACGGCGCACCGGAGATGCCCCCGCGCCTCGCCGTCGCGGCCCTGCACCAGGCCGTCGAGCACGACGAGACCTTCCTGACCATCTCGAACATCGCCTGGGACCGGTTCTTCGTCGCGTTCACCGCCACCCGGCCCGGTCCACTGATCTCGGAGATCCCCGAGGCGCAGCGGTTGCAGGCCACCAAGGGCCTCGCCGAGACGAAGGAGACCGACGAGGCCGGGCCGGCCGGCGCGTTCACCCGGATGAGCGCCGCCGAGCGCCAGCAGGCGCTGCTCGACCTGGTCCGCGACCAGGCGGCCATGGTCCTCAAGTACGCCGACGGCCAGGCCGTCGACCCGCACCACGCGTTCCGGGACCTCGGCTTCGACTCGGTGACGGCGGTGGAGCTGCGCAACCGGCTCGCCACCGCCACCTCGCTGCGGCTGCCGGTGACCCTGGTCTTCGACTACCCGTCGCCGACCGCGCTCGCCCGGCACCTGCACGAGGAACTGGGCGGCGAGGCCGCCGTGGCCGTCGAGGCCGCCCCGGTGACGCTCGGCGACGACGAGCCAGTGGCCATCGTCGCCATGTCCTGCCGCTTCCCGGGCGGGGCGAACGACCCCGACCGGTTCTGGCAGATGCTGCACGCCGGCCGTGACGCCGTGTCCGACCTACCCGGCGATCGGGGCTGGGACGTCGAGCGGCTCTACGACCCCGACCCCTATTCCACCGGCACCTCCTACGTCCGCAGCGGCGCCTTCCTCTACGAGGCGGCGGAGTTTGATGCCGGTTTCTTCGGGATTTCCCCCCGCGAGGCGTTGGCCATGGATCCGCAGCAGCGGTTGCTGCTGGAGGTTTCGTGGGAGGCGGTCGAGCGGGCAGGGGTTGAGCCTGGGGTCCTTCGGGGTTCGCGAACAGGGGTGTTCGTGGGCACGAATGGTCAGGACTATGGGGCCCTGCTGATGGTGGCGGGGGACGAGGTGGAGGGCTTCGCGGGCACGGGCAACGCCGCGAGTGTGGTGTCGGGTCGGGTGGCGTACGCATTGGGGTTGGAGGGGCCGGCGGTGTCGGTGGACACGGCGTGTTCGTCGTCGTTGGTGGCGTTGCACCTGGCGGTGCAGTCGCTGCGGCGCGGCGAGTGCGACCTCGCCCTCGCCGGCGGCGTGACCGTGATGTCGACCCCCGGGCTGTTCGTGGAGTTCTCCCGGCAGCGCGGCCTGGCCGCCGACGGCCGGTGCAAGGCGTTCGCCGCGGGCGCCGACGGCACCGGTTGGGGCGAGGGCGTCGGGATGCTGCTCGTGGAGCGGCTGTCGGACGCCCGGCGCAACGGCCACGAGGTGCTGGCCATCGTGCGGGGCAGCGCCGTCAACCAGGACGGTGCCTCCAACGGTCTGACCGCCCCGAACGGCCCCTCGCAGCAGCGGGTGATCCGGCAGGCCCTCGCGTCGGCGCGGCTCTCCACGGCCGACGTGGACGTGGTCGAGGCGCACGGCACCGGCACGACGCTGGGCGACCCGATCGAGGCGCAGGCGCTGCTGGCCACGTACGGGCAGGAGCGCGACGCGCCGCTGCTGCTCGGCTCCGTCAAGTCGAACATCGGCCACACCCAGGCCGCCGCCGGCGTCGCCGGCGTGATCAAGATGGTGCTGGCGATGCGCGAGGGCGTGGTTCCCGCGACGCTGCACGTGGACGCGCCGTCCCCGCACATCGACTGGTCCGCCGGGGCCGTCGAGTTGGCGATCGAGTCGCGGCCGTGGCCGGCCGTGGACCGGGCGCGCCGGGCGGCGGTGTCGTCGTTCGGCATCTCCGGCACGAACGCCCACGTCATCATCGAACTGCCCGAGGACCTCCCCGCCGAGAGCGCGGAACCCGACGGCGAGGCCACCGAGAGTCGCAGCCCGGGGCTCGTGGCCTCCGACGTCGTCGTCTGGACGGTGTCGGGGCGGTCGAAGGGCGCGCTGGCCGGTCAGGCCGCCCGCCTGGCCCAGCACGTCCGCGTGCACGCCGACATCGACGCGGCGGCGGTGGGCTGGTCCCTCGCCGCCACCCGGTCGACGTTCGACCACCGGGCCGCCGTCGTCGGCGCCGGGGTGGCCGAGCTGCTGGCCGGGCTCGACGCCCTGGCCGCCGGCGCGCCGGCGGGGAACCTCGTCACGGGTACGGCCGCCGGAACCGGTGCGGTGTTCGTGTTCCCGGGTCAGGGTGCGCAGTCGGCGCGGATGGCGGCCGGTCTGGTGGGTCGTACGCCGGTGTTCGACGCGCGGTTGGCGGAGTGCCAGCGGGCCCTCGCCCCGTACCTGGATGTCGATCTCGTGTCGGTGTTGACGGGTGAGGACGAGTCGTGGTTGGCGCGGGTCGAGGTCGTGCA
>NZ_JBNCOB010000026.1:0-100552 GCF_049847285.1 Micromonospora sp. DT62
GCCGTCCGCTACGAAGCCACCGTGCACATCGCCGCGATCAACGAGTGGCTGTAACCGACTTCGACACAGGCCCTAGCCCGCCACCAACAGCAACAGCCCCGACGCCTGCTCCCACGGCGTCCTGGTCTCTCGCGACTGCTTGCTGGTTCGCAACGTTTCACGGCGCCTTATGCCCCCTGTGTGCCCCGCAGGACCTCTTGTCTAGGCGGCCAAGGGGACAGCTAGTGCCATGACCACGAACGTTCACGGTGTTGGTTGACATGCCGTCTGGGTCGCCAGGCCGGCATTGTGGTGGCATTCAGGCTGTGGCGGCAGAACCCGTTCTGTGCGGCGGCTCGGTCACCAGGAGGTTCAGGAGGCTGGACGAGCTGCCTGTGTAAGGCGATCGCGGGGGAGTCCTCCAGAGCCAGCCGGGACCACCAGTAGGTCAGTGTGAGGGTCGCGGTGATCGACGCGAGAACCCGCAATGAATGCCGCTCAGCCATCGTCACCGGTTTTCGCCATCGCCGGTTCTGCTGCAGCCTCCGGCTTCGCTGCCGCCGGTCCGGGTCGGGTGGGTAGCAGCACGGCGGCGAGCACCGCGCTGGCCGCCAGCACGCCGATCACGAGCCAGACGGTGGTGGTGAGGGGCAGTTGTTGTCCGGCGATGCTGCCCGCCGAGGCGCCGACGACGGTCGCGGCCATCTCGGCGGCCGAGAAGGCGGATCCGACCCGGCCGAGTTGGCGGTCCGGGGTCTGGCGTTGGACTTGGACCTGGACCAGCATCAGCAGCGCGCCGCCGGGCAGACCGGCCAGGGCGATGAAGACCAGCGCGGCGACGAAGTGGTGGATGAGGAAGAGTCCGGCGAAGCAGAGGGTGATCGCTGCCAGGCAACCGGTGAACGACAGCCAGAGGAGCCCGCTGCGGGACAGTACGTTGCCGGCGTATGCGCTGGCCAGGAAGCCACCGCCGAGTGCCGCCATCAGAACGCCTACATCGCCGGCGTCGCCGCCGAGGACATCGAGGACGTACGGCACCAGAAGCACGTTCAGAGCGGCGTTGGCCGACAGGAAGAGGCTGGAGACGAGGAGCGTCGCGCGGAGTACGGAGTGCCTGAAGAGGAAGGCCAGGCCTTCCCGGACCTGCTCCCAGAAGGCGGCCAGCCAGGAGGACGTGTCCGGCTCGCGCCCATTGTCGGCCACCCGCAGCGGGCCCATTCCGAAGATCAGCACGGCGGAGAGCAGGTACGTCGCGGAGTCGATCAGCACCAGGCCGTCGAAACCCACGAGGGCGTAGAGCGCGCCGCCCAGGGGTGCGCCGGCGAGGCGGACGAGGCCGCTCGCAACCGTGTTCCAGGCGTTCGCCGCTTCCAGGTCACCGCCCCGACCGACGACTGCGGGCACCGCCGCCCGGGCCGCCGGCTGGAAGAAGTGCCCGATCGCGCTCTCGAAGAACATCGCCGTGTAGAGCAGCCACAGCATGCCCGGATCGTCGACCACGAGCAGCGCCAGCACGATGACCATGCGCAGCAGGTCCGCCCCGACCATGACCGCGCGCCGGTCCCACCGGTCGGCCACTACCCCGGCCAGGGGCGCAAAGACGATCGCGGGAAGGGTCTGCGCGACGAAGGCGAACCCACTGCTGAGTGTCGACCCGGTCATCGTGTAGACGTAGACAGGCACCGCGACGATCATCAGCCAGTTGCCCAGGTTGGACAGTAGCGTGCTGGTCCAGAGCAAGCCGAACCGCCGGTTCCTGATGAAAATCACCGCCCACCCTACTTCTCCGTGACCCGCCGCTGGTGACCCACGTCGTTCGCGACGTCGGATGACACGCCGTCTGGAATGCCAGGCCGGTAGTGCGGTGGTGGTCAGGCTGTGGCGGTGGCAGAACTCGTTCGCGTTCGGCGGCTCCGTGACCAGGAGGGTCAGCAGCTGCTGAGGATTACTCGTAGAGGTTCCGGCTCGCCGATCCGACTACGGCGGGCGATGGTGGTGCTCGCCTCGGCCGGCGGGAACACGGTGCCGGCGATCGCTCGTCTCGTGCAGGCCGACGAGGACACAAGGGTCTGCGACACCTCAGCGCACTGATTGCGGATGAGCAAATGTGCCTCGTCTGTCGTTCCTTCGATCGAGACGGTAGTGCTGCCTTGTGCGGTGGCCACGAAGGTCGGCAGATCGTCCACCCAGGGCACGTGGCCAGCTCCGGAATCACCGCCACCTCGGCGTCGTGGAGAAGCGCCGCCGACTTTCCGGACGGCAGCCGGGCGTCGGGTGGTCGCCTGCCCCGCCCCGCCGTTCGGATCGCCCTCCACCGTGGCCGTCGTCATCCGGTGGCCCGGAAAGCACGCTCGCCGGCCACCGGGAAGGACCGCACCGCGCGGACCGGAACGGTGCTGGCAAGCGCCGCCGCGTGACCGGCCGGGGCAGGCAGGTCGTGCAGATGGACAGGAATGCGCGGCCAGCCGGGAACGCTGCCCACCGTGACCGTCGGCCCGCTCACGTCCAGCTGGCCGGGCGGTGCCCGCAGCCCGAATCCCGTCAACTTCATCGCCGCTTCCTTGCGCGTCCAGGCGGTCAGAAACCAGCCGGGCCGATCGGCGGGGGGCACCCGGGCGAACAGCGCCCGTTCATTGGCGGTCAGCGCGACCGCGGCGAGACCGTCGGTGTCCCGGTCCGTGCTCGACCGCTCGACGTCCACCCCGATCAGGCCGACTCCGGCCACCGCCAGCAGCACCCAGTCCTCGGTGTGCGAGACGGAGTAGTCGACCTGGGGATCAGCGAACCTGGGCCGGCCGTGCGTCCCCGCGCAGTACTGGCAGTCGCGGTCGATGCGCACCTGGGCCGGCGGTACGCCGAGATAGCGGGAGCCCAACCGGCGCTGGGCCGCGCGGGAGGTCACGAAGACGTCCCGCGCCGGCGAGCCGAGCAGGCCCTCGGCCCGGCGGCGCTCGGCCGGGTCGAGCAGGTCGACGCGACCGCCACCTGGCCGGACCGGCACCCACCAGGTGTGCGGCTGTCCGGCCGCGGGCACGTTCGGCGGGCCCGGGACGATAGCGGGCGGCGGGCCGTCCGGCGCGGCGGGCAGCACGGCGGTCGCCGGCGGTGCTCCGAGGTCTCCGACCGTCACTGGGTCACCCGACCAACCTGGAGCGGGTCGACAGCGCTGCCAACGGTCGCGCGGTCGGCCGGGCCGACGCCGGCTGCCCGAGGCCGGCCAGCAGATGCGCGACGGCGGCGGCGAGCTGGGGGTCGGCCCCGGCCAGCACGCCCTGCGGCGGGTCCGGCACGACGACGTCCGGCTCGACGCCGTGGTTCTCCAGGCCGGCACCGATGCCGTCGAAGACGTAACAGAACTCCGGTTGCGTGGTGACCGTGCCGTCGACCAACTCGTGGCGTGGCCAGGTGGCGATGGTGCCGCCCCAGGTCCGGTTCCCGATCAGCGGCCCCAGGCCGAGCTGCCGAAACATGTGGCTGAAGATCTCCCCGTCCGATCCGGTGTGCTCGTTGATGAGCACCGCCATCGGGCCACGCGGCGACTCGACCGGGTACGGGGTGGCGCCGCTCCAGCGCCCGTGTTCGGCGCCACCACGGCGCCGGGCAAGCCGGTCGAGCAGCAACGGCGAGACCTGTCCGCCGCCGTTGAAGCGCACGTCCACCACCAGCCCGTCCCGGTCGAGCTCGGAGAGGAAGCCCCGGATGAAGTCGGCGTAGCCGGTCCGGAACATGTCCGGCACGTGCAGGTAGCCGAGCCGGCCCCGCGAGGTGGATGCGACCAGGGCGCGGTTGCCCTCCACCCAGTCACGGTAGCGGGCCCGGCCCTCGGCCCGGATCGCCCGCACGCACACCCGGCGCGGGGCGGCGCCGTCGCGCAGCACCGTCAGCTCGACCTCTCGGTCGGCCTGGCCGACCAGCAGTTCCCCCGGCCCGGCCGGGCCGACGGGTTGCCCGTCGATGGCCACCACCGCGTCACCCGGGCGCAGGTCGACACCGGGCCGGTTGCACGGCGAGGTGGCATCGGGGTTCCACGGGTCACCGCGCAGGATGCGCTGGATGCGCCACTGTGCCGGCGGATCGCCGACCCCGCTGGTGGTGGCGCTCCAGTCCACTCCGAGAAACCCCTGCGCCTGCTCGACAGGCCGGCGGTAGTCACCACCGTGTTCGTAGGCGTGCGAGGTGGCCAGCTCGCCCTGCAGTTCCCAGAGCAGGTCGGAGAGCTCCGAACGGCACCCGACCAGATCCACCAGGGGCAGGTAGCGCTGGTACAGCCCGTCCCAGTCCAGCCCGGACATCTCGGCGTGCCAGAAGCTCTCCCGCTGCAGCCGCCAGGTCTCGCGGTACATCTGCCGCCACTCCGCGGCCGGCCGGATCGACACCCGCAGCCGGGTCAGGTCGATCCAGCCGTTCTTCCGGGTCGGCGGGGCGCACCGGGCGTACGGGTCGTCGTCGGCGTCCTCCGCCTCCTCGGCGGCGAGCACCCGCAGCCGGTCACGCACCTGGCAGAGCAGCGTGCCGCCGTCCGGGCTGGCGCTGATGTCGTCGACCCCGAGCAACTGCTCCTCGGTGACCTCCGCGGTCTGCAGGTCGACCACGGTGACCATGCCGACCGGGGCAGCGTCCGGCTTGACCGGGTCCGGCGCGGTGACCGGCACGGTGTGCAGGAGCACCCGGTCGGGCAGTCCGACGATGCTGGCGTACCGCCCCTCCGGCACCGGGAACCCGACGATCCGGCGATCGATGTCGGTGAGGTCTATCTCGACGAACGGCGGTCCGGCTCCGGCCTCGGTGCCCCGCCGCGCACCGTCGACGGGCCGCGGCACGAACGGCGACGCCTCGGTGGCCCGCAAGGTCACCAGGTACGGCCGGTTGCCGAAGGGGAAGCCGACGTCGAAGCGCACCTGGTCGTGCTCGGGGGTGAGGTCGCGCTGGCCAAGGAAGTAGAGGTAGCGCCCGGCCGGGTCGAACGCCGGCCGGCTGTCGCGCAGCACCGGTCGGGTGACCTGGAACGAGCGCCGCAGCGCCACCTCCGCCAGCTTGATCGCCGAGGTGCGCGGCGTGACCGGGAACGTGTAGGCGAGCCACCGGCCATCCGGCGACCAGGCCAGGTCCTCGATCCGCTCGAACGCACTGCTGTCCAGCAACCGCGGTGTCGGCAGCACGCTGTCGGTGTCCAGCAGCCACAGCTGCTGGCGGTTGGTGGCGAAGGCCACCTGGCCGGACGCCGACGAGGCGACCAGCTCGGTGACGCAGCCGATGTCGGTGAGCGGGATCTCCACCGAGGCGGTCCCGCCCTCGGCCGGGAAGAGCACCAGCCGCTCGTCCGGTCGGTCGTCG
The DNA here is from genome assembly GCF_049847285.1 of Micromonospora sp. DT62. Lineage (NCBI taxonomy): Bacteria > Bacillati > Actinomycetota > Actinomycetes > Micromonosporales > Micromonosporaceae > Micromonospora > Micromonospora sp. DT62. The sequence continues at coordinate 5,314 of NZ_JBNCOB010000026.1, forward strand.
GCGGCGACCGCGACCAGCCGGCGGCCGTCGGCCAACCAGCTCAGCAACCGGTGCCGCGTCCCCTCGGCGGTGCCGTGTCGGCGCACCGGGCCGGACCAGTGCGCCATGGTGAACGCCTTGCCCCGCGCGACGAGGGCCAGGTTGGTGCCGTCCGGGCTGAGGCGGGCGCTGTCGAGGAACTCGGCGGCCGGGACGATCCGCCGGGCCTGCTGGTGGCGCGAGCTCGCCAGTGAGACGTCGAGCCGCCGGGGCGCGTCACCAGGGGCGTCCAACGCGTACAGCCGGGCACCGGCGTGGTAGACGAGCCGCTGTCCGTCGGTGCTCAGACCACGGGCGTAGAAGTCGCGGTGTCCGGTGTGCCGGGTCAGCGCGCTGCCGTCCGGCCGGCACGAGTAGACGTTGCCGGTGCCCTCGTGGTCGCTGATCAGAAAGATCCGGTCGCCGACCCAGCACGGGTTGGCCACGTTGCCGGGCAGCGCCAGCCGGGTGAAGGAGCCGCTGCCGTCGTGGTCGACCCAGAGTTCACCGGCGGCGCCCCCGGTGTACCGCTTGCGGCGGGCCGGGTCGGCGAGGTTGCGCCCGATCACCAGCGCGCCGCCGGGGCCGTACGAGAGGGTGCTGGCCCCGCCGTGGTCGAGCAGCCGGGTCGGCCCGCCGTCGACCCCGACGGCGAAGAGCCGGTAGCCGAAGCCGGTCGGCTGCTCGGCGGTGCTGGCGTAGATGATCTCGTCGTGGTGCGGGTGCCAGCCGACCACCACGCACCGGGCCGCCTGGAAGGTGAGCCGGCGGGCCGGGCCGCCGGCCAGCGGCAGCAGGTAGACCTCGCTCGGTCCGTCGTCCGAGCCGACGAACGCCACCAGCTTGCCGTCCGGGGACAACCGGGGGTGGGCGTACTCGGCGCCGCCGGCGGTCAGCCGGCTCGCCGCTCCACCCGCGTACGGCACTCGCCACAGGTCGTCCCCGGCGGTGAACACCACGGTGTCGTCGGCGACGGTGGGGAACCGCAGGTAGCCTCCGGTCGCGCCATCGGTGTTCACCGGGCGCGCTGGGTCATCGCGCGGATCCGCTCGGCGACCGCGGCGCGGCGGTCCTCGACCTGGGACCGCTGCGCCTGCGCGTCCTGCTGGTTCTCCGACCAGTAGCAGGCGGTGCGCCACTGCCCCACGGTGTACGAGTCGTAGGCGCAGCGCACCCGGCGCTGCGCGGCCAGGTTCTCCGAGGACAGCAGCATGGTGTTGTGTTCGAGCACCTGGTTCACCACGACCCGCATGTTCAACTCGGTACGCAGGAAGGTGTGCGCGGCGGCCACCGCCGCGGCGCCGAAGGCCCCCCGGAACCGGGGCAGGATCCCGAACGACAGCTCGCAGCACTGGCTGCGCCAGTCGATGGTGGTGATCCAGGCGAACCCCACCACCTGCTCGCGCGGGCCGCAGAGGGTGAAGTGCCGCTTGATGTCGTGTTCCTCGGTGATACCCACCCGCTGGCGGTGCTCCAGCGCGTCGTCGCCGGTGACGACCGCGTAGTCGGTGAGGTTCGCCTGGAACCGCGACTCGCGCATCAGCGCGGTCCGGATGGGGATGTCGGCCTCGGTGAGATGCCTGACCGTCACGAACGGCACGTGTCCTCCCCACGGACGAAGTACACCGACACATCCTGGTAGGCGCCGGACTGGTAGCGGTGCTCGCGCAAGGTGCCGACCCGGGTGAACCCACAGTCGTGCAACGCGAGCACCGGCGGGCTGTCCGCCGGCACCAGGGCGACGAACGAGGTGCACCGCTGAAAGTTGCCGAGGAAGTCGAGGAAAGCGCGTAGCGGCTCGGGATCGGGCGAGGTGCTCGCCACGTACGCCTGGCGTGGCTGTTCCTCGTTGGGCAGGTAGCCCAGCAGCGTGTCACCGGTCCGGAAGACCTGCGCGCCCAGCCGGGTCAGCTCGCGGACCAACAGGGCGTGGTTCTGGGTGACCGGGTCGACGCCGAGGAAACCCCGGGCCGCCCCGGGTACCGCCGCCAGCGCCGAGGCGGCGGCTGCGGTGTCGAGTCGCTGAATCTCAGTCATGGCGTACCGCTCCCCAGATTTGCCGGTCGACGGGACGGCCGGCGAACCACCGGCCGGCCGGGACCGTCGCCTCGCCGATGAACCCGGCGTCCTGCAACAGGTCCACCGGCGCGGCCGCCGCCGGGGTCACCCAGCCGTACAGCCGGTGCAGGTTGAGCACCCGGAAGCCGTGCGAGACGGCGGTCTTGAGCAGCGCCGGGACCAGGTCCTCGGCGCCCGGCTGCACGCCGATCTCCAACCGGGCCCGGCGGTGCACCCAGTCCAGCTCGGCGAAGCGGACGAAGGCCGCTCCCGGCAGCACGCACAGCTCCACGGTGTTGTCCTTCGGCGCCTCGACCGCCGCAGGCATCACCATCGCCGGTGCCTGCTCCAGCGGCATGCCGACCAGTTCGCCGGCGAGCCACGGCCCGGTCAGCAGCGGCAGGTCGGTACTGCGGTACCCGCGCAATGTCATGATGTCGGCACCCAGATCTGCGAGAAGAAGACGTACCCGTACCGGCGCCCCTCGTGCACGACCACGTCGGCGAGGGTGCCCTCCTCGGTCAGCCCGGCCGCCCGGGCCGCCTCGAGCCCGGCCTGGTCGTACTCGCCCACCAGGACGGAGATCCGGACCACCTCGCGCCGCCAGCGCAGCGCCCGCACCGCCTCGTCGTAGGCCTGGCACCACCAGCTCGGCGGGGCGCCGGAACGCAGCCGCAGGTGCAGTTGGTAGTGGCAGCCGTGCTCGGCGCCAACCGCTTCGGTGGCGAACAGGCCCACCGGCTCACCGTCGGCGAGCAGCACCTCGGTCTCGGTGCCGAGCAGATCGAGCAGTTCCCACTCACCGCGGGTGTCCGGTTGGGCCGTGCGGAAGTAGAAGTCCGGCTCGGTGAACATTCCCAGCACCTGGTCGCGGTCCGCCTCGGCGAAGGCCCGGGTGGACCAGCGCGGTGTGCGTACCCCGTCCAGCGGCGTCGCGGTCATCGTCATGACGTCGGCCTCCGGGTGGCGATGCCGTGCGTGATGTGCAGGCGCAGGATGTTGCTGGTGCCGTCCATGAACTCGAAGGCGCGCACGTCACGGCACCACTTCTCGAGCAGCGGGTGCAGCAGCAGGGAGCCCGGGCCGAGCGCGTTCGCCGCCCAGCCGGTGACGTGGACGGCCAGGTCGGTGGCGTGCAGCTTGGCGATCGACGGCGTCCGACGGTCGTCCGGCGAAAGGTCGACTTCGTTCGCGGCGTCGTAGAGCAGGGCCCGCGCCGCCGCGAGCCGGGCGGTGGTCAGCTCGTGCCCGGACCAGCCCGGCCGCTGTTCGCAGACGTAGTCGCGGGCGGCGAAGGCCACCCCGAGCGCCATCGCGGCGATCTGGATCCGCATCACGTTGAAGGTCCGGCTCGCGCCCCAGATCCCACGGCGGGACGCCGGCAGGTGGGCGCCGAGCAGCATCTCGCGCGGCACGTGCACCCCGTCGAAGGAAAGCTCGCTGATCCGCGCGCCGCGCAGCCCGGTCATCTCCAGCGCGTGGCCGGCGAAGCCGGGGGTCGGGCAGCTCAGGATGGCCGCCCTGATCGACAGCGGGGAGCGGCCGGTCCGGGCGAACACCACCCCGGTCGCACCCCGGGAGCCGTTGCCGACGTACCGCTTGGCGCCGAAGAGGCGGTAGTCGCCGTCGGGGTCCGCGTCGAGGCGGGTCTCCATCGCGGTCGCGTCGCTGCCGCGGGCGTCCTCGGTCATCGCGAAGAAGGTCCAGGTCCGGCCGTCGGCGATGGACTCGTAGAAGAACTGCTGCTGGGCCTCGCTGCCGAGCGCGTCCACGGCGATGCCGGCGAGCGCCGGGCCGGTGTTGGCGGTCAGCAGGCCGGCGTCACCGCAGGCCAGCTCGAGGCTGGCCACCGCGCGGGACAGGCAGCTGTCGGTGTACTCGCCCTGCCAGCCGGACGGGTCCTGGAAGCGTTTGGGGGTGCTGGCCGCCCGGACCATCGCCAACGCCGGCGAGTCCAGGTGCCCGGTCATGTCCTCCGGGTCGACGTCGACCGACAGGGCCCGCGAGCGCAGGTCCGTCGCCGCGTCCCGGCACTGGTCCCGTAGGGCGCGCAGTGGCGGATCCAGCTCGATCATGAGACACCTTCCCGGGGGAGCCAGCAGTTCGCGGTCAGTTGGGCCACGTACGCGCCGCGGGTGGGGGTGCCGGCGACGTATCCGCTGGCGCCCAGCAGCTTGGCGGCCTCCCAGTCCAGGGTGGTCACCCGGTCGTGCACGTCGAGCACCGCGGCCGGGACCGTGCCGGAGACCCGCAAGGACCGGCGGGCCGCCTCGACGGCGGTCTGCACGTCCGCCAGTACGCCCAGCACCAGCTGTTTGCGAATGGTGGGCTCCCCGCCGACCGTCCGGCCGGAGAGGTACTCCACGGCCCACTCCAGCAACCGTCGGGTGACGCCCAGCCGGACCGCGCCCAGGTGCGCGCAGAACTGGGTGAGCTGCCCGTCGGCGAGGCCGGGGTGGTCGTCGGTGGTGGCGAAGCTGATGCCCTCCTGACCGGCCATCCGATGCCCGACCGTCGAGGCGGGCGTGGTCGCCCAACCGGCGGGCAGGGCGGCGGTGGGAACGGCGGCGACCCGGCCCGGCGGCGTGATGCCCGGCGCCGCGGCGAGCGCCACGGCCAGCCCGGCGGCCAGCCCGGCGGAGTACGCCGTCTGCTCGCACTCGTCGATCATGTCCCGCATGCGGTCCTCCTGTGCCTGCCGCGAACGGCTAACGGGCGACGTCCACCTGTTGCAGGCGGGTCTGGATGTAGTCGGCGAAGGAACCGACCGACTGGAACACCTCCGGCTCCAGCGATTCGGGATCGACGTCGAGCTGGAGGGTGTCCTCAAGGCTCATTATCAGCTCAATGAAGCGAATCGAGTCGATTTCCAGGTCCTCAAGGATCTGCGTCTCGGCGGAGAGCTCGGGCAGTTCCCGGTTGAGCACCACCGACAGCGAGATCCGCAGGTGCTCGATGATCTCCGAACGTTCCATTGACCTGATCCTTCCCTTGTGCGGATTGATGGTGCATGGCCGGCGAAGCCACCTTCAGGCAGCTCACCGGCCATGCCACCGAACCCTCTGAGATTTAGAGGGAGTTCTTCGCAGCGGCCTTCGCGGCAGCCTTCGCAGCGGCCTTCGCAGCGGCCTTCGCGGCAGCCTTGGCAGCGGCCTTGGCAGCGATCTTCGCCATGGTAATCACTCCTTATCCGGGTTTTGCTGAACCAGTCTCCCGAGCCTGTTGGATCGGTACGCAGAGATTTGCCGACCAGGCCACCCGGTGTCAATAGCGTCGGAGAAACTGCCCGCCGCCGCCCGATGGCAGCTCTTTGCCGTCAATTATTGTCACCGGCACTGACTAGCCGAAACATTTCCGGCGACCCGATCATATGGGCGGACGAACGCGGGAAGAGGAGTCAGATTCTGTGGAGAAGAGCGCGAATCTCTGCTGGGGCCAGCGCTACCACTGGCTCCGGTACCAGCACGTACCCGCCGGGGCCCGGCACGACGCACACATCGTCGCCAACTGCCCGCTGCCGGAGGGCATCTCGGTCGCCGATCTGCGCGCCGCGATCAACCACCTGGTCCGCCGGCACGAGGCGCTGCGTACCGTCATCCTCGCCGATCCGGCGGGTTGGCCGCAGCAGCGGGTCCAACCGCCCGCGCCACTGCCGGTACGGCTGGTGTCGACCGAGTCGGACGGCACCCCGGCCCCGGCCGCGGTGGTCGCGGAGCTGACCGTCGCCGACTTCGACCTGACCCGGGACTGGCCGATCCGGGCCTGCGTGGTCACCACCGGTGGCCGGCCCCGGCGCCTCGTGGTGGTGCTCAACCACATCGCCTTCGACGACTGGAGCCTGAACACCTTCCGTCGCGAGTTCGAGGCGATGCTCGCCGCGATCACCGCCCGCCGCCGGGCGGTGTTGCCGCCGGTGGCGCATCAGCCGGTGGACCTCGCCCGGCAGGAGTCGAACCGCGACGGCGCGGCGAACGCCGCCGAGCTGGCGCACTGGCGCCGGGAGATCGAGCGGCTGCCGGCGGACGTCTTCGCCTCCCGGCGGTCCACCGCCCCCGGGCCGGGCACCGCGTTCAGCGCGTCGATCACCTCACCGGGGCTGCTGGCGGCCTGCCGGGAGATCGCGGCGCGGCACGGCTGCTGGCCGTCGGCCGTCCACCTGGCCTGCTACGCGATACTCACCGCCGGCTACACCGGCGAGGCGTCGGTCCCGTTCAGCTGGCTCACCAGCCACCGTGAGGCCAGCCAGCACATGTCCGTGATGACGTGCATGTTCTCCCCGACGGTGGTTTCCGTGCAGCTGGCCGACGATCCGCCGTTCAGCGAGTTGCTGCGCCGCACGGCGGACCGGGTGGAGCAGGCGCAGCGGCACGCCTACGTGCCGTACGACGAGATCACCGAGCTGATCGCGGCCGAGAGCTTCCGGCGCGGCCAGCCGGTGCGGATCGCCTCGGAGGTGAACTTCCTGAGTTACGCCCCGCGCTCCTGCGGGGCTCGCCGGGACCGGTTCGCCTGGAACACCCCGCCGGCGGCCTGGGCGCAGGCCGGTTCGGACAGCTACCTCGGAATCTACGAGTGGCGCGACGGGGTGACGGTGGCCCTGCACGCCCAGTCGGCGGTGCTGCCCGCCGAGGCGGTGGAGCGGTTCCTGCGCGGTCATGTCCGGCTGATCGAGGCGCACCGCGACCCCTCGGTGGACCTGCGGGTCAGCGAGGTGGCCCGGGAGCTGGGATTCGCCCCGCCGGCCCACCGCGAACTGGTCCGGGTCGGGTCGGACGCGGTGTGCGTCGAGGCGACCCGGGCCGCGCTGCGCTCGCATCCCGCGGTGGTCGACGCGCGGGTGCAGGTGCGCACGGGCGAGCTGGTCGCCCGGGTACGGACCCGGGCTCCGCTCACCCCGGCCGAGCTGCGCACGCATGTCCTCGGCACGATGTACGACCGGCCGGCGGTGCGTTGCCCGGACCGGTTGGAGCTCGTCGACGCCGGGGACGGGGACGTCGACACCGACTCGCACGCCGACCTCGATCGCCCGGCGACGACGGTCGGCGGCCGGTCGCCCGGGCCCGCCGAGGAGCTGCTCACCGAGGTGGTCGCCCTGGTCAACGAGCTGGCCGCCGTGGACGGCTCGGACAGCTACACGGCCGCCGGCGGCCGGGCTCTGCGGGTGCCCCGCACCCTGTCCGCGCTGCGCGAGCGGGGCTGGGTCGGGATCTCGCCGGATCAGCTGGCCAGCGCCCGGCCGTTGCGGACGCTGGCAGCCCGGCTGACCCGGGTGGGCTGAGCCGGTCCCCGCGCCGGCCCGGCGGGCATCAGGTGCCGAGCGGGGACCCGGTGGCGAAGCGGGTGGCCACCTGCACGCCGGCCTGGAAGCGGCTGACCGAGCCGAGACTGCGCAGCAGCGCGGCGATGTGTCGGCGGCAGGTGCGCACCGACATCCCGAGCCGGCGGGCCACCGCCTCGTCGGTGAGGCCCTGGGCCATCAGCAGCGCGATCGAGCGTTGCAGGTCGTCGGCGACCTCGTCGGCGTAGCCGGCCTCGTCCGCGGCCAGCGGTGCCGCGCCCTCCCAGAGCTGGTCGAACATCTCGATGAGGTACCGCACCACGTTCTCGTCGCGGACCCGGTGCCCCGTGGGCAGCAGTCCGTCGGCGGACGTCCCGAACACCACCGCGAGCGAGCGGTCGAAGACCACCGAGGCCTGCGGGACCTGGCTGATGGTCCGGATCGCCGCGCCGCCGTCGATCAACCGCCGGGACTTGGCCCGGGAGGCGAAACCGGCCCGGCTGCGGTGCGGCGAGATGATCCGGACGGAGACGCCCCGGTCGAGCACGCCGTGACAGGCCTCGAGGAGCCGGTCGAGCACCTCGTCGTCGTCGTGGCTCGGCCGCAGCACGACGAGTTCGTCGCGGCACACGTCAGCGGCCTGCTTGAGCAGGCCGCGCAGCTCCGCCACGCCTTCGAGCCGGTCGATCGAGCCGCCGGGCACCACGGCGGAGTCCCTTGCGCCGGCGATCGAGTCGATCCGCTCGCGCAGCTGGTCGGCCAGCTCCCGCTGCTGGTAGATCGCGCGTTCGATAGGTGAGACCAGCAGGGTGGCGGCATACTGCGGGTCGACCGGGACCAACCGGCCGCCGACCGCGCCGTCGGTACGTAACAGGCGCAACTCGACGAGCTGCATGATCGTCGAGACCACTTCGTGTCCGGTCCAGCCGAGTTCCACCGCCACCCGGTCGAACCCGGACGGCGCAATCGCGCCGTGTCGCACTATATAGTGATACACTTCGATGCATTGCGCGTTCGCGCGATCCTGGGCGTCGATGCCGTCGTCCTCGACGAGGCGTCCGCCGAAGCGGGGCGTCCAACTGAACCGCGACAGAGCCTCTGTCGACATCCGCTGCCTCCCGGTCATGTTTCCCGAGTTCCGCCGGCGGTTCACCGCCGCGGGCTCCACGGTGACAGCAGCGGCAATCACGCCAACCTCACTCGCGCACCGCGCGACCCGGCCGTGCGGCACCGTCGCTCTCATCCCGCTATCACCGGCACCACCGGGGCGACCGGACGACCCACGACGACAGCCGGACCAAGAGCCGGACGATGGCAGGTTGAGAGAGCGCCGTGATGAGGTTCCTCCGTCGGCGGGCCAGGCCCGCCATCCGGTCCAGGCAGGTGGCCGGCCGACGCGTCGCGACGACGCTTAGCGATCGAGAGGGACCACGGTGACGAACGCGGACATGCCTCGCTCATTCCAGGAGACGCTGCTCCCCCACCTTCCGTACGCCGAGGGCGGCGAGCTGGCCCCGACCGACGACCTCACGGCCCTCGGCCTCGACTCGATGGGCGTGGTCCAGCTGCTGGCCGACCTGGAAGACCGGTACGGCCTGGAGATGCCCGACGAGCGGCTGACCGAGGAGACGTTCGCGACGGTCGGGTCGCTGTGGACGACGGTCGCCGAGTTCGTCACCGTCGAGACGGTCACCGGTGAGTGAGCTGGTCACCGCCGCTCCCGGCACTCCACTGGTCCGCGTCGACCAGCTGACCCGGTACGGCGCGGCGGACCGGCCCGCAGTCACCTTCAGGTCGGAGACGATCGACTACCGCGAGCTGACCGACCGGGTCGCCCGGGTCGCCCGCGGACTGCACGAGCTGGGAGTACGCCGCGGTGACCGGATCGCCGTGTACGCCGAGAAGCGGATCGAGACCGTCGTCGCGATGCTGGCGATCTCGGCGGCCGGCGCGGTGTTCGTCCCGGTCAACCCGCTGTTCAAGGCGCGGCACCTGGCGCACGTCACGGCCGATTGCACGGCCCGCGTGGTGATCACGACGGCCGAGCGGTTCGAGACCGTACGCGCCGCGCTGAGCGAGAGCACCTCGGTCACCGACATCGTGCTCGTCGGCGCCGACGCCGTCACCGGGCCCGCCGGGCGCTGGCGGATCACCGACTGGCAGCGGCTGGCGGCGACCGCCGCCGACCGGGTACCGGACGGCGCGGTGGTGATCGACACCGACATCGCGGCCATCTTCTACACGTCGGGCAGCACCGGCGGCCCGAAGGGAGTGGTGCTGTCGCACCGTAACGTGCTGGCCGGCGCGGCGAGTGTCGCCGGCTACCTCGGGCACACCGCCGACGACACGGTGCTGGCGGTACTGCCGCTCAGCTTCGACGCCGGCTTCAGCCAGCTGACCACCTCGTTCATCGTCGGCGCGCACGTGGTGCTGACCAACTACCTGGTACCGCGGGACGTGGTGCGGCTCTGCGCCCGGCACCGGGTGACCGCGCTGACCTGCGTACCTCCGCTGTGGATGCAGCTGGCGGCGGTGGACTGGCCGGCGGAGGCCGGTGCCGGGCTGCGCTACTTCGCCAACACCGGTGGCCGGATGCCGCTGGCCACCCTGACCCGGCTGCGCGCGCTGCTGCCGAACGCGCGGCCCTACCTGATGTACGGGCTGACCGAGGCTTTCCGCTCCACCTACCTCGACCCCGACGAGGTGGACCGTCGACCGGACTCGATCGGCAAGGCGATCGGCAACGCCGAGATCCTGGTGGTGCGGCCGGACGGCACGAACTGCGCGCCGGGCGAACACGGTGAGCTGGTGCACCGGGGCGCCCTGGTGGCCCAGGGTTACTGGAACGACCCGGCACGCACCACGCTGCGCTTCCGGCCGGCCCCCGGCGCCGATCCGGCGATCCGTCCGGAGATCGCGGTCTGGTCCGGTGACACCGTCTTCCGCGACGCCGAGGGCTTCCTGTACTTCGTCGGGCGTACCGACGACATGATCAAGACCTCCGGCTACCGGGTCAGCCCCACCGAGATCGAAGAGGCCGCCTACGCGACCGGGCTGGTGAGCGAGGCGGTGGCGCTGGGCGTCGGCGACGAACGGCTCGGGCACGAGGTGGTGCTGGTCGTCGGCGGCGACTGCGACACCGAGGTGCTGCGCAAGTCGCTGGCGCACGACCTGCCGACGTACATGTTGCCGCAGCGGACCGTCGTACTGCCGCAGCTGCCCCGCTCGGTCAACGGGAAGTTCGACCGGGTCGAGCTGCGCCGACTGGTGGAGGCCGGCTCGTGAGCGCGCCGGTCGGGTTCACCGCCACCGGCGGCCAGCTCACCGTGGGCACGGTACCGGTGGAGCGGCTGGCCGCCCGGGTCGGCGGCACGCCGTTCTTCGCCTACGACCGCCGCCTGGTCTCCGAGCGGGTCGCGGCGGTCCGCGCCGCGCTGCCGCCGGGCATCCGGTTGAGCTACGCGGTCAAGGCCAACCCGATGCCCGCGCTGCTGCACCACCTGAGCGGCCTGGTCGACGGCTTCGACGTGGCCTCCGCCGGCGAGCTGCGGCACGCGCTGGACACCCCGATGCCGGCCGAGCAGGTCAGCTTCGCCGGGCCGGGCAAGACGACCGACGAACTCACCCGGGCGGTCGCCGCCGGTGTCCTGATCGAGCTGGAGTCGGCGGGCGAACTCGCCCGGCTGCGCAAGGTCGGCAGGACCCTCGGCATCCAGCCCCGGGTGGCGCTGCGGGTGAACCCCGACTTCGCGGTACGCGCCTCCGGCATGCGCCTCGGCGGCGGTCCGCAGCAGTTCGGCGTCGACGTCGAGGCCGTCCCCGACCTGCTGCCCGAGCTGGCCGTCGACGAGATCGACTTCCACGGCTTCCACGTCTTCGCCGGCTCGCAGAACCTGCACGCCGAGAACATCTGCGAGGCGCAGCGTCGCACCGTCGACATGATCCTCACGTTGGCCGAGCTGACCCCGGCACCGATCCGCTACCTGAACCTCGGCGGCGGCTTCGGTGTCCCGTACTCGGCCAGGGACCAGCCGCTGGAGCTGGCTCCGATCGGCGAGAACCTGGCCGACCTGCTCGACACCCGGATCCGCCCGAACCTGCCGCACGCCCGGGTGGCCGTGGAGCTGGGCCGCTACCTGGTCGGTGAGGCCGGTGTCTACCTCACCAGGGTCGTCGACCGGAAGACCTCCCGCGGCAAGACCTTCCTGGTGGTCGACGGCGGGCTGCACCACCAGCTCGCCGCGTCGGGCAACTTCGGCCAGGTGATCCGGCGCAACTATCCGCTCGCGGTGGCCAACCGGTTCGACGCCGCGCCGGAGGAGACGGTCACCGTGGTCGGCTGCCTCTGCACCCCGCTGGACCTGCTCGGCAACGACGTGTCCCTGCCCCGGGCGGAGCCCGGCGACCTGATCGCGATCTTCCAGGCCGGCGCGTACGGCCTGACCGCGAGCCCGACCGCGTTCCTCGGCCATCCACCGCCGATCGAGGTCCTGCTCTGAACGCGCGCCCGCACGCCGCCGCAGCCCGACACTCCGAACCGTCGTCGCAGTACCGCTGAATGAGGCAGGTGGATCAATTGGTCAGGCAGGAAGACGACGAGCGCGGCCCGCTCTGCTTCCGGGTCCTCGGGCCGTTGCAGGTGCAGGGCGATGAGCCGGTCACCGTGACGGCGCGCCGGCAGAGCGTCGTGCTGTCGCTGCTGCTGCTCAGCCCCAACCAGGTGGTGGCGCTGAAGTCGATGATCGACGCGGTGTGGGGCGAGACGCCGCCCACCACCGCCCGGGCCCAGGTGCAGACCGCCGTGTCGGTACTGCGCCGGTCGCTGGCCCGGGCCGGGCTCGGCGAGCGCATCCGGATGCAGGGCACCGGCTACCTCATCGACCTGACGCCGGGCGAACTCGACCTGCACGTCTTCGCCGACCTGGTCGCCCGGGGCCGGGCCGCCGGCGTGGCCCGGGATCCGCAGGCGGCGCGGACGGCGTTCCGCGCCGCGCTGGCCCTGTGGCGCGGTGAGCCGCTCTGCGACGTGGACAGCGACGCGGTCCGGGCGAAGCTGGTCCGGATCGCCGAACGGCGGGTCGAGGTGCTCGAGGAGTGCATCGAGGCCGAACTCGACCTGGGCCTGCACCACGAGGTGATCGGCGAGATCCGGGCCCTGGTCGCCGAGTACCCGCTGCGCGAGCGACCGGCCGGCCAGTTGATGAGGGCGCTGCACCGGTCCGGCCGGCAGGCCGAGGCGTTGGCCACCTTCCAGGCGGTACGCAAGACCTTCGTGGACGAGCTGGGGCTCGAACCGAGCCCGGCGCTGCACCGGCTGGAGTTGGCCATCCTGACCGGCGCCGACCAGCTGGCGACGCCGGTGGCGGCCGGGCCCGGGCCGCAGTTGCGGATGCCGGTACCCCGGATGCTGCCAGCCCGGACGCCGGACTTCACCGGCCGCGCGGAGATGCTGCACCTGTTGCGTCACCGGCTCGGTGGCGCAACCGGTACAGGGCGCGACCGCCACTCGCTCGACGTGGCGGTGATCACCGGCTTCGTCGGGGTCGGCAAGTCGACCGTGGCCATCGAGACCGCGCACGCGCTGGCCGGCGAGTTTCCCGACGGCCAGCTCTACGCCCGGATGCCGCCCGGCCCGGACGGCGCCGCCGAGGTGCTGGAGCGGTTCCTCCGGTCGCTCGGCTTCACCAGGTCGGCCATTCCGGAGACCCTCGACGGCCGGGAGGCGCTCTACCGCAGCGCCCTCGCCGACCGGCGGATGCTGGTGGTGATCGAGGACGTCACCGACCCGACCCAGGCCCGCCCGCTCCTGCCCGGTACGCCGGCCTGTCGGCTGATCGTGACCACCCGGGCCCGCCGGGCGTGGCTGCCCGGCGCGCACGTCTTCGAGATCGACCGACTCGACGCCCACGACGGCATCGAGTTGCTGGCCGCCATGGTCGGCCGGGACCGGGTCGCCGCCGAGCCGAGCAAGGCCCTCGAGCTGGTCGAGCTCTGCGGTGGTCTGCCGCTGGCGCTGCGGATCGCCGCGAACCGGCTCGCCGCCCGGCCGCACTGGAGCCTGGGACAGCTCACCGCCCGGCTCGTCGAGCCCGGGCAGCGGCTGGGTGGGCTGGTCCACCAGGGCCTCGACGTACGGGCCGGGCTGAGGGGGACCTACGACGCCCTGCCGCCGGTGGCACAGCTGCTGTTCAGGCACCTCGGCGAGCTGGAGACCGACACCTTCGCGGCCTGGGTGGCCGCCCCGCTGCTGCAGCTCGACGCGGACTCCGCCGCCGAGGTACTGGAGACCCTCATCGACGCCCGGCTGGTCGACGTGCTCAGCGGCACCGGCGGGGCCACCCGCTACCGACTGCGTGACCTGGTCCGGCTGCACGCCCGCGACCTGTCGCTGGCCGAGAGCAGCGCGGCCGACCGGGCCGCCGCGATCCGACGGATGCTCGGCGGGTGGCTCCTCCTGGCTGACGAGGCCCGGGTACGGCAGGGCGGCCACCGCATCGCCCGCCATTCGGCCGCGGCCGTCTGGCCGCTGGCCAAGCCGGTCGTCGACGCGGCGCTGACCGATCCGCTGGCCTGGTACGAGCGGGAACGCACCGCGCTGCTGGCCGCGGTCCGGCAGGCCGCCCGCGCCGGCGAGGTGGCCTACTGCTGGAACCTCGCCGCCGCCGTCGCCGCGCTCGCCGAGACGCAGTCCCGCTTCGGCGAGTGGAGGGAGAGCAACCTCTGCGCCCTGGAGGCCGCGGTGCGGGCCGAGGACCGACTCGGTGAGGCGGTGATGCTGTACGGGCTCGGCCGGCTCGACCTCTGCGAGCAGCGGCTGGACCATGCCGCGGCCCGGCACGAGGTGGCCCTGGAGGCGTTCGACCAGCTCGGCGCCCTGGACTGGCGGGCGATCACGCTGCGCTCGTTGAGTGCGGTGCACCGGATGAGCAGCCGGCCGGCGCAGCTGGTGCCCGACACCCGGGCGCCGCGTCGGGACGACCGGCATCCCGAGCACCGGGTCGCGGTCGGCCGCATCCCGTTCCGGCAGCACCAGTTCGGGCTGGCCAGCGGCATGGCGGAGGACCAATGACTCAGGGAAGGGACGCTGATGTGAGCACGATCAAGGCGCATCCGGTCGGGTCGCCGGCACGGCACCAGGATCAGGAGTGGACGTCGCTGGAGGCGATCGAGGTCACCAAGCGCTACGGCGAGGTGGCCGCGCTGGCCGGCTTCAGTCTGACTGTCGCCCGGGGCGAGATCGTGGGACTGGTCGGACACAACGGTGCCGGCAAGACCACCTTCGTCGAGGTGGTCTCCGGCCTGATCCGGCCGGACAGCGGGGTGGTGCTGGTCGACGGCCGGACACCCACCCAGGCGCGCGGGCGGATCGGCATCTCGCCGCAGCACATCGCGCTGTACCCGCCAATCACCGTCCGGGAGCACCTGCGGCTCTTCGGCGGCATCGCCGGGCTGCGGCGCCAGGCACTGCGTACCGAGATCGACGACCTCGCCACCGGCCTGCACCTGACCGGGTTCCTGGACCGGCCGGTCGGGGTGCTCTCCGGCGGGCAGCAACGCCGGACCCAGGCCGCAGTGGCCCTGATCCACCGACCGTCGCTGCTGCTGCTCGACGAGCCGACCGCGGGTGCCGATCCGGAGACCCGGCAGGCGCTGCTCAACGTGGTCAAGCAGCGGGCCGGCGAGGGGGCAGCGGTCATCTACACCACTCACTACCTGAACGAACTCACCGACCTGCAGGCCAGTATCGCGGTCGCCCGACGCGGCCGGATCATCGCCCGCGGCAGCAGCGCGGAGCTGCTTGAGGGGTTGCCTGGCGAGGTCCGGGTGACCTTCGCCGACGAGGTGGTGCAGGTCTCCACCACCGACCCCACCACCGCCCTGGTGGAGCTGCTGAAGGGCACGGACCGTCAGGTCGAGTCCGTCGAGCTGCGCCGTCCCGATCTTGACGACCTCTACCACTCGCTGGCGGTAACCGATGTCGACTGACGCCCTTCGCCGTACCGGCCTGCTGGTCCGGCACAACGCCGTGCTCCGGCTGCGCGACCCCGCCCAGCTGATCAGCTACATCGCCCTGCCGATGGTGCTGATGCTGGTGCTCAAGCCGCTCTACGAGGAGGCGCTGGACAGCGGCACGCTGCAGGCGGTGACCGGGCCGCTGGTGATGTTCTCGGTCTTCGCGCTGTCGATCGTCGGCAACTCGATCCTCGTCGAGCGGGAGTGGCGCACCTGGGACCGGCTGCGGGCCAGTCGGGCCGGCCGAGTCGAGCTGCTGCTCGGCAAGACCGGTCCGGTGCTCGTCCTGCTGCTGTTGCAGCAGGCCGTGCTGTTCGCGTTCGGCTGCCTGGTCGTCGGGCTGCCGCTGCCCCGGCCGTCCGCGGTCGGCTACCTGGCCCTCGCGGTCGGCATCTGGGGACTGACCCTGCTCGCGGTGGGCGCCGCCCTGGCCACCGTGGTACGCAGCCGCGGCGAACTGAGCGTCGCCTCCGACCTGGGGGCGATCATGGTCAGCGCGCTGGGCGGCGCGCTGGTACCGGTGTCGCTGATGCCCGGTTGGGCGCAGCACGTCGCGCCGCTCTCCCCCGGTTACTGGGCCATGTCGATGCTGCGTGCCGCGGTCGACAGCGACCCCGCCGGCATGCTCCGCCCGGCACTGGTCTGCCTGGGCATCGCCCTCGTCGCCGGGGGGCTGGCCTCCTGGCGGCTCGCTCGGGGCTGGGGCCGCAGCCGGCTGATGTGAGCGGCACCCGAGCAATCCGTCCGAACCCCCGATCCGGTGTACCTGGAGGTCATCGTGACTGAAACTGACTACGACTCCGCGGTCGCGCTCATCGGTATGGCCGGGCGCTTTCCGGGGGCGGCCGACGTCGGCGAACTCTGGCGCAATCTGCGCGACGGGGTGCCCGGGCTGCGGCCGATCACCGACGAGGAGCTGACCCGCGCCGGTGTCGACCCGGCCCGGGCCGCCGACCCGGACTACATACGCGTCGGTGGCCCGGTCGACGACCTCGACCTGTTCGACGCGGGCGCGTTCGGCTTCAGCCCGCGCGAGGCCGAGACGATGGAGCCGCAGCACCGGCTCTTCCTGGAGTGCTCCTGGCAGGCGCTGGAGGCCGCCGGCTACCAGCCGGTCGACCCGGGCGCCCGGGTCGGTGTCTTCGCCGGCTGCGCGTTCCCGGACTACATGATCAACAACGTCGCGCACATGGTCGACGAGCCCGGCGAGGGCCTGCTCTTCGCGGTCGGCAACGAACGGGACTCGCTCACCTCGCTGGTCTCGTACAAGCTCGGACTGCGCGGGCCGAGCGTGACCGTGCAGACGTTCTGCTCCACCTCGCTGGTCGCGGTGCACCTGGCCTGCCAGAGCCTGCTGACCTACGACTGTGACGTGGCCCTCGCCGGTGGCGCCTTCCTGCCGCTGCCCCAGCCCGCCGGCTACCGCTACGAGCAGGGCGGGATCCTCTCCCCCGACGGCCGGGTGCGCAGCTTCGACGCGGCGGCCAACGGCAGCGTGATGGGCTCGGGCGTCGGGGTGGTGGCGCTCAAGCGGATGACCGACGCGCTCGCCGACGGCGACGTCATCCACGCGGTCATCCTCGGCTCGGCGGTCAACAACGACGGCCCGGAGCGGGTGGGTTACACCGCGCCCGGCGTCGAGGGCCAGGCCGAGGTGATCGAGACGGCGCTGACCGTCGCCGGCGTGAAGCCGGAGACCATCGGCTACGTCGAGTGCCACGCCACCGGCACGCCGCTGGGCGACTCGATCGAGCTGGCGGCGATGAGCCGGGTGTTCCAGGCGACCCCGCCGACCCCGTGCGTGCTGAGCTCGGTCAAACCGTCGGTGGGGCACCTGGACCGCGCGGCCGGGGTGACCGGCCTGATGCGCGCCGCGCTGAGCCTGCGGCACGAGATCCTGCCGGCGGTCGCCGGCTACACCGCACCGAACCCGACGCTCGCCGCGGCGGCCGACCGGTTCACCGTGCTCACCGAGCCCCGCCCCTGGCCGGCCGGGCCCGATCCGCGCCGTGCCGGGGTCAGCTCGTTCGGGCTCGGCGGCACCAACGCGCACGTGGTGTTGGAGCAGGCGCCGACGCGTACCCCCCGGGCGGCGGCCGGTCCGCAGTTGCTGACCTTCTCCGCCGCTGACCCGACCGCGCTGCAAGCACTGACCGACCGGCTGCGCCAGCACCTGGTGCAGCACCCGGAGGCCGACCTCGCCGACGTCGCGTACACCCTGCAGGTGTCCCGTGGGCGCTTCGCGCTGCGCAGGGCGGTGGTCTGCCGGGACCGCGACGACGCGATCGCGGCCCTGGCCGACGCCGGCCGGTGGATCGACGGCGAGACCCGTCGGCGCGATCCGGCGGTGCTGCTACGCGCCGGTGACGGCGTACCGGACGCCTGGTGGGCCGAGCTGTCCGCGGCGGTCGGCCCGCTGCTGCCGGCTGACGGCGCAGCGCGTGGCACCGACCGGAACAGCGTGCTGGCCGACCTCGGCACCGGGCTGGCCCGGCTCGGGGTGGTGCTGACCGGCGAGCCGGCCGGCTCCGCCAGCCCGGTCGAGGTGCTCGTCGCCCCCGGGGACCAGGTCGCCGCCGAGTGGGTCCTGACCACCCTGGCCCAGGTCTGGCTGGCCGGGGCGACGGTGGACTGGGCGGCGCTGCACCTGGGTGCCGGCCGGCGCGTCGAGCTGCCGACCTACCCGTTCCAGCGCAGCCGCTACTGGGTCAAGCCCCGCCCGGCGCAGGCCACTGCTGCCCGGCCGGTCGAGGGCCGCGTCGACGACCCGGCGGAGTGGACCTACCTGCCGACCTGGACACCGCGCCCGCTGGACACCGCCGACCTGGACGAGCGGCTGCGCGCCGCCGGCCCGTGGCTGGTGCTCGCCGCCGACGAGCGCGGCGAGGCGCTGCTCGCCCGACTGGTCGAGGCCGGCGCCGAGGTCTGCGCGGCCCGGCCGGGCGAGGCGTTCGAGCAGGACGAGGCCGGCGACTTCACCGTCCGCGCCGACGCGCCGGACGACCTGGCCGAGCTGGTCCGTGCCCTGTTCGTCGCCCCGCGCACCATCGTGCACGGGTTCAGCCTGGGCTCCCCCGAGGGCACCGGCGGCGAGCACTTCGAGCGGGAGCAGGACCGGGGATTCCGCTCCGCGCTCGCCCTGGTGCGGGCGCTGGCCGACGACCCGGACACCCCGCCGACCGAGCTGGTGCTGCTGACCTCCGGGGCGCTCGGGGTGCTCGGTGCCGATCTGCGCCACCCCGAGCACGCCACGCTGGCCGCGCTGGCGCCGAGCCTGGCCCAGGAGAACCCGTTCCTGGCCTGCCGGCACGTCGACGTGGCCGGCACCGTCGACGTCGAGCAGGCGCTCGCCGCCAGCGTGCACCCGCACCAGGGCCCGGTCGCGGTCCGGGACGGCGACGCCTGGTCCCGGCACTACCGACCGCACCCGCTGCCCGCCCCGACGACGGACCGGCCGATCGTCAGCGCCGGTGACACCGTGCTGATCACCGGCGGGCTCGGCGACGTGGGACTGGTGCTGGCCCGGCACCTGGCGGAGCGCTACGGCTGCCGACTGGTGCTCACCGCCCGGACCGCGCTGCCGCCGCGCGAGCAGTGGCCGGCGCGGAAGGACGGCGACGACCGGGTCGCCCGGCACATCCGCAACATCCTCGACCTGGAGCGGCAGGGCGCCGCGGTGCTGGCGACAGCCGCCGACGTCGGGGACGAGGCGCGGATGCGCGAGGTGGTCGACGCCGCGGTGGCCGAGTTCGGCGGCATCGACGTGGTGGTGCACGCGGCCGGCATCCAGAGCCCGGAGTACTTCGGGCTGGCCCACCTCTCCGACCGGGCGTCCTGCGACGCGCACCTGAATGCCAAGATCCACGGCTTCCACGTGCTCCAGGCGGTGCTCGGTGAGCACGCCCCGGACCGGCGCATCACGCTGTCCTCGGTCTCCGCCGTGCTTGGGGGGATCGCGCTGGGACCGTACTCGGCGGCGAACGCCGGCCTCGACGCGTACGCCCGGGTGGCCCGGCTGCGCGGCGAGGGGCGCTGGATCACCGTCGACTGGGACACCTGGGCGATCGATCCGAGCCGACCGGACGGGATGACCGGGCAGACGGTCCGCGAGTACGAGATGTCGCCGGCCGAGGGGGTCGACGTCTTCGGTCGGGCCCTCGCCGCCGTCGGGCACGTCGGCCACCTGGTGATCTCCACAGGCCCGATCGAGGCCCGGATCGCGCAGTGGGTCACCAACGACCCGGCGGCCGGCGGTGCCGAGGAGGTCGAACGCGAGCGCCATCCCCGGCCCACGCTGGCCACCCCGTACGTCGAACCGGAGACCGGGGTGGAGCGCACGATCGCCGACATCTGGGCGGCCACCCTCGGCCTGGAGACTGTCGGCGCCACCGACAACTTCTTCGAGCTGGGTGGACACTCGCTCATCGCCATCTCGCTCGCCACCAAGCTGCGCAGCAACGTCTCGGCGCAGCTGCCGGTCACCGCGCTGGTGGAGTACCCGACGGTCCGCCAGCTGGCCGCCCTGGTCGGGCAGGATCAGTAACAGTCAGGCTGAACCAAGCGAGGGGGCACCGGCGGTCTGCCGGTGCCCCCTCGCTCGCCGGGTCAGCTGCCGGCCAGCTCGGCGGCGGTCGCGGCCAGCGCCCGACGGTCGGTCTTGCGGTTGGTGTTGAGCGGAAACTCGGCCAGGAAGACGAACCGCCGGGGCAGCAGTGCGCGCGGCAGGGTGGCGGCCAGTTCGCCGGCCAGCACGGCGGCCGGACGGCGAACCCCCACGCAGAACGCCACCAGCACGTCGTCGACCACCACCGCGACCGCGTCCTGGACGCCGTCCAGCGCGCGCAACCGGCACTCGATCTCGGCCAGTTCGACCCGTACCCCACGGATCTTGACCTGGTGGTCCACCCGGCCGAGGTAGGCCAGCTCGCCGCCGCCGATCGGCCGGACCAGGTCACCGGTGCGGTACCAGCGCTCGCCGCCGTGGCGCAGGAACCGGCCTTCGTCGTCGGCCGGGTCGAGGTAACCGGGGAACATCTGGTCCCCGGTCACGCACAGCTCACCGACGGTACCGGCGGTGGCGCCGGGCAGCTCGATCCCGGCGTCGTCGGCCGCCTCCCGGGCGACCGGTCGGATCAGATGGCGCATGCCCGGATGCATGGTGCCGATCGACACCACGTCGTTGACACAGCGGGCCGGCGACGAGTCGGGGTCCCACCGGTGCACGCTGCACGAGATGGTCAGCTCGGTCGGGCCGTACAGGTTCTCCACCAGGCTGCCCGGTGCGGCGGCCTGCCAGTCGGCGGCGTCGTGCGCGAGCAACGGCTCCCCGCAGAACAGGCTCCAGCGCAGGCCGGGAAAGGCGTCGGGCGCCAGCCGGCGCAGCCGGCGGGCCAACGCGACCACGCTGGGCGAGGAGAACCAGACGGTGATCCGGTGCTCGGTCAGGAACTCCGCAAGGTTGGCGTAGCAGGTGGGCGGGACGGTGACCACCGTGCCGCCGCTGCCCCACCCCGCGAAGAGGTCGAACATCGCCAGGTCGAAGGTCAGGTCGAAGGTCTGGGAGAAGACGTCCGCGGCGGTGAAGCCGTACCGGTCGTGCACGAACCGCAGGTACGCGTCGACGTTGCGGTGCAGCACCGGTACGCCCTTGGGCCGGCCGGTGGAGCCCGAGGTGAACAGGATGTAGGCGATCTCGTCGGCACCGACCTGCCGGGGCGCGGCGAGCGGGGTGCCACCCGGCTCGCGGACCACCACCACGTCGGTGAGTTCGGCGGCCAACTCGGGCAGCACCCGCTCGCCGTGCTCGTCCACGATCAGCGTGTCCACCCGGGCGGCCGCCATCATCTGCCGGGTCCGCTCGGCCGGGAAGTCGGGGTGCAGCGGCACCACCGCCGCACCGGAGTAGACCGCGGCGAGCAGACCGGCGTACGCCTGCGGGGTGCGGCTGGCCAGCAGTCCGACCCGGCGCGGCGCCGCGCCGGCCGTGGTGACCAGGTCGCCGGCCAGCGCCAACGCCCGCTCGTGCAGCCAGCGGTAGCTGTAGGTGTGCCCGTCGACCCGCAGCGCCTCGGCCGTCGGGTCGATCCGCAGCCCCCGGTCGAACCACTCGGCGAGCACCCGGGGCGGCGCCCCGGCCGGCACCGGGGCCGGCCGGGGCGGATCGTCGATCGACCGCTCGGGCAGCGGCGGCCGCGTCGCGATCTGCACGGTGCTCACGGGGTCCCTCCCACCGGCCCGGCGCCGGCGAGCATACCGAGCGCCGCGCCGATGTACCGGTGGGTCACCGAGGGCTGTTCGAGGACAGCGAAGTGTCCACCACCGATGCTGTGCGCCCGGAACCGCCCGGTGGTCTCCTCGCGCCAGCCGTGCATCGACACCGCGCTGGCGCGTGGGTCGTGGCTGGCCGCGATCGCGGTGATCGGCACCCGCAGCGGCGGCTCGGTCCGGTACCGGTAGTTCTCCTTGAGCGCGAAGTCGCCGCGGAACGGCGGCAGGATCATCCGCCGTACGCTCGGGTCGGCCAGCATCCAGTCCGGTGTACCGCCGAGCCGGCGCAGCATCGCCACCACCTGCTCGTCGTCCAGGCCGGTCACCTGCGGGTCGGTGTCCGGCGTGCCGGGTGCCGGGCTGGCGGAGACGAAGAGGTGCACCGGGTCCGGGCCGCCGCGCCGGCGGATCTCGCGCACCAGCTCGAACCCGACCACCGCGCCCAGGCTGTGCCCGTAGACCGCCCAGGGGCGGTCGTCCTCCGTGAGCACCACCTCGGCCAGCTCGCCGACCAGCGCCTCCACCTCGGTGAACGGCTCCTCCCGCAGCCGGGTCTCCCGGCCGGGCGGCTGCACCGGGCAGACCGCCACCGGCCCCAACCGGCCGAACCAGGGCCGGTACGCCGACGCCGACCCGCCGGCGTGCGGCAGGCAGTAGAGCCGCACGTCGCCGTCGGACATGCCGAACGGCAGCCAACGGCGCAGCCGGGTGTCGTCGACCGTCCTGGTCACCGCAACACCTCGATCCGGACGTAGTCCGGCGGCTCCTGCAGGTTGTCCAGGTTCGCCGCCAGCACCAGGTGCGAACCGTCCCGGCTGACCTCCCGGAAACCGCTGAACGCGTAGGTGATCTGCATCATCCGGTTACGGCCGGTCTCCACGAAGTCCGCCCGCAGGCCGGCCCCGGCCGCCTTCGCCTGGCTCATGATGTGGCCGAGCAGCACCGAGCCGACGCCCCGGGACATCACCCGGCAGGACATCAGGATCATGTGCAGCCGCCAGTCCGGCTTGCTCTTCTCCACCAGCGCGACGCCGATCTTGCCGTACGAGCCGAACCGGTCGGTCAGCGTCGCGACCAGCAGCAGGTGGTCCGGTGACTCGCGCAGCGCGTCGAGCTCATCGTAGGAGTACGTCTTGCCGGTCGAGTTGAGCTGGTTGGTGCGGACGGTCAACTCCTCGGCGCGCTGCAGGTCCTCCCGCCGGGCCGGCTCGATGGTGAAGGTCATGTCCAGGGTGGCGAGGAACTCCTCGCTGGTCCCCACGAAGTCGGCGGCCACCTCGTCGCGGGTCAGCTGGCTCTGGTACATGCCCCGGCGCTGGGCCGACTCGTCGGTGATGAACCGCGGCCGGAACTCCACCCCGGTCAGCACCTGCTCGATGTCGGCGGCGTCCACACAGGTCACCTCGGGCAGCGCGTACGCCACCTCGGCCCGCTCGAACTCCTGGTCGTCGACGAAGGCGAACGCGTCCAGGCCCAGGTTGAGCTTCGCGGCGATCTGCCGGATCGACTCGGACTTGGCGTCCCAGCCGATCCGGGGGAACACGAACATCTCGTCCAGGCCGAGTTCGCGCAGCTTGGCCATGGCCGCTTCGTGGTCGTTCTTGCTGGCAACCGAGTTGAGCACGCCCATCGCGTCCAGCGCGCGGATCTGCTCGACCGCAGCCGGCCGGACGGTCACCTCGCCGTCCTCCAGCAGCACCCCGTCCCAGACGGTGTGGTCCAGGTCCCAGACCACGCACTTGATGCGGCCCTGCTTGGGCTTGGTCGGCGGGGCCTGCGCCAGCACGCTCATGCCGCCCACCCCCGGTAGGCCTCGCCGGCGATGGTCATCCGTTGGATCTCGTTGCTGCCTTCGATGATCTCCATGACCTTCGCGTCCCGGTAGTAGCGGGCGACCGGGTAGTCCGGGCTGCACCCGTTGGCGCCGTGCACCTGGACCGCCTCGGCGGCGTGCCGCGCTGCGGCGGTGGAGGCGAAGTACTTCGCCACCCAGGTCGCCATGATGGTCGAGGCGTCACCGGCGTCCTTGAGCCGGCCGGCCTCGGCGACCAGCATCCGGGCCGCCCGGACGTCGGTCACCATGTCGGAGATCTTCGCCTGGATCAGCGGCAGGTCGCGCAGCGGCGAGCCGCCGACCCTGCGGCGGGAGGTGTAGCCGACGCAGGCGTCCAGGCAGGCCTGGAGGATGCCGACGCTGCCGGTGGCGACGCTGTACCGGCCGAGGTCCAGCGTGCCGGTGAGCACCATCCCGGAGGCGAAGGCGCTCGGGCCGAGCTGGGCTTCCCGGCCGAGCAGCACGTCGGTGAAGGTGATCTCGGCCAGCATCGACGCCCGGGTGCCGAGCATGTCGTGGATCGGCCGCACCGACACCCCAGGGGTGTCCCGCGGCACCAGCAGCGCCACGATGCTCGACGCGGTCCGGGCGAAGACCAGGAACAGGTCCGCCCGCTGGCCACCGGTGGTCCAGGTCTTCACCCCGTTGAGCAGCCAGTCGCCGCCCCGGGCGACCGCGGTGGTGGCCAGGTTGGAGGTGTCGCTGCCGGCGCCCGGCTCGGAGAGGCAGAACGCCCCGAGGGTACGCCCGCTGGCCAGCTCCGGCCCCCAGCGCGCCAACTGCTCGGCGTCGCCCCAGCGCTGCACCGCCCAGGAGGCCATGGTGTGCACGGTGAGCAGGCTGCGTACCGAGGAGCAGCCCCGGCCCACCTCCTCGTGCACCTCGCCGAGGGTCACCAGGTCCAGCCCGGCGCCGCCGACCGTCGGGGGCAGGAACGGCGCCCAGAGCCCGGCGTCGCCGATCCGCTCCAGCAGTTCCTCGGGGATGGCGCCGGCCCGGTCGTAGGCGTCGGCGTACGGAGAGATGTGCTCGTCGACGAAGGCACGGGTGCTGGCCCGGGTTACCGGTCCGGTCAGCGACAGCGGCGCCTGCATGAGACTCGTCATCGCCGCACTACCCGACCGTCACGCCGCGACGCTGCCGGTCCACCAGCGCGGTCATCGCGCTGACGGTACGGAAGTTGTCGATGCTCAGCTCGTCGTTCGGGATCGTGAACTCGAAGGTCTTCTCGAGGAACATCACCAGCTCCATCGCGAAGAGCGAGTTGATGTAGCCGCAGGCGAAGATGTCGTCGGTCTCGCCGATCTGCGCCTGCGGGAAGCGACCCTGGATGAAGGACAGGATCTGGATGTTGACCGTCTCCGACATGGTGTCGTCCTCAGCTCTCGTAGTTGTAGAAGCCACGGCCGGTCTTCCGGCCGTGCAGTCCGGCGTCGGTCATCTGCTTGAGCAGCGGGCACGGGCGGTACTTGCTGTCCGCGTAGTGCTCGTAGAGGACCTCGACGCTGTAGAGGATCGTGTCGACGCCGATCAGGTCGGCGGTCTCCAGCGGACCCATCGGGTGGCCGAAGCAGCCCCGGAACACCTCGTCGACCGACTCGGCGGTGGCGACGCCCTCGTGGACCAGGAACGCCGCCTCGTTCACGGTCAGCATCAGCACCCGGTTGGAGACGAAGCCGGAGGCGTCCTTGACGTCGACCGCCTTCTTCCCCATCCCGCTCAGCAGCTCCCGGGTGCGCTCGATGGTCGACGCCGAGGTGTGGAAGCCGGGGATCATCTCCACCACCGGCTTGGCCGGTACCGGGTTCATGAAGTGCACCCCGATGACCCGCTCCGGGTGCTTGCCGACCGCGGCGACCCGGGTGATCGGGATCGCCGAGGTGTTCACGATGATCACCGTCTCCGCCGGGCACACCTCGTCGAGGCGCTGGTGGACCTCGCGCTTGATGTCCCAGTTCTCGGTGACGTTCTCGATCACGGCCGAGGCCTTGTCCAACGCCTCGACCCCCACCGCGGTGGTGATCCTCGCCAGGATGGCGTCCGGGTCCAGCGCCGGTCCGCCCATCAGCCGGCTCATCCGGCAGTTGCGGGCGATCACGGCCCGGGCCCCGGCGAGGATCTCCTCGGTCCGGTCGACCAGGACGACCTCGTACCCGTACTGGGCCAGATTCTGTGCCACTCCGACGCCCATGACGCCGGCGCCGACTACGCCGATGACGGTCATGACTTCTCCCTTTCCGTACCCTGATTGACTGAACTTGCCGAGCACCCGCCGCCGACGGGTCGCGAACGCTGGTTGGCGGAGACGGACACCGTCGTCACGACGCGCGGCGGCGGGCCGCCGCGGTCTTCAGACCGGACCGGCGCAGCTGCGCCCGCAGCTGACCGTCGTCCTCGGCCGCGGCGGCGGCCCGGGCGGCGGTGCCGTCGATGACTCGCGCGAGCGCGGCCACCGTCGGTGCCTCGTAGAGGATGTGTGGCGGCAGTTCCGCCTCGGTGAACCGGCGGCGCAGCGTGTTGAGCAGCGCGATGCCGAGCAGCGAGTTGCCGCCGAGTTCGAAGTAGTTGTCGGCGACGCCGACCCGCTCCAGCTTGAGCGAGTCGCACCAGACCTCGGCCACGCCCAGCTCGGTCGGCCCGGTCGGCTCCTGGTAGCGGGTCACCAGTTCCGGCCGCGGGTGCCGTGCCTCGGAGCTGGCCGTGCCGTTCGGCGCGGTCACCGCCTCGACGTTGAACCACCGGCTGAACCGGACCATGGTGGCCAGGTCCTGGGTCGCCGCGACCAACTGCGACTCCCCCGAGGCGAGCGCCCGCAGCAGGGTGCGCCAGCCCTCCTCGAAGGTGATGCCGAAGCGGGCCCGGTTCGCCGAGAAGAACGCCTGCACCTCGCTGTCGAACCCGCTCAGCCCGCCGTCCCAGGCGTTCCAGGCCCACTCGCCCCAGTTCACCGAGAGGGTGGGTCGTCCGGCGGCGGTGAGCATGTTGGCGTAGCGGTCCAGATAGGCGTTCGCGGCGCAGTAGTCGACCTGGCCGGGGCCACCACCCGTGGCGGAGGTGATCGACGAGAAGAGCACCAGGAAGTCGAGCCGGATCTCGTCGTCGGCACCGACCCGCAGCGCCTCGACGATCGCCCGGGTGCCGGCGACCTTGGGCGCGAGCACCAGGTCGGAGTCGGTGGGCAGCTTGAACTGCATCAACCCGGTGCCGGGTACGCCCGCGGTGTGCAGGATGCCGTGCAGCGCGCCGAAGCGCTCCCGGGCGACGTCGACCGCCCGCCGGACGTCGGTCGGGTCGGCAACGTCACCGACCACGATCTCGACCTCGGCCCCGGCCTCGACGAGCGCCTGGACCCGTTCCACCCGGCTGCGGGTGCCCTCGTCCACCTTGTCGGAGCCGGCCAGGATGCCGGCCCACCGCTCGGCCGCCGGCAGACCGGTACGCCCGAACAGCACCAGCCGGGCCCGGCAGTCCTGCGTCAGCTGCGCGGCCAGGCCGAGCCCGATGCCGCCCAGCCCACCGGTGATCAGGTACACCCCGCCGTCGCGGAGCACCTGGCGGGCGGTGTCCAGGTCGGCCGGCGGGATCGACTCGTAGCCGCACACCCAGCGCCGACCGGCGCGGATCGCCACCGTCGGCTCGGTCCGCGGGCGACGCAGCTCGGCGACGACCGCGCCGGCCGGGGTGGCCGGCTCCACGTCGACCAGCCGGGTGCTGACCGACGGATACTCCAGCGGGATGACCAGGGCCGGGCCGAGCACGGTGGCGCTGGCCGGCCGGGCCTCGGCGCCGTCGAGCACCTGCTGTGAGCCGGTGCTGACGATGTCCAGAGCCCACCGGTCCAGGCCGAGTTCGGCCGCCGCACGGGCCAGTGCGACCAGGGTGTGCAGGCCCAGCGCCACGGTCCGGTCCTCGTCCGGCAGCTCGCCGACGGTCCACAGGTGCACCACCCGGTCCAGTCCGACCCCGGCCGCCCGCAGGGCGCGCAGCATGGTGAGCGCGTCCGCCGGGTCTCCCGGCCGGACGGTGTAGCCGTCGGCGGCCGCGTGGTACTCCGCGCCGGCCCGCACCACGGTCAACCGCGCGCCGGTGGCCGCCGCGGTCCGCTCCAGCTCGGCGAGCACCCCGTCGGCGGTGGCGCCGGTACCGGCGTAGACCAGCCACGAGTCGGGCTGCCGTTCGTCGGAGGCCGGGGCTGCGGTCTGCCGCCACACCGGCAGGTGCAGCCACTGCTCCTCGGGCAGCCGCGGGATCCGGCCGATCTCGGCCAGGCTTGTCGGTTCGGCCGGCAGCTCGGCGCCGCCCTCCCGCCCGGCGGTCATCGGCGTCTGCTCGATCCAGTACCGCTGCCGCTCGAACGGGTAGGTGGGCAACGGAATCCGGCCGGGGGCGGCCCGGTAGACCGGGGTGGCCCCGTCGCCGCGGCCATGGTGTGCCGCCCAGTCGATCTCGACGCCGGTCAGCCAGAGCCGGGCCAGCGCGTCGGTGAGCACCAGGTCGGCGGGGCGCGGGTCGCTGCCGGCCGGCAGCGTCGCGGTGATCAACGGCCAGCGCTGCGGCGGGCAGCCGGCGGAGCGCACCAGCGCGCCGAGCGACTGGCCGGGGCCGATCTCGACCAGGGCCAGTTCCGGGTCGGCGAGCAGCACCTGCACGCCCGCCTCGAACTGCACCGGCTGGCACATGTGCCGGGCCCAGTAGGCCGGATCGCGCACCAGCGCGGCGTCGGCCAGCGCGCCGGTGACGTTGGAGATGTAGGGCAGCCGGGGCGGGTCGAGCCGGATGTTGGCGGCCACCCAGGCGGTCAGCTCGTCGCTGATCCCGGCCAGCATCCGGGAGTGGAACGCGTGGCTGGTCTCCAGCGGCCGGCACGGGATCTCGGCCTGACGCAGGTCGGCGGCGAGCTGGTCGAGCGCGGCGGTCGGACCGGCGACCACCACCGTCTCCGGCCCGTTGATCGCGGCGATGTCCAGCCCGCGCTGCTCCAGCCGGAACCGGCGGCGCAGCTCGTCGGCGGCCAGCGGCACCGCAGCCATCGAGCCGGTCTCCAGCGCCCCGATCAGCTTGGCCCGGTGCACCACCAGGGCGATCGCGTCGGGCAGCGACAGCACCCCGGCCAGGCAGGCCGCGACGTACTCGCCGAGGCTGTAACCAAGCATCGCGGTCGGCCGCAGCCCCCAGGCCAACAACGTGCTGGCCAGCGCGTAGTCCACGGCGAAGAGCAGCGGCTGGGCCACCTCGGTGCGGCGCAGGGCGGCGGTACGCGGATCGGTGCCGCCGCCCCGGCCGAGCAGCGCCGCCAGGTCGGAGCCGCCGCCGCGGGGCCCGGTCAGCAGGTCGGTGAGGTCCAGTTCGGGCAGTGCCGCGGCGATCGGGGCCAGGCACTCGTCCAGCGCGGCGCGGAACACCGGTTCACGCCGGTACAGCTCACCGACCAGTCCCGGGTACTGCTCGCCGACGCCGGCGAGCAGGAACGCCACCGGTCGGCCCTGTACCGCCTCCACCCGGCCCATCGGGGGCGGGGCGCCGTCGCGTCCGGTCAGGGTACCGACCGTCTCGTCCAGGGTGGCGGTCACCGCCACCCGCCGGTGCTCGAAGGTCTTGCGTCCGACCTGCAACGAGAACGCCACGTCGGCCAGCCTGGCGTGCGGCTGGCAGTCCAGGTGCTCGCCGAGGCGCCGCACCGCGCGGTCCGCCGCGCTCGCGGTCCGGGCCGACACCGGCACCACCTGGTACCGGCGGGTGTGCGCCGGGCCGGTGAGCTCGTCGGTCTCCGGCACCTCCGGGCGTACCGGTGGCTCCTGCACGACGACGTGCACGTTGGTGCCTCCCATCCCGATGGAGTTGAGCCCGGCGATGCGGGGCCGGCCCTCGATGGCCGGCCAATCGGCGAGGTCGACGTTGACGTAGAAGGGGCTGTTCTCGAAGTCGATCGCCGGGTTGGCCTGCGTGTAGTGCAGGGTCGGCGGGATCACCCGGGACTGCAGGGACAGCGCGGTCTTGATCAGGCCGGCGGTACCGGCCGCGTGGTTCATGTGCCCGACGTTGGTCTTGACCGCGCCGATCGGGCAGTACTGCCGCTGCTCCGTGCTGCCGAACGCCCGGGTCAGCGCGGCGACCTCGATCGGGTCACCCAGTTCGGTCGCGGTGCCGTGCGCCTCGACGTAGCTGATCTCCTCGGGGCTCACCCCGGCGTCGGCCATCGCGGCGGCGATCACCCGGGCCTGCCCGGCGACGCTCGGCGCGGTGTAACCGACCTTCAGCGCGCCGTCGTTGTTCATCGCCGAGCCGCGGATGACTCCGTAGACGTGGTCGCCGTCGCGCAGCGCGGCGTCCAGCCGCTTGAGCACCACGACGGTGGCGCCGTCGCCGAACATCGTCCCGCTGGCCTGCGCGTCGAAGGTGTGCACGTGCCCGTCGCGCGACTCCATGCCGCCCGGGGTGGACAGGTGGCCCTGCTTGTCCGGCACCCGGATCGACACGCCGCCGGCCAGCGCCATCTCGCAGTCGCCGCTGCGCAGGCTGCGGACCGCCAGGTGCACCGCGACCAGTGAGGTGGAGCAGAAGGTCTGCACCGCGACGCTCGGGCCGTGCAGGTCGAACAGGTACGACACGGTGGTGGTCAGGGCGTCCTTGTCGTTGCCCATGATGAGCTCGTACTCGCTCAGGTCCTCGTGCATGCTCAGCTGGCCGAGCGCGCCGAGCAGGTAGGTGCTGATGTTGGTGCCACCGAAGACCCCCACCCGCCCCCGGTGCTCCGGCCGGCAGTAGCCGGACTGTTCGAGCGCCTCCCAGCAGACCTCGAGGAAGAGCCGCTGCTGCGGGTCGGTCAGCGCGGCCATCCGCGGGCTGATGCCGAAGAACCCGGCATCGAAGCCGGCGATGTCGTCGAGGATCGGGCGGGCCGGTACGTAGGCCGGGTCGTGCGCCAGCTCGGCCGGCACGCCCGCCTCGACCAGCTCCTCCGGGGTGAAGAAGCTGATCAGCTCCTCACCGGCGCAGAGGCTGCGCCAGAAGGCGGCCACGTCCTCGGCGCCCGGGAACCGCCCGGCCATCCCGACGATGGCGATCCGCCGGTCCAGCTGCTCCCCGTCGAGCACCGGCGCGGTCGATGCCGCCACGACGAGTTCGGCGCCGCTGGGCGCGGCCGGTGCGGCGACCGACACGGGTGCCACCGGCGCGGCGACGGCGGCCGGCGCGACGGCCGGCTCTCCGGTCCGGGCCGGCACCGCCGGGGCCGGGCCACGCTGCTGCTCGAGCAGCGCGCTGAAGGACCGGACGGTCGGTGCCTCGAACAGCGACACGGTCGGTACCGCCACCGCGAACCGGTTCTTGACCAGCCCCAGCAGCCGGGGCACCAGCAGCGAGGTGCCGCCGAGGTCGAAGTAGTTGTCGTGGATGCCGACCGGCTCGATGCCGAGCACGTCGGACCAGAGTTCGGCCAGCGCCCGCTCCGTGCCGGTCAGCGGCGGGGTGTAGGGCTGCGGCAGATCCGGGCGCGGGTGGCGGATCGCGTCTCCGCCGACCGGCTCGACGGTCGCGCCGCCGAGGCGGGGCAGCCGGTCGTCCAGGCCGCCGGCGGCGACCACCACGGCGGGCAGCGCGGTGCCGACCAGCCGGTCGAAGGCGGCCAGGGCCTCGGCGTCGCTCATCGCGTGGCTGGCCATGCTCGCGCCGATCCCGTCGCGCAGCCGCTGCAAAGTGCAGGCCCAGGTGTCCCAGCCGGCGGAGATCCACCGGCTGCGTCCGTCGGTGCCGGCGTGGGCGAGCGCGGTCAGCGCCGCGTTCGCCGCGGCGTAGCCACCGAAGGTCACCCCGCCGAGCAGGGCCGAGGTGGAGGAGAAGAGCAGGCACCAGTCCGGTACCAGCCGGTCGTCCAGTCCGGCGACGATCCGGGCGATCGCCCGGGCGCCGTCCACCTTGGCCCCGAACTGCCGGGCCACCGCGGCCCCGTCGAGGTCCCGCAGTGCCACGAAGGTGTCGGTGCCGGCGTCAGCCGCCGCGTGCACCACGCCGTCGATCCGGACGTCGGTGAAGAGCGCCCGCATGGCCGACTCGTCGGTGACGTCGACGCGCGGGGTGCGCACCGTCGCGCCGAGCGCGCGCAGGGCCGCCACGGCGGCGTGCCGGGGGTCGGCCGGGTCGTCGGGCAGCCCACGCCGGCTGGTCAGCACCAGCCCGGCCGCGCCGTTGCGCACCAGGTGCCCGGCGATCGTGAGACCGATGTCGCCGAGACCGCCGGTGATCAGGTAGGTGCCGCCGCTGGCCACCGGGTGGGTCTCCAGCGGCGTCGCCGGTGCCTCGTACGTCGGCAGGAACCGGGTGCCGCCCCGGTGGGCGACGAGCACCTCGTCGGAGCGGCGGCCCAGCTCGGCGGCGAGGGCGTCGGCCATCGCGCCGGGGCCGTACTCCGGGTCGAGGTCGACGTTGACGCTCTCCAGGTCCAGGTACTCCTGATTGGCGACCACCGGCAGCACCGCGACCGCGGCCTGGGCCGGCGCGGCGCCACCGACGGTCACCCCGGCACCGTCCGGCACCGCCTGGCCGCCCTGGGTGACCACCATCACGCGGGTACCGCTGTGGCCGCTACCGCCGCAGGCGGCGAGCACCGCCGATGCGCCGTGCACCGCGGCGGCGGCCGCGTCGGCCGGCACCGGCTGCGTCATCGACAGGTCGACCACCGTGTTCGGGCCGGTGCCGAGCAGCGCGACGAGGTCGCCGGGGCAGGTCGCCAGCACCACGTCGCCGCCGGAGCGGCGCAGCCGGGTGGCGAGTTCGTCGGCTACCTCGGTGGCGGTACCGGCACCGGCCGGCGCGAGCAGCACGTACCGCCCGGCGGTCGGGACGGTGGCGGCACCGGTGGGCGCCGCTCGCCATTGCTGGGTCAGCAACCGCACGTGCTCGTCGCCCGGGGCGGGCTCGGCCTCGACCGCCTCGGTGCCCGGCCGGGCCACGGCCGGGCCGGCCGGTCGCTCGAACCAGTGCCGCTGCCGCTGGAACGGGTAGGTCGGCAGGTCCGCCAGCCGGGCCGGACCACCGCGCAGCGCGGACCAGTCGAGGGTCACCCCGATCTCCCACAGCCGCCCGCAGGTGTCCAGCAGGCTCGCCACGTCGGCCGCGTCCCCGCCGGTCGCCCCGGCGGGCAGGGTGCCGAGCAGGACGGTGTCCGGCTGATCGGGAAGCTGGCTGGCCAGCAGGTCGCCGAGTACGGTGCCCGCGCCCAACTCCACCAGGACGTCGACGTCCCGCGGCAACTGCCGGGCCAGGTCGGTACCGTCGGTCGCGACCCTGACCACGGGGATCGCCGGCGCCTGCCGGGTCACCGGGTCGGGCACCTCGGCCGCCTCGGTGCCGCTCGCCGTGTCGTCGGTCGGCCGGACCCGCAGGCTGGTGAGCCGAAGCGCGTCGGTGAGGGTGAGCACCCCGGCCAGGCAGTTCGCGACCTGCTCGCCGATCCCCTGGCCGACCAGCACGTCCGGCCGGACCCCGCGGTGCAGCAGCAGCTGGGCGAGCGCGTACTGGACGACGAAGTGGAACGACTCGGCCAGTTCCGGCCGGTCGGCCTCGGCACCGGGTCCGGCGTGGAGGAACGGCCGCAGGTCCAGCCCGCAATGCTCGGCGGCGATCTCGACGCAGCTGTCCACCGCGGCCGCGTAGGCCGGCTCACGCCGGTAGAGCCCGCCCCCGAGCCCGCGGTGACCGGCACCGGAGCCGGGCAGCAGGAAGGCCACCCGCGGCCGGTCACGCAGGCTGCGCACACCGGCCGCGCCGGCCGCGGCGGTGAGCCGCCCGGTGGCGTCGGCGGTGTCCGTGGCGAGGACCGCCCGGCGGAAGCGGTGCTCGGCCCGCCCGCTCTGCAGGGTGTACGCCAGGTCGGCGACGGTGCAGCGGTCCAGCGCGCCGCCCAGCGCGCCGAGCTTCTCACGCAACGCCGCCGGGTGGTGCGCGGAGACCGGCAGCAGGTACGGGCCGGGTGCCTCCGCGACCGGCTCGGCCTGCGGGGCGGCCTCCAGCACCAGGTGCGCGTTCGTGCCCGACCAGCCGAACGAGCTGACCCCGGCCAGCCGGGGCCGGTCCTGCTCGGGCAGGTCCAGCGTCGTCGTCGCCGGCCGCACGGTGTCGCTGGCCAGGGCCGCCTCGGAGGGGTTGACCAGGTTGAGGTTCGGTGGGACCACACCCTGCTTGAGCACCAGCACCGTCTTGATCAGCCCGGCGATGCCGGCCGCCGCCTGGGTGTGCCCGATGTTGGTCTTCACCGCCCCGACGTGCAGCGGCGTCGCCGGGGACCGGCCGCCGAAGACGTCGCCCAGCGCGCCGAGCTCGATCGAGTCGCCGAGCCGGGTGCCGGAGCCGTGCGCCTCCACGTAGCAGATCTCGTCCGGGCTGGTCCGCGCGGCGGCCAGCGCCCGGCGGATGACGTCCACCTGGGCGCCCCGGTTCGGCGCGGTCATCCCGTTGCTGTGACCGTCCTGGTTGACCGCCGAGCCGCGGATCACCGCGTGGATCCGACGGCCGTTGCGCAGCGCGTCGGAGAGCCGCTCCAGCACCACCACCCCGGCGCCCTCGCCCATCACGTAACCGTCGGCGTCGGCGTCGAAGGTCTTGTTCAGCCCGTCCCGGGAGAGCATCGAGGTGGCGCAGGCGTTGACGTACAGGTCGGGTTGGATGAGCAGGAAGCCGCCCGCGGCCACCGCCAGGTCGCACTCGCCGCGGCGCAGCGCCGCACTGGAGAGGTGCACCGCGACCAGCGACGACGAGCACGCGGTGTCCAGGGTGACGGTCGGGCCGCGCAGGTCGAAGTGGTACGCGAGGCGGCCGGCGACCACGCTCGCCGAGCTGCCCTGCCCAGCGTACGGGTCGGTGAAGGCGGCGGCGCCCTGCAGTTCCGACTGCAACCGGCCGTACTGGGTGGTGTCCGAGAAGCCGATCATCACCGAGGTGCGGCTGCCCGCCACCCGGGCCGGCGGGGTGCCGGCGTCCTCCAGCGCCTCCCAGGTCAGCTCCATCAGCAGCCGCTGCTGCGGGTCCATCCGCAGCGCCTCGCGGGGTGGCGAGCCGAAGAACTCGGAGTCCCAGCGGGTGATGTCGGAGAGGAATGCTCCGCGACGGGTGTAGACGCCGTGGTCGGCGACGTACGGGTCGAGGTCGTACCGGCCGTCCGGCGCGTCGTCGAGCACCGCGCTACGCCCGTCGCGGAGCAGTTCCCAGTAGGCGTCCACGTTCTGCGCGCCGGGCAACCGGCAGGACAGGCCCACGATGGCGATCGGCTCGTGCCGGCCGGCATCGGCCTCGGCGAGCTGCCGGCGCGCCTCAGTCAGGTCGACGGTGACCCGCTTGAGATATTCGCGGAGCTTGTTCTCGGCTGCCATCTGTCAAATCCCCTGTCCTAGCGCGTGGGTGGTGGGAAGCTGGATCGTCAGAGCTGGGTGTCGATGTACTGGAAGATCTCCTCGTCCGAGGCGGCATCCAGCTGCGCCTTCGACGCCTCCGCGCTGGTCCCCAGGCCGAGCCGGAGCAGGGCCGCCTGCAACGTCGCCACCACCCGGTCCCGCTCCCCGGTGTCGTCGTCGGCGAGTTGCGCGGTGATCCGGTCGAGGGTCTCGGTCAGCACGTCGTTGACCGCTGGCGCCGCCGGCGCCAGCTCGCCGAGCAGGTAGTCGGCCAGCGCGTCGACGGTGGGGTGGTCGAAGACCAACGCCGCCGGCAACTGCATGCCCAGCTCCGAGTTGAGCCGGTTGCGCAGTTCGACCGCGGTCAGCGAGTCGAAGCCCATCTCGCTGAAGGTCCGGTCCATCTCCACTGCGGCGGCCGAGCCGTGGGCCAGCACCCGGGCGACGTGCGAACGCAGCGCCGTCACGATCTCCGCCCGGGCCTCGTCGGTCGGCAGTGCGGCGAGCCGGGCGACCGGGCCGAAGGCGCTCGCCGCGCTGCCGCCCTGCGGTCGCAGGGCGGGCTGGACCAGGCCGCGCAGCACCACCGGGATGTCGTCGCCGCTCTCGGCCCGCGAGCGCAGCGCCGCCAGGTCCCAGCGGGAGGCCACCACCAGCGGGTCGCCGGTCGTGGCTTCGCGCAGCGCCGTGTCGAACAGGTCCAGGCCCTGCTCGGCCGAGATGGCCGCCACGCCGGCCCGGGACAGCCGGGCCTCGTCGGCCGCGGTCAGCTCCGCGGCCATCCCGGTCGACATCGACCACATGCCCCAGGCAATGGAGAGCGCCGGCAGCCCGGACGCCCGTCGGTGGGCGGCGAGCGCGTCGAGGAAGCTGTTCGCCGCCGCGTAGTTGCCCTGCCCCGCGTTGCCGAGCACCCCGGCGATCGAGGAGAACAGCACGAAAGCCCGCAGGGGCAGGTCGGCGGTCAGCTCGTGCAGCAGCCAGGCGGCCTGGGCCTTGGGCCGGAAGACCGACTCCAGCCGCTGCGGCGTGAGCCCCTCCAGCAACGCGTCGTCGAGCACCCCGGCGGCGTGCACCACGGCGGTCAGCGGCCGGTCCGCCGGCACCGAGGCCAGCAGTTCGGCCAGCGCCGGGGCGTCCGCGACGTCGCACGCGGCGACCCGGACCGAGGCGCCGAGGCCTTCCAACTGGGCGACGAGTTCGGCCGCGCCGCTGGCCGCCGGACCGCGCCGGGAGGTCAGCAGCAGATGTTGTACGCCGAAGCGCTGCACCAGCCGGGTCGCGACCAGTGCGCCGAGACCGCCGGTACCGCCGGTGACCAGCACCGTCCCGTCCGCCAGGTCCAGCTCGTCCACCGGGGCGGGCGAGCGTCGGCTGACCCGCGGCACCAGGATCTTCTCCGCCTCGACCAGGCACTGCGGCTCGCCCTTGCCGACCGCGGCGGCCAGCCGGCCCCACGGCGCGTCACCGGCGTCGGCCCGCAGGTCGGCCAGCACGAACCGGCCGGGGTGCTCGACCTGCGCGGCGCGGACCAGTCCCCACACCGCGCCGGTGCGCACCGACAGCGGGTCGGCCAGGAAGACCAGCCGGGATCCGGCCAGCCGCTCGTCGGCGACCCACTGCTGCATGGCCTCCAGCGCCCGCCCCGTCAGCTCGCGGGCGGCGGTCGGCACGTCCGGCTCGGTGCCGGCGCCGGAGAAGACCGCGAAGTCGCACCGCTCGCCGCCAGCCACCGCGGCGGCCAGCGCGGCCACCGTCGGGTGACCGGGCAGCCCGGCCACCGGCTCGCCGAGGTACCGCCAGGTCGGCGCCTCGTCGGCGTCGGCAACCGGCAGGTCCACCCAGTCCAGGCCGAAGAACCCGGCCGGCCCGGTGGCCCGGCCCATCGCGGTGACCATCGAGGCGATGGAGACCGGCCGGACCCGCAGCTCCTCGATGGCGAGTACCAGCCGGCCGTCCGCGTCCGCGGCCTCGACCGCGAGCTTGTCCGCGCCGTCGGAGCTGAGCCGGACCCGCAGCGCCGAGGCGCCGTGGCCAGCCAGCCGGACCCCGCGGAAGACGAACGGCAACCGCAGCTCGTCCGAACCACCCTCGAAGATGTACGGGTGGAACGCCGTGTCCAGCAGGACCGGGTGCAGTCCGAAGCCCTCGGTCTCGGCGGCCTGCGGCAGGGCGACGTCGACGTAGAGCGCGTCGTCGGCCCGCCAGGCGGCCTGCACGCCGCGGAACGCGTCACCGTACTCGTAGCCGAGTTCGGCCAGCCGGTCGTACGCGCCGTCGAAGGCGATCGGGACGGCACCCGCCGGCGGCCACGAGGTCGCCCAGCCGCACCGGCTGTCGGTGCCGCCGCCGTCCGGGGCGAGGATGCCGCTGGCGTGTCGTACCCAGGTGTCGTCGCCGTCGGCGCGGGCGTAGACGCCCACCGTGCCGTCGTCACCGTCGGCCACCACCTGTAGCGAGAGTCCGCCGTCGGCGGGCAGCACCAGCGGCGCCTCGAAGGTCAGCTCCACCACCTCGGCCAGTCCGGCCTGGGCACCGACCTGGCCGACCACGTCGAGCAGGGCGGCGCCGGGCACGACCACCCCGCCACCGACCGCGTGGTCGGCGAGCCAGGGGAGCTCGGTCAGTGACACCCGGCCGGTGACCACCACCCGGGTACCGTCGGCGACGTCGACCGCGGCGCGCAGCAGCGGGTGGTTGACCGGGCGCAGCCCGGCCGAGGCGACGTCCGCGCTGGAGCGCCGGTGGATCAGCCAGTAGCGCTCCCGCTCGAAGGCGTAGGTCGGCAGGTCGACGGCGCGACCACCGGCCGCCAGGGCCGTCCAGTCGACGGGCACGCCGACCACGAACGCTTCGGCGAGGCAGCCGTGGAGCGCCTCCAGCTCCTCCTGCTTGCGTCGGTAGGTGGCGGTCACGACCGCCCGCTGGTCGGTGAGGCAGTTGCCGGCCATCCCGGAGAGCACCGGCAACGGACCGACCTCCAGGTAGACGTCGGTGCCGGCGGCCTCCAGCCGCTCGATCATCGGTGCGAAGCCGACGGTCTGGCGGATCTGGTCCACCCAGTAGTCGGGGTCGGTCCAGGACCGCTCCGGCCCGAGGTTGGTCTCGTAGGGCAGCTGGGCCGCGCCGAAACTGGTCGCTTTCAGCTCGCGGGCGAACTCGTCGAGCATCGGCTCCATCAGCGGCGAGTGGAACGCGTGGCTGACCGGCAGCCGTCCGGTGCGCTTGCCGAGCGCGCGCCAGTGCGCCTGCACCGCGAGGCAGGACTGCTCGTCGCCGGAGACCACCACGTCACCCGGGCTGTTGATCGCGGCGATCCCGACCAGGTGCTCCAGCCCCGCCAGCGAGGCGCGTACTTCGGCGGCCGGTGCCGCCACCGCGACCATCGCGCCGTCGGCGGGCAGGTTCTGCATCAGCCGGGCCCGGGTGGCGACCAGGCGGGCGGCGTCGGCCAGCGTCCAGATGCCGGCCACGTGCGCGGCGGCGATCTCGCCGACGGAGTGCCCGGCCAGCCTGGTCGGGCGTACCCCGAGCGAGGTGAGCAGCCGGAAGGCGGCCACCTCGTAGACGAAGAGCGCCGGCTGGGTGTAGAGGGTCTGGTTCAGCGCCGCCGCGCCGGCCGTGTTCGGCTCGGCCCACATCACCTCGCGCAGCGGCCGCTCCAGGTACGGGTCGAGCGCCGCGCAGGCCTCGTCGAAGGCCGCCGCGAAGACCGGGAACGCCCGGTACAGGTCCCGGCCCATGCCGGGGCGCTGGCCACCCTGCCCGGTGAAGAGGAAGGTGGTCGACACCTGGCCCCGGGCGACGCCGGCCGGTACCACCGCGCCGGGCCGGCCGTCGACGTACCCGGCCAGCCGGTCGACGAGCTCGGCCCGGTCCCGGCCGACGACCACCGCCCGGTGGTCGAAACGGGCTCGGGTGTCGGCCAGCGAGAAGGCGATGTCGGCAGGCCGTACGGCGGCGTCGGCGAGCACCCGGTCGTGCAGTCGCCGGGCCTGCCGGCGCAGCGCGGTCGGGGTGCGGGCGGAGATCACCCAGGCGTGCGGGCCTGGGTGCCCGGCTGCCGGTGCGGGCGCCTGCGCCTCGGTGGGCTCCTCCAGGATCACGTGCGCGTTGGTCCCGCTGATCCCGAACGAGGACATCCCGGCCCGGCGCGGCTGCTCGTCCAGGCGGGCCCAGGGCCGCGCCTCGGTGAGCAGTTCCACCGCGCCGGAGCTCCAGTCGACGTGGTGCGTCGGCTCGGTGACGTTCACCGTCCGGGGCATCGTGCCGTGCCGCATCGCCATGATCAGTTTGATCAGGCCACCGACGCCGGCCGCGGCCTGGCTGTGCCCGATGTTGGACTTCAACGAGCCCAGCCACAGCGGCCGGTCGGCCGGGCGGTTCTGCCCGTAGGTGGCGAGGATGGCGGTCGCCTCGATCGGGTCGCCCAGCGGCGTGCCGGTGCCGTGCGCCTCGACCAGGTCGATCGCGGCCGGCTCCAGCCGCGCGTCGGCCAGCGCCCGCCGGATGACCCGCTCCTGGGCGCGCCCGCTGGGGGCGGTCATCCCGTTGCTCGTACCGTCCTGGTTCACCGCGATGCCGCGGATGACGCTCAGGATCCGGCGACCGTTGCGTCGCGCGTCGCGGAGCCGTTCGAGCAGCAGCACGCCCGCTCCCTCGGCCCACACCGCACCGTCGGCGTCGTCGGAGAACGCCTTGCACCGGCCGTCGGTGGCCAGGGCCCGCTGGCGGGAGAACTCGACGAACGGGTCAGGTACCGCCATCACGGTGACCCCACCGGCGAGCGCCATCGGGCAGTCCCCGGACCGCAGTGCCTGCACGGCCAGGTCCAGCGCGACCAGCGAGGACGAGCAGGCGGTGTCCAGGGTGACCGCCGGGCCCTCCAGCCCGAACGTGTAGGCCACCCGGCCGGAGAGCACGCTCGGCACGCTGGAGACCATCAGGGTGCCCTCGACGCTCGTCGGCATGTCACCGAGGAACTGGGTCGAGTAGTGGTCGTACATCATCCCCGACCAGATGCCCACCCGGTCGCCGCGCACCGTGGCAGGGTCGATGCCGGCCCGCTCGAACGCCTCCCAGGTGATCTCCAGGAAGAGTCGGTGGTGCGGATCGGTCGCCAGGGCCTGCCGGGGGCTCATGTTGAAGAACGGCGCGTCGAAGCCGGCCGGGTCGTCGATGAAGCCACCCCGGCGGGTGTACGAGGTGCCGTACGCGTCCGGGTCCGGGTTGTAGAGCTTCTCCAGGTCCCAGCCACGGTCGGTCGGGAACTCGCCGGTGGCGTCCACCTCGCCGGCGACGACGTCCCAGAGCTGCTCCGGGGTCGTCACGGCGCCGGGGTAGCGACAGGCCATGCCGATGACCGCGACGGGCTCGTGGTGCCGTTCGTCGGCCACGGCCAGCTGCTGCTTCGCATCGGCCAGATCAGCGGTGACCCGCCTGAGATAGTCACGGAGCTTGTCTTCGATCGCCATGGCTGTCCCTCCCCTTCTTCGTGTGTCCGGTGTGGTTTCAGAGCTGGCTGTCGATGAAATTGAAGAGATCCTCGTCAGAGGCCGTGCCCAGACGGGCCGACGTCAGTACCGGCGCCAGGGCCGGGGTGTCCGGTTCCTGCTCGCGCCCGCCGTCGAACCGGTGCAGCGCGGCCCGCAGCACGGCCGTCGCCCGGTCCTGTTCGTCCGGGTCGGCGTCGGCCAGGCGGGCGGTGACCCGGTCCAGCGCCTCGCGCAGCAGCTCGTCGGCGGCTGGTGGGGCGGGCATCAGCTCCCGCAGGATCCAGTCGGCCACGTCCTCGGTGGTCGGCTCGTTGAAGACCAGCGTCGCGGGCAGCGGCAGACCGGTGTCGGCCGCGAGCCGGTCGCGCAGATCCATCGAGGACAGTGAGTCCAGTCCGAGTTCGGTGAACGGCCGGTCGGCCTCGACGGTGTCCTGCGGGCCGTAGGCCAGCACCAGCGCCACGGTCCGCCCGACCAGGTCCAGCACCAGTTGGCGGCCCTCGGTGTGGTCCAGCCCGGCCAGCTGGTCGGCCAGCCTGGCGGCGGCCGCCGGGCCGGTGGCGCCGGGCACGACACCGGCGGCACCCGCCAGCACGGTGCCGGCCGGGCTGGCGGGCGCCGCCCGACGGCCGGCACCCAGCAGTTGCCGCAGGATCGCCGGTGACTCGCCACCTGCGTCCAGCCGGGCCCGCAGGCCGGCCGGCTCCCAGCGGGCGGCGACCACCAGCGGGTCGCCCTGCCCGGCGTCGCGCAGCGCGGCGTCGAACAGTTCCAGTCCCTGCCGCTGGCTCAGGCCGGCCAGACCCGCGCGGGCGAGCCGGGCCTCGTCGGCGGCCGAGAGACCCTCCGTCATCTGCGTCCGGACGCCCCACAGGCCCCAGGCGATCGAGGTACCCGGCAGGCCGAGGTCGCGCCGGTGACCGGCCAGGGCGTCGAGGAAGGCGTTGGCCGCGGCGTAGTTGGCCTGTCCGGCGTTGCCCAACAGGCCGGCCACCGAGGAGAAAAGCACGAACATCCGTACCGGCAGCTCGGCGGTCAGCTCGTGCAGCAGCCAGCCGGCGTCGACTTTCGGGCGGAGCACCCGGTCCAGCGCGGACGCATCGAGCCGGTCCACCGTGGCGTCACCGAGCACCCCGGCCGCGTGCACCACGCCGACCAGCGGCCGCCGCGGCGGGATCGTGGCCAGCAGCCCGGTCAACGCCGCCCGGTCGGCGACGTCACAGGCCGCCACCCGGACCGACGCACCGAGCCCGGTCAGCCGCCGTACCAGCTCGGCGACGCCGTCGGTGCTCTCGCCCCGACGGGAGGTCAGCAGCAGGTCGCGCACGCCGTGGCGCTCGACCAGTCGGGCCGCGGCGAGCGCGCCCAGGCCGCTGGTGCCCCCGGTGACCAGGACCGTCCCCGAGCCGAGGTCCACCAGCGGGCCGGGCCGGGACTCCCGGCGGGCGAGCCGGGGCACCAGCAGTGCGCCGTCGGCCACGGCGAACTGCGGTTCACCGGCGTCCAACGCGGCGGCCAGCCGCTGCCACCGGCCGGCGGAGCCGCCACCGCCGGGCAGGTCGGCCAGCACGAACCGGCCGGGGTGCTCGACCTGCGCGGTCCGTACCAGCCCCCACACCGCGGCCGTGCCCACCGACCGGTGCCCGGCCAGGATGAGCAGCCGGGCGCCGGTGAACCGGGCCTCGCCCAGCCACTGGCGCAGCAGCCCGAGGACGCGGTGCAGGTGGGTCCGGGCCTGGCCCGCCGGATCGAGGTCGTCCTCGTCGTCGCCGGTGGGCAGCGGCACCAGCACGACCGGCGGCACCGTACCGGCGTCCGGCCCGGCCAGCGCGGCGAGGTCGTGGTGCCGGGAGACGGTCACCCCGGCGGCGTCCAGCTCGGCGCGGATCGCGTCGGCCGCTCCGGTGTCGCCGAGCACCGCCCAGCTCCGGCCGGCGAGCTGCGCCTGCGGCGTACCGGCGGGGACCCAGCGCAGGTCGTGCAGGCCCGGCCCGAAGGCGCCCGGTGCGGTCAGCTCGGTGCCCGGCGGCACACTGCGCATGCTGAGCGCGGCCACCGCACCGATCCGCTGGCCGGTGCCGTCGTGGAGGGTCAGCGCGACGGCGCCGTCCGCGCCGGGGCTCAGCCGGACCCGCAGCCGGTCGGCGCCGGCTCCGGTGACCCGCACGTCGGAGAAGACGAACGGCAGCCGGAGTTCGCCGTCGCCGGCCCCGGTGTCGAGCACCAGCGGGTGCAGGGCGGCGTCCAGCAGGGCCGGGTGGATGCGGTAGTCACGCGCGCCGCCGACATCGGGCAACCGGACCTCGGCGTACCGGTCGGCGCCGCACCGCCAGGCGGCGACCAGTCCCCGGAACGCCGGGCCGTACTGGTACCCGGCCGCGGCCAGGTCGGCGTACGCGGTGGCCAGATCGATCGGCTCGGCACCGGCCGGCGGCCAGACGGTGAGCGGTTCGGACGTCGGGTCGGCGGTCGCGGGGGCCACCGACCCGCTGGCGTGCCGGGTCCACTCGGCCTCAGCCTCACCGACCGGCCGGGAGTGGATGCTGAGCGTACGGCGACCGTCCGCCTCGGCCTCGCCGAGGCAGATCTGCAGCTCCACGGCTGCCGCCTCGGCCAGCACCAGCGGGGCGTGCAGGGTCAGCTCGGCGAGCCGGTCGGCGCCGACCGCGGCGGCGGCGGCGAGCCCGAACTCCACGAAGGCGGTACCGGGCAGCAGCACCCGCCCGGCGATCATGTGGTCGACCAGCCAGGGCGTGTCGGTGTCGGACAGCCGCCCACCGAGCAGCAGCCCGCCGTTCTCGGCCACCGGCACCGCCGAGCGGAGCAGCGGGTGCCGGAGCGTCTCGGTGGCCGGCTGGGCCGCGTCGGAGAGCCAGTAGCGCCGGCGCTCGAAGGGGTAGCTCGGCAGCTCGGGACGATGCGTCGGAAGACCGAGCAGCCGCGCCCAGCCGACCGGCTCGCCGTCGACCCAGGCCCGGGCGGCGGCGCTGAGGGCGGCGGAACCGGTCCCGTCGACGCCCGGCTCGGCCTCGGCTGGCTGGCCGTCCGCCGCGACCGGCCCGGCACGGTTCGTGGCGACGCCGGTCAGCACCGCCGGGTTCGGCGTACCGGCGGCGAGATCGGCCAGCGCGGCGCACAGTCCGGGCCGGTCGGCGCCGAACACCACCGCCCGGTGCGGGAAGGCGACGCGGCCGGCCAGTACGGCGGCGGCGGCACCGAGATCCGCGTCCGGGGCGTCCGTGGCGTACCCGCGCAGCAGCTCGGCCAGCGCGCGCAGCGAGTCACCGGTCCGCGCGGAGAGCACCCAGGGCAGCGGGTCGCCGGTCGCCGGCCCGGCCTCGTCCGGGTGCTCGGCCGGCTCGACCGACTCCAGGATGAGATGCGCGTTGGTACCGCTGATGCCGAAGCTCGACACCGAGGCGCGCCGCGGCCGCCCCGTCGCCGGCCAGGGTCGCTGCTCGGTCAGCAGCCTGACCCCGGCGGAGTCCCAGTCGACCTTGGTGGTCGGCTCCTCGCAGTGCAGCGAGCGGGGCAGTACGCCGTACCGCATCGCCTGCACCATCTTGATCACACCGGCCACCCCGGCGGCGGCCTGGGTGTGCCCGATGTTCGACTTGACCGAGCCGAGCCAGACCGGCGGCTGCCCGGTCCGGTTCTCGCCGTACGTCGCCTGGATAGCGTGCGCCTCGATCGGGTCACCTAGCACGGTGCCGGTGCCGTGCGCCTCGACGACGTCCACGTCCTGGGCGCCGAGTCCGGCGTCGGCCAGTGCCAGCCGGATGACCTGTTCCTGGGCCAGGCCGTTCGGCGCGGTCAGCCCGTTGCTGGCGCCGTCCTGGTTGACCGCGCCACCGCGCAGCACCGCGAGCACCGGGTGCCCGTTGCGGCGTGCGTCGTCGAGCCGTTCCAGCAGCAGCACCCCGGCGCCCTCGGCGAAGGCGGTCCCGTCGGCCGAGGCGGCGAACGCCTTGGCCCGGCCGTCCGTGGCCAGCCCGTTCTGCCGGCTGAACTCCACCAGGTTGCCCGGGTTAGCCATCAGGGTCACCCCGCCGGCCAGGGCGAGCGGGCAGTCGCCGCGACGCAACGCCTCGAGCGCGAGCTGGATGGCGACCAGAGACGAGGAGCAGGCGGTGTCGACGGTGACCGCTGGGCCCTGGAAACCGTAGGTGTAGGCGATCCGGCCGGAAGCCACGCTCAGCGCGGTCCCGGTGAGCAGGTGCCCCTCGGCGGCCCCGGTCTGCAGGTGCAGCCGGGGACCGTAGTCGGTGGCCATCGCGCCGACGTACACCCCGGTCGACGAGCCGGCGAGGTCGGCCGGGTCGATGCCGGCCCGCTCGAACGCCTCCCAGGCCACCTCGAGCAGCAGCCGCTGCTGGGGGTCCATGGCCAGCGCTTCGCGGGGGCTGACACCGAAGAACGCCGCGTCGAAGAGGTCCGCGTCGTGCAGGAAGCCGCCGTACCGGGTGGCGCAGGTG
This sequence comes from Micromonospora sp. DT62, assembly GCF_049847285.1. Lineage (NCBI taxonomy): Bacteria > Bacillati > Actinomycetota > Actinomycetes > Micromonosporales > Micromonosporaceae > Micromonospora > Micromonospora sp. DT62. The sequence continues at coordinate 50,136 of NZ_JBNCOB010000026.1, forward strand.
CCGGGCCGCTCCGGACCGGCGCCGTAGAGGGTGTCCAGGTCCCAGCCCCGGTTGGTGGGCAGCGCGGAGATCGCGTCGGTGCCGGTCGAGATCAGCCGCCACAGCTCTTCGGGGGAGTTGACCCCACCGGGGTAGCGGCAACCCATGGCCACGACGGCGATCGGTTCGCTGTCGCGTCCGGCGCGGTGGCCGGTGTCGACCCGGGCTCCGCCGGTGCCCGCCGAGGGCTGGCCCAGCGCGGCGTGCAGGTGTTCGGCGAGCCGGTTCGGGGTGGGGTGGTCGAAGACGACGGTGGTGTGCAGGCGCAGCCCGGTCGCGGCGCGCAGCCGGTGCCGCAGCTCGACCGTGCTCACCGAGTCGAAACCCAGCTCCTTGAAGGTGCGTACCGGGTCGAGCTCGGCGGCGTCACGATGCCCGAGGACGGCCGCCGCCGTCGCCAGTACCAGGTCACGCAGTTCCCGCCGGGATCCCGCGGGTGGTGCTGTCCCGGCCGGCGCGGCGGTCTGCGGCACCACCGTGGCGACGTCCTCACCAATCGGGCGCGCGGCGTCGCCGAGCCAGTACCGCTCCCGCTGGAACGGGTACGTCGGCAGGTCGACCGGCCGGGCGTCGGGCCGGACGCAGTACGCGTCCCAGTCGACCTCGGCCCCACCGACGTACGCCCGGGCCAGCGCGTGCCGCAGTCGGGCCTGGCCGCCGTCGTCGCGGCGCAGGGTGCCCACGGCCAGTGCGTCGGACTCCAGTTCCTCGGCGGTCTCCTCGATGCTGGCGGTGAGCACCGGGTGCGGGCTGCATTCGATGAACAGCGCGCCGCCGAGGCGCAGCGCGGTCCTGGTCGCCTGGTCGAACCGGACCGGCTGGCGCAGGCTGCGGAACCAGTAGTCGGCGTCGAGCTCGGCGGTGTCGATCGGCTCGCCGGTCACGGTGGAGACGAACGGGACGGTGGTGGAGCGCGGCCGGATCGGTGCCAACGCCTCGACGATCTCGTCGCGCAGACCGTCGACCGCGGGCGAGTGCGAGGCGTAGTCCACCGGCACGTCTCTGGTCCGGTGCCCGTCCGCCTCGATCGTCTCGCGCAGCCGCCCGATCTGTCGCAGGTCGCCGGAGACGACCGCCGAGCGCGGCCCGTTCACCGCCGCCAGGCTCACCCCGGGAGTGGCCCGCAGCCGCTCGACGAGCAGGTCGACCGGGGCGCCGATCCAGGCCATCCCGCCGCCGCCGGAGACCGCGGCGATGGCCCGGCTGCGCAGCGCGACCACCCGCGCCCCGTCTGCCAGCGACAGCGCGCCGACCACGGTCGCGGCCGCGATCTCGCCCTGCGAGTGGCCGACGACCAGGTCCGGCTCGACCCCGTGCGAGCGCCAGAGCTCGGCCAGCGAGACCAGCACCGCCCAGAGCGCGGGCTGCACCACGTCGACCCGGTCCAGACTCGGCGCGCCGGGCACCTCGCGCAGCACGTCGAGCAGCGGGTAGTCGACGTACGGGGCGAGCGCCTGCGCGCAGGCGGTGAGCCGGTCGGCGAAGACCGGCGAGTCGGCGAGCAGTTCGCGGGCCATCGCCGGCCACTGCGAGCCCTGGCCGGGGAAGACGAACACCCGCCGGCCGGCGGCCACCCGGCCGGCGACGACAGCGTCGGCAGGGCGGCCGGTGGCGAGCGCATCGAGGCCGGCGAGCAGCTCGTGCCGATCGGCGCCGAGCACGACCGCCCGGTGCTCGAACCGCTCCCGGGTGCGGGCCAGCGAGTACGCGATGTCGGCCGGCTCGACCGACGGGTCGGCGGTGACGTGGCCGGACAACGCGGCGGCCTGGGCGCGCAGCGCCGGTGCGGTACGGGCCGACAGCAACCACGGCGCGTCGGCGCTCGGGGCGCGGTCGGAGTGCACCGCGCGGCGGGGCGGTGCCTCGGCCAGCAGCAGATGGCAGTTGGTGCCGCCCATTCCGAAGGAGCTGACCCCGGCGACCAGCGGCCGGTCGGCGGCGGGCCAGTCGCGTTCGGCGCAGACCACCCGCAGGTTGAGCTCGTCGAGCTTGATCAGCGGGTGCGGGGCCTCGAAGTTGAGGCTGGGCACCAGTCGTCGGTGGCTGATGGCGAGGATGGTCTTGAGCAGGCCGGCGATGCCGGCGGCGCCTTCCAGGTGACCGATGTTGGTCTTGACCGAGCCGACCAGCAGCGGCCGGTCGGCCGGCCGGTCGGCGGCGAGCGCGGCGGACAGGGCCGCCGCCTCGATCGGGTCGCCGACCGGGGTGCCGGTGCCGTGCAGCTCCACGTACTGCACGTCGGCCGGGGCCACCCCGGCCCGGTGGCAGGCCAACCGGATCACCTCGGTCTGGGCGACCGGGTTCGGGACGGTCAGCCCGGCACCGCCGCCGTCGTTGTTGACCGCGCCGCCGAGGATCACGCAGTGCACCGGGTCGCCGTCGGCGAGCGCCGCGGAGAGCGCCTTGAGCACGACCAGCCCACCACCCTCGCCGCGGACGTAGCCGTTCGCGCGGTGGTCGAAGGTGTAGCAACGGCCGTCCGGGGAGAGCGCGCCGAACCGGCCGATCACCGCGCTGGTCTCCGGCAGCAGGTTGAGGTTCACCCCGCCGGCGATCGCCACCGTCGCACCGCCGCGGCGCAGCTCGTCGCAGGCCAACTGCACGGCGAGCAGCGACGACGACTGACCGGCGTCGACGGTCAGGCTCGGCCCGCGCAGTCCGAACAGGTAGGACAGCCGGTTCGCGATAAGGCCACGCTGGGTGCCGGTGAGGGTGTGCGGGCCGAGGGTACGGGCACCGAGCCGGTCGTGCAGGTTCGCGTAGTCCGCCGCGATGGCACCGACGAAGACTCCGACGGCGGCGTCACGCAGCACGCTCGGCGCGATCCGGGCGTGCTCCAGCGCCTCCCAGCACAGTTCGAGCATCAGGCGCTGCTGCGGGTCCATCGCCGTCGCCTCGTGCGGCGAGATGCCGAAGAAGCCGGCGTCGAACCGGTCGACCTCGTCGAGGAAGCCACCACGGCGGAACTCGGACTGCTCGGCCCAGCGGTGCGCCGGAGCGTCGGCGACGGCGTCCCCGCCGGCACGCAGCAGCTGCCAGAACTGGTCGGCGTCCGCGGCGCGAGGCAGCCGGCAGGACATACCGATGACGGCCACCGGCTCCATGGCCGCAGATCCGCTGACCGAGGAAGACATCCGCTCACCCACCCGTCGCAGTGCATTCGTGAACAGCCACCGCCCCGGTTCGTTTCCGATTTACGGCCAGAAGGAACGCCGCACCGATCCGGTCATACCGAGGAGATGTTTCGCGCCGGCCGTTCTCCGACCTGGAAGACGCGCTTGAATCGTCTGCTCCGCCAGCGTGGGCGTCAAGGCTGGTACAGCCTTGTTCCGAGTGGCAATTAAGCGACGGTAACAAGCTGCCAGAGCGCCGCTGTTGACCTGACCAAATGCCTTATGAGTAGGTCTTAACATGCGTATCGCACCGCCGATGGGATACCGCCGGCCGTAGTGGCCGGTCCGGTTCCCGGACACGGATCACCGCGGAGGAGGTGATGAACATGCGCAGTGCCGGACACCGGTCGTTGGTCGTCTGCACCTGACGGTCGCCCAGCCTCGCCGGGTGACCGTCGCACCTCGTCGCCGCGCCCGGCGAGGCCCGGGTCTCGACCGGGCGCGGCCACCCCCGACCTCGAAGGAGTCACCGTGGCGATCGACGCTCCACTCACCTACGGACAGCTGTCGACCTGGCGGTCGATGGAGACGTTCGCCACCGACCGGTTGATGGAGGTCAACGTTTCGGCGACCTGGGACGTCCGGGGGCTCACCGCCGACACCGTGCTCGGCGCGCTGGGCGCGTTGGCGCGACGGCACGAGTCGCTACGGACCACCTATCACGTCGTCGACGACCAGCCGGTGCAGCGGATCCACGACCAGCTGCCGCTGCGGATCGAGCAGGTCGACCACGCCGTACGCGACCCGGCGGACCCGGCCGCCACCCTGCGCGCGCTGCACCAGCTGCCGTTCCCGGTGCTCGACGATCCCGGCTGGCACGGCCGGCTCGTCAGCGTGGCGGGGCAGCCGCAGTTCCTGGCCCTGTCGCTGTCGCACATGGTCGTCGACCTGTGGGCGATCCAGGAGTTGGAGCAGCAGTTCCGGGCCGTCGTGACCGACCCCGGTGCCGGCTCGGCACCGGCGCCGCGCAGCCGTGAGCTGGCCCTGGCGCAGCGCAGCGATTCCTGGCAGTCCCGTCGCCGACGTGCCGAGACCTACTGGCGGCGGCTGCTGACCGACGGCCCCGTACGCAACCTGCCCGCACCGCCGGCAGGCCGCGCGGCCGAGCGACGGATCCAGGCCACCCTCCGATCACACCACCTCGCTGTGCTGGTGGCCCAGGCGGCGAAGGCGCACAGTGTCTCGCAGCAGAGCGTGGTGATGGCGGCGACCGCCGTCGCGCTCGCCCAGTTCGTCGACCGGGACCGGATCATGATGAGTCTGATGTCGGCGAACCGGTTCGATCCCGAGTGGCAGCCGCTGATCGGCACCCTCAACCAACTGGTCCCGCTGGTCTGCCGGGTCGATCCGGACAGCACGCTGGCGCAGTACCTGAAGCGAACCCACTTCAACGCGATGCTGGCCTACCGCAGCGGCAGCTACGACGTCGACCGGGCCGAGGAACTGGCCAAGGAGATCGGCAGCCCGGACGGCACCCGGTTCACGCACGACTGCTGGTTCAACTACATCTCCGAGCCGCCGCGCGAGGTTCCGGACGACGCCCGCTCCGCCGGTACCGCTGAGTTGAGCTGGGACGTTCCGCCGCGAAATGCCGGGCATCCGTTCTACGCCCGGGTGCACGGCGACGGGCAGCAGTGGATCGGCGTCACCCTGCGGGTCGATCCCGACGTGCTCGGCGCGGACGCGGTCGTGCGGGCCCTGCGGGTGATCGCCGAGACCGTGCGACGCTCGGTCACCGATCCACAGGCCCGCCTCGGCAGCCTCGATGACGCCGGCACCGTCGTACCGGAGCCGGCGCTCTTTCCCGGCCAGGGCCCGGCACCGGCCGGTCGCTGAGCACCGGCGACCACTCCGGCGACGCCACGTCGAGCACGGCCGGACCGGTACCGCGACCCGCGGCGCCGGTCCGGGCGCCGGCACCGTCAGCCGCAGCCCCGATAGCTCAGGTACGAGTTCACGGTGACCATGAGCGGCAGGTGCAGGTCGGCGTCCGGGTCCGCGACGCGGAACTCCACCACCGCTCTCGGGTGCAGCGGTACGGCGCCGAGGATCGAGTAGTAGCCGTCCAGGTCGACCGCCAGCTGGTAGATGCCGGCGTCGATGGTCGGCTCGGTCCAGATGGCGAGCCGACCATCGGTTCCGGTGCGGCCACTGGCCAGGTCTCGCCACCGCAGCCCGACCTGCCGGGTGAGCACGACGCCCACGTCTGCGGCGGCCATGCCGAACGAACAGTCGACGACCTCGACGGAGAGCACCATGAGCTATGACCACCTCTCGTTGCCGGCAGCCGGTCCGGCTGCCGGTCGGCCGCCGGTGGCGTCCGCAGGGACGATGGTCGGTTACGCCGATATCGTTCGCTCATCGATTTGTTATCGATACCCGGGTGGACGACAGAAACTGGCCGTTCGTTGTCCCTCATGGAATGTTGGGTTGGTCGTGGGGACGGCGCCAAACCTCAGCCAGTGGCGTCACCTGGTGGGCTATGGCACCAACGCCGGCGGCGATACCGGACCGAAAACCGGCCTTTAGCGAAACCATAGCCAGCTTTTCTAGCGTCTGAGCCAATCCAGTTCGAGCCGTCGTAGGCAACGCCGGCTATCGCACAGAGAGTTGGTACCCATGGCGTTCAACGTTTCCCGAAGGTTCCTTGCCGGCGTCGTGCTCCTCGGCGCCGTGGCGGCCGGACCGGTGGCATACGTCGGCTTGTCCTGGGCCGCTCCGATCACCTCGGCCGATCCCGGCCACGGTCACCAGCCCGCCCCGTCGGCACCTCCCACGGCACCCCTGGAGCCAGCGCCCACGGCATCTCCCACCCCGCCCGCGGATCCGCAGCGCAACACGATCTGGGGCTGAGACCGGATGGCCGGGATGGTCAGGGACGACCATCCCGGCGCGGCGGCGCTCTCAGGCCCGTGGGGCCGGCCCGGACCCGGTCGCCTCCTCGCCGCCGGCGGGCCGGCCGGCGTGAACACCGCCTGATCCAACCGGTGTGACGGGCCGATCGGCATCCGCGCCGCCCAGTGCGGACAAATCCCGCCGCAGCTGCGCCTGCAGCGTGACCGCACCGCGCAGGCTGAGCCCGGACAGCACCGCCTTGGAGGACTCCCAACCGGCCCGGGCGGCGGCCCGCTCACCGGCGGCCACGTGGATCCGCCCGCGCAACGCCATCGCGCTGGCACCGAGCAGCGCGGCCCCTATCTCACCGAAGATCCGCACCGCGCGATCGGCGTGCTCGGCGGCCGAACCCAGCTCCCCTGCATCCAACGCGACGTCGGCGAGCGCGTGGGCCACCCGACTCTCGGCCATCCGGTCACCAGCGGCCACCGCGAGCGCCTGGGCCCGGGCCAGCCGTGTGGCGGCGGACGCCAGGTCGCCACGTCGATGGTCGACCGCCGCCAACCCGAGGATGGCGTAACACTCACCGATCTGGTCGCCGGCGGCCCGCACCGAGTCGAGCACCCCGCGGTAGGCCACCCCGGCTGCCTCAAGGTCCCCCCGGCGTAGCAGCAGCTCACCCAGCCGGTGCCGGACCTGCGCACCGACCCGACGGTTGCCGAGCTCTTCGCAGATCTGCCCGGCCCGGACCAGCAATTCGTAGGCCGCGTCCTGTTCGCCGTAGTCAAGGTGGATCTGAGCCAGGTTGTGCAGCACGTGCGCCTCGGCGATCCGGTCGCCGAGCAGCTGGAAGGCCTCAAGCGCCTGGCCCCAGCGGTCGCGGGCCGAGGCCAGGTCGCCGTTGACCCGGTCGAGGTAGGCCGAGTTCCGCAGCACCTGTGCCATGCCGAGCCGGTCACCCAACTCTTCAAAGAGGGCGTAGGAACGCGTGAACTGCCGGGCCGCCGGTGCGTTCTGCTGGGCGAACATGTGCAGCGAGCCGAGTGAGTAGCGCATCGCCGCCTCACCCCGCACGTCGCCGGCGCGGCAGGCGGCGTTCAGCGCGACCTCGTGGGTCTGCCGCCAGTCGTTGAGGTACGAGCGGGACTCGAACAGCGTGACCGCGGTCAACGCCAGGTCCCAGGCGTGCTCCACCATCCCACTGGCGGCGGCCTGGGCGACGGCGGCGACGATGGTGGCGCGCTCCTGCTCGAACCAGGCCAGCGGATCCGCCAGCAACCGGTCCATCAACGGCGCTGGCAGCGGCCAACGGCTGGCCCCGCTGTTCGGGGCGAGGACGTCGTCCGAGTACTCCCGGCGGTGCGCCTCACCGGCCAGCGCCAGCAGCGCGCCGAACCAGCGTTCGAGAGCGGCCCGCCGCTGTTCGGGGCCCTCCTCGACGAACTTCTCGCGGGCGAACGGGCGGGTGATGTCGTGGAAGCGATATCGCAGCTGACCGGCCGCCGGCCCTGGCTCGGTGTCGAGCAGGTACGCCTCGGTCAGCTCCTCCAGCGCGTCCTGCGCCCGCAGATGGTCGGTCTCCAGCAGCGGCGCGCCCACCCAGGACGCGAAGCTGGGCGAATCCAGCAGGGCGAGTCGGCGCAGCAGGACCTTGGCGTCCGCGGACAGCCCCTCGTAGGTCACCGAGATGCTGGCCCGGACCCCCATCTCGCCGTGGTTGAGCTCGTCCAGGCGGCGGGACTCGTCCACCAACCGCTCGAGCAGGTCGGTCACGCTCCAGTGCGGCCGGGCCGCGAGTCGGGCGCCGACGATGCGCAGCGCCAGCGGCAGATCGCCGCTGAGCCGGCACAACTCGTCGGCGGCCGACGGCTCGGCGGCGATCCGTGCCGGACCGACGATCCGGGTGAGCAGCTGTACGGCGTTGCCCCGGCTGAGCGCGCCGAGTTCGACCCGGTTGACCGACGGCAACCCGGTGAGCCGGCGACGGCTGGTCACGATCACAGAGCACTTCGCGGTGCCCGGCAACAGCACCGCGATCTGCTGTTCGGTCATCGCGTCGTCCAACACGACCAGGACCCGACGCCCGCCGAGCAGGTCACGGAAGCGCTCGGCCCGTTCCTCGATCCCGTCCGGCATCGCCGCACCGCTCACGCCGAGGGCCCGCAGGAAGCGTTCCAGGATGTCCGCAGGATTGGCCGGACGGTCACCGACCCGCAGCCGGGCGAAGAGCTGCCCGTCGGGGAACTCCGGGGCGAGCTGGTGCGCGACGTGGACGGCCAGCGTGGTCTTGCCCGCCCCGCCCGGCCCGACGATCACCCCGACCCGCACCACCGGCCGATCGGGCTCAACCTGCCCCTGCTCCCCCAGCTGGGCGCGGATCGCGCCGACGATCGGGGCCCGGCCGGTGAAGTCCGGAATCGCCGCCGGCAGCAGGCTCGGCACCAAGGACCGCACCTGCGCTGCCGGGGCGATGGTCCCCGCGACAGCGGAACCGTGCGGCGGGAGCGGAATCGGACACTCGCCCTCGAGAATGGCCTGGTGCAGTCGACGCAGCTCCTCGCCGGGGTTGATGCCGAGCTCGTCCATCAGCACCTCGCTGGCGCGGCGGTAGCCCTCCAGCGCCTCGGCCTGCCGGCCCGAGCGGTACAGCGCCATCATCAGCTGGGCACGGAAGTGCTCCTGGAGCGGGTGCTGGTCCACCAGTTCGATCAGCTCGCCGACCAGCTCGTAGTGCTTACCAGCCTGGAGTTCCAGGTCGATGCACTCGCCGTGCACCGCCAACCGGCGCTCGTTGAGCCGGCTGACGTAGGAGTTGACCACCCGGCTGTCCATCCCGGACAACGCGGGACCACGCCAGAGGGCCAACGCGTCGCGCAGCAACGCGGCAGCGGCGAGCGGACCACCGGTGTCACGAGCCTCGGCCACCCGGGCGTCGAAGACCCGCAGGTCGAGTTCGTCCGGACCGACATTGAGCAGATAGCCGGGGCTACGGGTGTCGATCAGGTCCCGCCCGCTGACCGCCTGGAGCCGCCGACGCAGGTTGGAGATGCAGATCTGCACCTGACCGCGTGCCGTCGACGGGGGGTCGTCCCAGACCGCGTCGATCAGCCGCTCCACCGGGATCACCTGGTTGCCCTCGAGTAGCAGCATCGCCAGGATCACCCGGTCGCGCGGGCCACCGAGCTGCACGGTTTCGGTGCCATGAACCACCTCCAGCGGTCCCAGGATGCCGTACTTCACCGAACGTCCCTCCGTGCCCTGCGCGATCGCAGCCGAGCCGGCGTTTGGTCATCGGCCAGCGGCCACTCGACGACCGGGCCACCGCGCGGTCCCACCCGGAGAGGGTGCGCCGCAGCAAATGGACCGACCTGCCGCGCGGGAACAGGAGCGCTCCCACCCTTTCCGAAAATAGCCCTAACCATCCGCGCAATACTCGCCAGCTGCATGAATACCCTAGGTTGAAACAAGGATAATTTTCCCGCCACGCCACCGTGACTCGCACAGTCTCGGTCCACCGCGTCTCTTGGAAACATCATCCAAACGGACAGCTTCCTCTCATCTGCATCGACCGCCGGCAAAACGATAACTATCAGTCACGCCCGACGCCCTGGCAAAGCATCCAATGCCGCCACCGACAATTTGGCCGCAAAATATGCATAGTTACCAAAGTGGACGAAAGACTGGCAGGTCACCCTCTTCGGCGCCGAACCGGGGCGGCACTCCCGCCTCCGGCCCGCAGTTGGCCGGCGAGGTGGCAGGAAAACCTGGGATACGTCCGAATCTCATTCGAATGGCGAGGAGGAACGACACGCGAGGCAGCGGGCACGAATGGGTCGCGACTCTTCCCGGCGTCACCCACGGACCGACACCCGCCACCGCCCGATTGATGCAAGCGAATACGCCTTCCCGACACATGAGACCCGACGGTCACCAGGAATGAGTCCGCAGGGCGCGCCGCAAAAAACGGCCGAACCCGGGTCGACTCCGGAGCCATGACAATCGCGGCACGGCACACCCGCTCCGAACTGGGCGAAGCCCTATCGGATAATTGCCGATGACAGCCGGAACGTTGGGCGTATCCGGTTGCGGCACGCCGCTCGTGGTGCTGCCGGGCGTGGAACTCAGCACGTCCGAAGGGCGATTCCTCGCCAGCCGGGAGGAGGGGGACCCGCTTCCGCCCCTCGAGTTGATCGGTCCGAACGCCAGCAGCCGGGCCAGTGTCCTCGTACCGTCCACCCTTACCTGGGGCAGCGTCTCGCCACGCCAGGGTGTGCCACGTTGAGCCGCTGCCGCAGCCCGCACTCCCTAAGAGTCCTCGTCGCATCGTCAGGGGTTGATGGGGTATCCGTTTTGCGATTCAGTGTGGAATCCGTAGCCCGGCGGAGAAGGCGCCCCGCAGGTCGACGTATCCGTTGATCCGCCGTACGATCGCGGCGTAGTGCGCCCGACGCGGGGCGGGCACCACTGGGTCACTCAGCGCGGCGGTCAGGTCGACGACGCGGGCCGTCGGTCGGTACTCCATCCAGGTTGGCAGCACGGTCACGGCGGTGACCTCCCAACCGCCGGACGGGGTGCGAGTGAAGGTGAATTCAGGAACAACCGCGTCCTGGGTACTTTCCGCCGAGCCGTCACTGAACCGGGTGGTCAGGTTGCCCATGCCATAGGCGACCCACTTCGCGCCGACCTTCTCGAAGGGCTGCACCACGTGCGCATGATGGCCGATGATCAGGTCGATGTCGGGCGAGGACAGTAGTCGGGTCGCGAGGTCGACCTGATCGGCGTTCGGTTCGTTCTGGTACTCCGTACCCCAATGCATCGACAGGATGACGATCTCCGCGCCGGCAGCGCGGGCCCGCCGTGCTTCGGCGAGGATGGCGTCCGCGTCGATCAGGTTGGCCGCCCATGGTCGTCCGGGTGGCAGTGGGATGTCATTGAAGCTCAAGGTGTACGAGAGTTGTCCGACCTTCACGCCGCCCACGTCCATGACGTTTGGGCGTTGGCTCTCCGCCGCAGTGCGGGCCGTGCCCGTATGCCGCAGGCCCACCCGGTCGAGGTTGTCCAGAGTGCGGGCGATGCCCTCGGCTCCGACGTCCAGTGAGTGGTTGGATGCGGTGGAACAGGTGTCGAATCCTGCCCATGCGGCGGCGTCGGCGAGTGCGGGAGGCACGCTGAAGTTCGGCCAGCCGGTGAACGGACCGCCCGGCTCGGCCAGGGGCGTCTCCATGTGGCAGATGGCCAGATCGGCGGCGCTCACGCGGGCGCGGACCGCGGCGAGCACTTGGGTGAAGTCGTGCCCATCGCGTCCTGCTCGGCGCGCATCGGCGGCTGCCTGCTCGGTGAGCGCGGGGTGTACGAGCAGGTCGCCGGCCGCCACCACGGTGAGTGTGGTTCGGGGTCCGGGGCTGGTGGCGGCGGTGGAGGAGTGGGGTGGCCCGCCTCTCGGCTCCCTCTCCGCCGCGTCACAGCCGCCCGCCAGAACAGCGATCATGAGTACTACCAGAGCTGACATTATCCTCATATCAGCACATAATGCCGCTGCTTCAAACAGGGCGCCGGGGAAGAGGAAGATCCCCTTCCCGGGGTGCAGGAAGAGTCAGATGTCGGCGACGTCTTGGCGAACCGTCTCCTGACGGCTTACTCCGACGTAACCGCCCGGCTGCCGGCGGAGCTGGGCAGGCTGCAACCTCGCACGGTAGTTGCACAGCGTGGTTTCTTCGACGTCGAGTTCGCGTTCGTCCAGCCAGCTCTGCAGTTCAGCGGCGACGCTGCCGTCGGCGGCCAGGCGGCATGCCCGAAGGACTGCAGCTCGGCCTTCTCAGCAGCCGCTGCGGCTTTGGGGAAACCGCGACGCTTCTGCTGGCGCCGTTTCCCGTCCTGCCCTGGTGCCAGGTCGATGACGTAGTACCAGGCGATCTTGTTGCCGCCGAGGCGATAGCTGCTGACGGTCATGAGGACACCCGTCAGTGCTGGCGGGGCAGCGGGCCCTACGGGCGACACAGGAAGTCGGCGGCCATCCGGTCGACCGCGGCCCGGTCCAGCTTGCCGTTCGGCAGTCTCGGCAGTTCCTCGACCGCCTCCCAGCGGCTCGGCAGGGCGCCGCGAGGCAGGTCGTCGCGGAGCAGCCGGCGCAGGTCGGGCAGGCTCTCGCGGGCGTCGGCACAGGCCACGAAGGCGACAAGACTGGAAACCGTCGAGCCTCGGCGGGCGATGCCGACGGCGGCGGGTCGCCCGCCGACGCGCCGTACGATCGCCTGCTCGATCTCCGCCAGCTCGATCCGCATACCGCCGATCTTGAGTTGGGTGTCGCGGCGGCCCACGAAGTGGACGAGATCCTCGGCATCCAGGCTGACGATGTCGCCGGTCCGATAGGTTCGCGCCCCCTCGACGTCCGGGAAGTGCGCGAGCCCACCGGCCGCGGTCGCGTATCCGGCTGCGACGCCCGGGCCCGAGATCCGCAGTTCACCGGTTCGGGAGCCGGTCCGCTCGCCGTCGAGGTCGATGTACGCGGTCGTCCCGGGAATCGGCCGGCCGATCGGCACGTCGGACGAGCCCGCGTCCGCCGGACGGCACCGGTGGACCATCGTCCACACGGTGCCCTCGGTCGGTCCGTACTCGTTGTAGAGCGCCGCACCGGGGAGCCGCGCGAAGTGCCGGCCGACGAGGCGCGGCGGGCAGGGCTCCCCCGCGACGATGACCGTGCTGAGGCTCGTGAGCTGCTTCGGGCCGGCCGTGTCCAGTACCGCCTCGTAGAGGGTGGGCAGCAGCAGGAGGTGGGAGCCGCGGAAGCGGTCCGCCGCCGTGACGATGGCCTCGGCGTCGAGCGGGTTGCGGGCGGGGATGACGAGGTGCGCCCCGGTCGCCAGCGACCAGTAGATGCCGGCCACGGAGCTGTCGAAGGATACCGACGAGCAGAGCAGGTAGACCGACGGCGCCTCCGGGTAGTAGTGGATGCGGGCGCGGGTGGAGTATCCGAGGCCGTCGTGGGTGACCACCACGCCCTTCGGCGTACCGGTCGAGCCACTGGTGAACAGCGTGTACGCCGGGGACTCCCCCGCCGGCCGGGCGCGCGGGGACGCTCCGGACGACCCCGCGGCGGCGCCCGTGATCCGGAGTCCGGCGTCGGGGTGCTCGGATTCGATGATGCGGCAGGTCGCCCCGCTCGCCACGATGACGTCCTCCTGCCGCCGGCGGGGAAACAACCGGTCGACCGGCACGTACTGCGCGCCGGCCCGCAGCACGGCGAGCATCGCGACGATCGCCCACCGGGACGCGGCGGTCTGGATAATCACCGGTTCCGCCGCGCCGACGCCGGCCGCCCGCAGCTCCGCCGCCAGTGAGCGGGTCTCGGTGTCCAGGTCCGCGAAGGTCAGGCAGCCGCCGGGATCGGACACGGCGGGCCGCTCCCCGAACCGGCCGAAGGAGGCGCCCAGCAAAGGAAGAATCGGCTCGCCGACGGCGAGGTCCGCACCCACGAGCCGGATCGATTCCACGTCGCCCCCCGAGCCTCCGCAGACAAGTCAGGGTAGCCGCCCCCAACGCTCGCGTCCAGCCGATGCCGACCCCGTCAATGGTCGATTAGCGCCAATGTCTGATGGCGGCTTTCAGATCTTGGCAAGGGTGCCGTGGCAGGCGCTTGACGAAACTCGGCGGGCCTTGTTGTACTGGGTCGGTCTTCACGATCGTGCACCGCGATTTCGGCGGCGGCACGACCGATAGCGGCGTCCGAGTGGCCGCAGCCAATTAACGTCCACCTCATGAATTGTTGGCGATCAGGACTCGCGAGGCCGATTGATGCAGCGTTCGGACGAAGGAACGGAGGTGCCGTCGCGGCCGGAGGCGGTCTCCGCCAGCCAGCGGCGCTTCTGGTTCCTGGACCAGATCACGCCCGGCGTCCCCGTCTACAACAGCTATTCGGCGATTGACCTGTCGGGCCCGCTCGACCCCGCGCTAGCGGTCCGGGCGCTGCAGGGGGTCGTCCGCCGGCACCGCATCCTGCGTTCCCGATTCCGGGACGAGGACGGCCAGCCGGCCATCGACACGTCGACGGGTGACCAACCGGCGGCGATACCGTTCATCGACCTCTCCGCGCTGCCGGACCCGGCACGCGGTACGACCGCCGGCGGCCTGGTCGACCGACTCGCGCATCGCAGATTCGACATTCAGCGTGGCCCGCTGTTCCGGGCGGCGGTCATCCGCACGGAAACCGACCGGCACATCGTGCTGTTCGGCGTGCACCACATCGTCTCCGACGGCTGGTCGGCGCAGGTGGTGTTCCGCGATTTCCGCGATCTGTACGCCGCCCTCGCGGAGAATGGCGAATTCCGTCCGACACATTCTCGGCCGCAGTTCTCGGACGTCGTGGCGAGGCAGGAGAAATGGCGGAACAGCGCCGGACATGACCGTCAGCTGGATTACTGGCGCGGTCGACTGGACGGCATCCCCGGCGATTCCCGCGTGCCAGCGGACCGCGGGGCGAGGACCGATGCCGGGCACGCCGCCGGACACGCCCGGTACGCCATCGCCGACGACCTCGCCGGGCGGCTGCGGGCCCTCGCCCGCGCCGAGCGGGTCACGCTGTTCATGGTGCTGCTGACCGGCTTGAAGATCACCGTGTCGCGTTACCTGCAACGCGGCGACATCACGGTGGGCACGCCGATCGCGATGCGCGACGATCCGGACGTCCAGGACATGGTCGGGCCGCTGCTGAACACCCTGGCGCTGCGCACCGATCTGTCCGGCGCGCCGACCGTACGACAGGCCCTGCTCCGGATACGCGACACCTGCCTCGCCGCATACGACAACCAGGACGTCCCCTTCGACTCCGTGGTCGCCGCGCTGGGCGGCGGGCGGGACCTGGAGAACAGCCCCTTCTTCCAGATCCTGTTCCAGTACGTCGCCGGCGCCGGCGAGCGGCACTCCTTCGCCGGCCTGCGGGCCTCACTGAGGGAGGTCGAGCTCGGTCTGGCCAAGCTCGACCTGACCCTCGACGTGGTGGAGGACGACGGCGCCCTGGAGCTCGTCGCCCGGTACCGGGCCAGCAGCTACGACCGGGCCACGATCGACCGTCTGGCAGGGCACTGGCAGAGCGTGCTCGTCGGCATGTGCGAGCGGCCGGACGCGGACATCGAGGACCTCGACGTGCTCACCCCGGCGGAACGGTCCGTGGTCGCCGCCGCGTCGACCGGGGCGCCCGTCGTCGCGCCGCCGGCAACGTCGGCGCTGGATCTCTTCGAGCGGATCGCCGACGCCGACCCGTACGCCGAGGCGGTCGTCTGCGGAAGCGTACGGCTCGGCTACGGGCAACTGGACCAGCGGGCGAACCAACTCGCGCACCGCCTGCGCGAGCTCGGGGTGGCACCCGAGACGCGGGTGGGCATCCTGATGGAGCGTTCGGTCGAGACGATCGTCGCCGTGCTGGCGGTCTGGAAGGCCGGCGGAGCGTACGTGCCGGTCGACACCGACATGCCGGCCGCCCGGCGGGAGGCGATCCTGGCCGACGCGGGCGTGACCGTCCTGCTCACCCAGGAGCAGCTCGCCGGCGACCTCGCCGACGACCGGCGGCACGTGCTGACCGTCGACCCGGACCACACGGCGTTCGGCCACCTGCCGACCGATCGGCCGCCGCGCACCACGGCCGCCGGGCAGCTGAGCTACGTCATCTACACCTCGGGGTCGACCGGACAGCCGAAGGGTGTCATGGCGACCCACGGTGGCCTGCTGGGCACCTGCCTGGCGTGGGAACACGCGTTCGGGCTCCGGGGGCGGATCCGGTCGCACCTGCAGATGGCGAACTTCTGCTTCGACGGCTTCCTCGGGGAACTCGTCCGGTCCCTCACGTCCGGGGCGAAGCTGGTGGTCTGCCCCCGCGAGTTCCTGCTCTCGCCCGACCGGCTGCTCGCCCTGATCCGGGACGAACGGGTGGATGTCGCGGACTTCGTACCGACCGTCCTGCGGGCGTTGTCCGGGCACCTTGAGCGCAGCGGCCAGGGCCTCGGCGGGCTCCGGCTCGTCATCGTGGGGTCCGACACCGTACCCGCGGACGAGCTGGCCCGCCTCCGGCGGCTCGGCGGGCCGGACACTGAGGTGGTCAACTGCTACGGGCTCACCGAGGCAACCGTGGACAGCACCTACTTCGTCTGCCCGCCTGACTGGCCGGAAGACACGTCCGTGCTCATCGGCGAACCGCTGCCCGGAATGACGGTCCATCTCCTGGACCCGGCGCTGCGGCCGGTGCCGCCGGGAATGCCCGGCACGATCTTCGTCGGCGGCCCCACGGTGGCTCGCGGATACCTGGGCGATCCCGGCCGGACGGCGTCGGTCTTCCTGCCCGACCCGTTCAGCCCGCTGCCCGGCGCCCGAATGTACCGGACCGGCGACCGGGCGCGTTTCCGCCGGACGCCGCAGGGGTTGCGGATCGAGTATCTCGGCCGGGCCGACCAGCAGGTCAAGATCCGCGCGTACCGGGTCGAGCTGGGCGAGATCGAGGCGGCCCTGCGGCGCCTGCCGGGCGTCCGCGACGCGGTGGCGGTCGTAAACGACAGCGATCCCACCGACCGGCGGGTGCATGCCTTCGTCGCCGCCGCCGAGACCGCCGAGACGCGGGACTGGCATGCCGCGCTGCGCGCGACACTTCCCCACTACATGCTTCCCGATCGTCTGGTGCTGCTGCCCGCGCTACCGACCACGGCGACCGGTAAGACGGACCGCCGCGCCCTGGCGGGTCGCCCCGGCCGGGAGATCCCCCTGCCGGGCACCGGGACGCCGCCGCGTACCGAGACCGAGCGGCGGCTGGCTCGGCTGTGGACGCGGGTGCTCCGCGGGCGGCGGACCGGTGTGCACGACGACTTCTTCGTCGCCGGTGGCGACTCCCTGCTGGCCATGCAGCTCGTGGCGCGCGTGCGGGCCGAGTGGGGCATCGAGTACGGACTCCGGCAGTTCTTCCGCCAACCGACGATCGCGCAGGTCGCCGCGAGGATCGACGCCGAGGACGAGCGCCCCGACCGGGACCTCGCCCGGCTGGACGAGATCGTTCCGGTGGCCCGTGAAGTCGTCCGTCACCCCGCTGACGGAACGCCGTGATCCCGCTCGCCGACCGGCGCTGAAGGAGAGGCCGTGGACCTTCCGTACGTCATCCGCAGTGACCGCCCCGCGGAGAGGCTCACCGACCGGATCGCGGCCGACCGCCCCGAGATCCGGCACAGGTTACGCACCAACGGCGCGGTCCTGCTCCGCGCCTTCGACGTCGGCGGAGTCGACGGTCTCGAGGCGGCGGTGCGGGCGCTGTCCGGTGATCCGCTGCCCTACACGGAGCGTTCCTCACCCCGGTCGACGATCAAGGGGAGGATCTACACCTCCACCGACTACCCACCCACAGAGGAGATCTTCTTCCACAACGAGAACTCCTACCAGAGTTCCTGGCCGATGACGCTGTACTTCCACTGCGTACAGCCGCCCCTGGAGCGGGGCGCCACCCCGCTGGCCGACACCCGCGGCGTGCTGCGGGAGCTCGACCCGACGGTGCTGGAGGAGTTCGCCAGGCGCCGGTGGATGGTCCGGCGCAACTTCACTCCCGACGTGGGCCTCCCCTGGCAGGAGGTGTTCAACACCACCGACCGTGACCAGGTCGACCGCTACTGCGCCGAGCACGGCATCGAGGCGCAGTGGCGCGGCCCGCAATGGCTGCGCACGACCTCGGTCCGCGATGCCGTGCACCGGCACCCGCAGACCGGGGAGCGGGTGTGGTTCAACCACGCCGCCATCTTCCACGTCACCACCCTCGGGCCCGACGTCCGCTCCGGGCTGCTGGAGATGTTCGGGGAGGACGGACTGCCCAGCAACAGCTACTTCGGCGACGGAGGCGCGATCCCCGACGACGTCATCGGCCACGTCCGCGACAGCTACCGCGCGGCCGGCACCCGATTCGACTACGAGCGCGACGACGTGCTCGTGATCGACAACATGCTGACCTCCCACGCGCGTGAGCCGTTCCGGGGCCCGCGCCGGATCGCCGTCGCCATGGCCGAACCGGTGCCGACGGTCGGAGCGGCGTCATGAGCGGGGCCGGTCCGGTCGAATCGAGCGAGGCCTCCTCGGCGCAGCGTCGCATCCACTTCCTCGACCAACTGGTGCCGGACGGCGCGGTGCAGAACATCACCCGGGCCCTCGATCTGCACGGTGAGCTGAACGTCGCGGCGCTCGATCGGGCACTGCGGCGGACCGTGCGCCGGCACGAGAGCCTGCGGACCTGTTTCGCCGTCGTCGACGGCAGCCTGCGTCAGCTGATCACCGAGCGGGAGCCGCGGCTGCGCGTCGTCGACGTCCGTGACGTCCTGTCGGGGGACGCCGCGCCGTCGCCGGCGGGACTGGTGCAGGCGCTGACCGACCAGGAGGCGGTACGCGTGTTCGACCTCGCGCGCGCCCCGCTGCTGCGCCTCACCCTGCTGCACACCGGTCCGCGCCGGTACGTACTGCTGACGTCGTTCCACCACATCATCGCCGACGCCTGGTCGGTCGACATCTTCTTCACCGAGCTGGCGGCGCTCTACCGTGCCGATCGGACCGGAGAGCCGGCGCTCCTGCCCGAACCACGGCTGCAGTACGCCGACTACGCCACCTGGCAGAACCGGCTGATGCGGGCCGGCCGTTGGGAACGCGGCAGTGCCTACTGGCGGGAGCAGTTGCGGGACGCGACGGAGCTGGCCCTGCCCACGGATCGTCCCCGACCGGCCCGGCCCGCTTACCGCGGTGGCAGCTACCGCTTCTCCCTCGACACCGCCGTCACCGCGCGCCTGGGGGAACTCGCCCGCGCGGAGGGTGCCACCGTCTTCATGGCGCTGCTCGCCGGATTCGCGATCCTCTTGCACCGCTGCACGGGCCAGCAGGACATCGTCGTGGGCGGAACGGCCTCAGGACGCGACCGGCCGAAGATCGAGTCGCTGATCGGCGCCTTCGTCAACATGCTCGCCCTCCGGATCCGGGTGGACGGCGATCGGAGCGCCCGCGAGGTGCTCCGGCTCACCTCGGAGACCTGCCAGGACGCGTACGAGCACCAGGACGTCCCGTTCGAGCAGGTGGTGGCGGCGCGGGGCGAGGCACGCCGGTCGGACCGCCACCCGATCTTCCAGGTCGTGTTCCAGATGATCACAGAGGCGGACCCTGAGTTGGCCCTGCCGGGTGCCACCGGCACGTTGCGCGAGGTCGACCGGGAGAACTCCACCTACGACCTGGTCTGCACGGTCACCCGGACGCGGGAGCGGCTCGCCGGGCGGATCGACTACGACACCGATCTCTTCGCACGCTCGTCCGTCGTGGCGCTCGCCGACTGCTGGCTGGCCATCCTCGCCGACCTCGGCCGGGACCCGGACCGGAAGGTCCGCGAGCTGGCGCCCGGCGGTGACCGTACGTCCGGCGCACCACCGGCTCCGGTGACCCGGGCCGCGCTGGACCAGGTGCTCGACGTCGCCGCGCTTGCCGGACCCGACGCGGGTGACGACCTGCACGGCGAGGTCGTCGACGTGCACGGGCTGCCGACGCCGGTGGCTATGCCCGGCGAGTTGTGGGTCGTCGGCGGAGGCTGGCGGACCCGCACCGGGCGGCTGGTCCGGCGGCGCCCGGACGGGACCCTGGCGCCCGCGTACCTGCCCGACCACCCCGCCGAGGGGGTCGAGACGCGGGTCGCGGGCACCGGCCCCACGGACGCGACCGAGGCCGCGATCGCCGCGATCTGGAGCGAGGTACTCGCCCGCCCCGACATCGGCCGGCACGACAACTTCTTCGTGCTGGGCGGGCACTCCCTGCTGGCGACCGTCGTCGTGACCCTCATCCAGGAGCGTCTCGGGGCACCGCTCAGCCTGGCCGACTTCTTCCTGTACCCGACGGTCGCCGGGCTCGCGGCCGAACTGACCGCGCGGCCTGCCGTCGCGGGGACCGACGGCGAGCTGGCCGACATGTTGGCAGACCTGGAGCGCGAGTCGACATGACCGAGACGACCGAGGCGCCGATGTCCCGCACCGGGTCCGCGCCGACCAGCGCGACGACGGCCGGTGCCGCCGCCATCCCGGACGTGGTCGGGCTGGTCGAGCGGTGTGCCGCGGGTACACCGGACGCCGTCGCGGTGACCATGGGCGACACCCACCTGACGTACGGGCAGCTCGACCGGCGCGCCGACGGGCTCGCCCGGCGGCTTCGGGACCTCGGCGTCGGCCCGGGACGGATCGTCGGCCTGCACGCCGATCGGTCGCCCGAGCTGATCGTCGGCCTGCTGGCCGTGTTGAAGTCCGGCGGCGCCTACCTGCCCCTCGACCCGGCGCTGCCCGACGACCGCCTGCGCTTCATGGTCGACGACGCCGCCGCGTCGATCGTGCTGACCCGACCCGGGCGGCACGGCCCGATGGCCGGCGGCTCGTACGAACTGGTCTCCCTGGACGAGGCCGGGGACGGGGACGGGGACGGGGCCGGGGCGAGGCTCGGGGCCGGAGCCGGCCCACGGGACCTGGCGTACGTGATGTACACCTCGGGCTCCACCGGGCGACCGAAGGGCGTCATGGTGGAGCGCCAAGGGCTGGCGAACTACGTGCGGTGGCTGATGGCCGAGTTCTCGCCGGGCAACCCGGTGCACAGTCTGCTGCACAGCTCGATCGCGTTCGACTTCTCCGCCACCAACATCTACCTGCCGTTGGTGACCGGCGGGAGCCTCGCGCTGGCGCCGCCGGACGCCGACCACGAGGCCCTCGCCCGACTGCTCCAGGACTCGCGGCTGGACCTCGTCCGGGTGACCCCGTCGCACGCCGAGCTGCTGGACGCCGCCACGGGCGGGCGGACGCCACCACCCGGGCCGCGGTACGTCGTCGTGGGCGGCGAGATCCTCCGGGCGCACCAGGTGTCGACCCTGCGCCGCCTCTTTCCCGGATCAGTCGTCTACAACCACTACGGACCGACCGAGACGGTGATCGGGCGCTGCTTCCTGTGCCTCGACGAATCCGCCGGGTTCCACCTGGACGACTACGCCGCCCATGATCCCGTGCCGGTCGGCGGCCCGATCCCCAACACCCTGCTCACGGTGCGTCCCCGAGAGCCGGAGGCGACCGCGGACGACACCGGCGAGCTGCTGATCGGCGGGCTCGGCCTGGCCCGCGGATATCTGAACCTCCCCACGCTCACCGAACGGAACTTCGTCACGCTGCCGGACGGTACCCGGGCGTACCGGACCGGCGACCTGGTGCGCCTGGACGACCGGCGGCGGCTCGTGGTGGTGGGACGGACCGACGACCAGGTCAAGATCCGCGGGCACCGCGTGGAGCTGGGCGAGGTCGAGGCCTGCCTGCGGGCGTCCGACGAGGTACGCGCCGCCGCCGTCGTGAAGGTGGCCTCCCCCGGCGACGCCCTGGTCGCATTCGTCGTACCTGAACGGGACGGGCATCTTGATCCGGCCGCCCTGCGCGCCGGCCTGGCCCGGAGGCTGCCCAACTACATGCTGCCGCACCGGTTCGTCGTACTGGACGCGCTGCCGCTCTCCGCCAACCGCAAGCTTGACCGGGCCGCCCTCGCCGCGCTGGCGGTCGCCCCCGCGCCCCGACCGGTGGCCGAGCCGTCCGACCCGCAGCCGGAGAGTCGGGAGGAGCGGTTCCTGCGGTGCGTACGGGACGTGCTGGGGCTGAGCGAGTTGTCGGCGGACGACGACTTCCTCGCCCTGGGCGGCGACTCGATCGCCGCGATGAAGCTGGCCGCCCGGTGCCGGGCGATCGGCATCGAGCTGCGGTACACCCAGATCCTCGTCGCCCGGAGCCTCGGCGAGACGCTGGACGGCGCCACCCACTAGCGCAGCGTCGGCGACACGGCGGCGGAGCCGTACCGTGAGGGCCGCGCGTCCACGCCCGCGTACCAGTCGACCAGGGCCCGCTCCGCGACCCGGCGGCGCTCCTGGGTGCCGGTGTCCTCACCGTCGTTGAGGACCACGAGGTCACCGCCCAGCCGGTGCAGCTGGACGACCTGCTCTTGGCTGAACCCGCGGCCGAGCAGGTAGGGCAACGCCCAGAAGTCGAAGTTCCACATCGGCATCCACAACGACTCCGTCACCTCGGCGAAGACGCGATCCACTGCGTCGCACGCGCCCGCCGAGTCCATCGTCGCGTGCCGCCAACGGAAGTCTCTACCGGTCAGCGCGTACTTCGCCGCCTGCCGGTGGATCGGGGCCCGGTGGTTGTACCACCACGGCTCGATCCGGAAGAACGTCGGCGCCACGTCGTTGAGGAAGTCGATCGTGTTCTGCACCGTCTGCTCCGTCTCGCCGGGAAAGCCGGCGATGAACGAGGCGAACGACATGATGCCGCGCTCGTTGAGCCGCTCGATGCCGTTGCGGTACCCGGTCGACGCTGGCCGACTTGCTCATCGCCAGAATGCGGGCCAGCGCTCCGCCCTTCAGGGCGGGGGTGAAGGGCCGCGCTGGGAGGGCCGCCAAGGGCCGCGCTGGGAGGGCCGCCAAGGCCCGGGCAGTGCCTTAGGCCGCAACCTGCTCGTTCTGTTCAGCCACGGGAACCGGCACGATGGCGGCGATTCGACGGCCGTTACGGGTCACGTAGATCGTCCGGTTGCGGACGGCGGTGTCGTTCAGGATCTCGGCCAGGTTCTTCCGCAGGTCGGCCACGCTGATCTCATTCGTGTCGGTCATGGCGCCCTCTCCCGAAAGCAGCGCGGGAGTCAGAACCGCAAGGAGGCCGTCGTCAAGGTCGCCAGGGCACATGCACGGGTGGCCGACACCCGGCGGGACTGGCAGCACAAGCTCTCGACACGGATCATCCGCGACAACCAAGCGGTGTACGTCGAGGACTTGTGTGTGACCGGTCTCGGCCGCACCAGGCTCGCCAAGTCGGTCCACGACGCCGGGTGGGCCAGTTTCATCGCCATGCTGGAGTACAAGGCCGCCCGGTACGGGCGCATGTTCGCCAAGGTCGATCGCTTCGCGCCCACGTCGCAGACGTGCTCTGCGTGCGGCCGGATCGACGGACCGAAACCGCTGTCCGTCCGGTCGTGGGCCTGCCCGTGCGGGGCGGCCCACGACCGGGACGTCAACGCGGCCATCAACGTGCTCGCGGCGGGACGCGCCGAGAGCCTAAACGCCTGTGGAGCGCAGGTAAGACCAGCACGTGTGCTGGCACCGCGCCGGGAAGCAGGAATCCGCCCGGACGCCGCGTGTTCCACGCGAAGCGTGGAGGGATTCCCCGTCCTTTAGGGCGGGGAGATCGTCAACGGCGTGCGCAGAGCATGAACATCTGACTCGGTGCCGCGGGGTCCCTGCCGGTGCGCTCCGCGTCCAGGTCGACCAGCCGGGAGAGGTGCACCGCGCCCGTGCCGGAGACACTGGAGCCGGCGATCAGCCAGTCCGGGAACGTGCAGAAGCTCTTGGTCGTGACGTCGCGGAACCCCGACCGGGCGCACTCCCCCGCCAGGGTCCCCGGCGGCGTGAGCCGCCTGCGCAGTTCGGCCACCTCCCGGGGCGAGTAGAAGGACAGGAACGTCTGGAACCGGCAGTCGGGGTTCCACGCGCTCACCACCAGCCGGCCCCCGGGGCGCAGGGTCCGCCGGGCCTCGGCGAAGAACCGCCCGCGCTGCGCGGCCGAGAGGTGATTGATGGTGCCCATCATGCAGCTGACCAGGTCGAAGGACCCGGTCCGGAACGGCAGGAAGGTCCCGTCGGCGACCGCGAACCGCCGCTGCCACCGCCCGTCGACACAGGTCCGTACGCCGGCGTCGCTCAGGTCGACGCCGAACGACCGGACGCCGTACCGGCTCAGCACCTGGGGGTAGCGCATGGTGCCGCTGCCCACGTCGAGCGACGTGCGGTAACGGTCGACGGGACCGAGGGCGTGCAGCAGCTCGACCGACTCGAGCTGCTTCTTCGCGGTGTCCGTCACCCCGGTGTTCTCGAACTGGAGGTAGAACGTGGCATCGTAGGCGTCCAGCCGGGTCGCGTCGGCGTCGAGCAACCCACGGTCGGCGAGTTCCCCGACCAGCGCCGCCGGTCTCGGCGTGCGCCGAGCCGACCCGGGTGCCTCGGCCGGGGCGGGCACCGCACGGCAGGTGGCGTGCCGCGCCTGCGCGTCGAGGTAGCTGACGTCCCAGGCCAGCAGGACCTCGAAGCAGTCGGCGGCCTCGCCGGGGCGGCCCTGCTCCTGCAGGCGCCGGGCCTGGTGGTAGAGCTGTCGGAGCTCCTCCTCGCCGGGACCGCCGAGCGACGCCTGCTGGAACGCGACCGCCGCCGCGGCCGGGGCGCCGACCTGCTGGAAGCACTCCGCGGCGGCGTACCAGGCGGAGGCCCTGAGCCGCGCGGACGCGGTGGCCGCCTGGAAGTAGGCGACCGCCTCGCCCGGCTCGCCCCGGTCGCGCAGTGCGCGGCCCACCTCGTACGCGGCGGACGAGTGGCCGTGCAGGGCCGCCCCGGCCGCCCGGGCCACCGCCACGACCGCCGCGTCGCCCTCCCCGGCGCCGGCCGCGCCGACGCGTTGCAGATGGCGTATCCGGTGCACGGCGAAGGACGGGCCGGCGGTGGCGGCGTAGAGCCGGGCGGCGCGGTCGAGGGTGCCCGCGTCGACCGTGCCGAGCAGCCGACGCTCCGCGTCCAGAAGAGTCGCGGCCTGGGCGGCCGTCAGCGACGGCCGCAGCGCGTGCACGGTACCGGCCGTGGTGCCGGCGAAGACCTTCGTGCCGTCGGCGCCCGCGGTGACGGCGGTGATCGGGCCGTCGAGGGTGGCGACACAGAGCGGCGTGCCGTCCAGCAGCAGGGTGAGCCGCGCGCCGTCGGCGACCAGCTCGCACCACGCCGGATCCCCGGCGGGCGGGGCACCGGACGACCCGGCGGCGGCCGGCGAGCCGTCGGTGCCGAGGAGAGCGCGTCCGCCGTGGTAGGACACCTCCAGCACGTCGTCGCGCCGCCACGCGAGCGTGCGCACCGGCATGGCCATCGGGGCCGTCCAGAGCGGCTTCACCGGTCACTCCCGCCGGCCGCGGGCGCCATCGGCTGCGCCCCGATCCAGGCGCTCAGCTTCGCCACGGTCGGGTGTCGCAGGAAGGTCTCCAGCTCCGCCTGGATGCCGAACTCCTCGTTGAGCCGGTTGGTGAGCACCGCCGCGAGCAGGGACGTACCACCCAGCTGGAAGAAGTTGTCGTCCGGGCCCACGTTGACGGCGTCGAGGACGTCCTCCCACAGGCGGCGGACCGCGTCCTCGACCGACCCGTCGGCAGTCGCCGCACCGGTGCCGCTGAGCACCAACTCCCGGGCGGCCAGCGCGGCCCGGTCGACCTTGCCGCTCGGCGTCGTCGGAAACCCGTCGACCGGCACGACCGCCACCGGCACCATGTGCGCCGGCAAGGCCGACGTCAGCTGCCCGCGAACGTCGGCGGGCCACCCGCCCGGACCGGCGACGGCGTAGGCCACCAGCCTGCGTTCGGCGCCCGGGCGGCCGTGCGCGACCACCACGGCGTCGGCGAGGCCGGGCACGGCCTTCACCGCGACCTCCACCTCACCCAGCTCGACCCGATGGCCACGGATCTTCACCTGGCCGTCGTCGCGGCCGAGGAACGTGACGGCTCCGTCCACGTCGAGGCGCCCGCGGTCCCCGGTCAGGTACAGCCGCCCGCCGGCGGCACCGTGCGGATCGGGCACGAAGCGTTCCGCCGTCAACGCCGGGCGGTGCAGATAGCCACGGGCCAGCACCCGCCCGCCGATGGCGATCTCCCCGGTCGCGCCGACCGGCAGGGGCAGCCCGCGGTCGTCGAGCACCACGATGCCAGCGCCGTCGATCGCGGCGCCGATCGACGGCAGCTCGGGCCACTCGCCCGGGTCGCGCCCGAGCTGGATCGACGTCACGATGTGCGTCTCCGAGGGACCGTACTGGTTCACCAGCGTGGCCGCCGGCAGCGCCGCGAAGAAGCGCCGCAGCGCCGGCGTGACATACAGCTGTTCCCCGGCGGTGATGACCTCCCGGACCGCCTGGGGGAATCGTTGCTGCCCGGTGGCCGCGCCCGCCAGCGCCTGGAGCGCGACGAACGGCATGAAGATCCGGTTGATCCGGTACTCGTCGACGAAACGCAGCAGGCGGTGCGGGTCACGCCGCACGTCCTCGTCCACCAGCACCAGGCAGCCACCGGCGGCCCAGGTGCTGAACATCTCCTGGAAGGACGCGTCGAAGCTGAACGCGGAGAACTGCAACGTGCGGGAGCCCTCCGCACAGCCCGACGCCCCGCGCTGCCACTCGATGAGGTTGGTCAGCGGGCCGTGCGGCATCGCCACGCCCTTGGGGACACCGGTGGAGCCGGAGGTGTACATGACGTACGCCAGCTCTTCGTCGGTGACCACGGGCCACGGCTGCCCGGGCCGCGCACCGCCCGGCGGCTCCTCGTCCAACCACACCGTACGGACGCCGACCCGTGACGGCAGACGCTCGGCGATGTCGGGCTGGGTCAGCAGCACCCGTACGTCACTGTCGCGCAGCATGAACGCGAGGCGTGCCGGCGGGTAGGCCGGGTCCAGCGGCAGATACGCCGCGCCGGCCCGCAGAACGGCCAGCACGGCGACGGGCAGATTGACGGAACGGTCGACGGAGACGCCGACGATGCGGCCGGTCACGCCGAGGCGCAGCAGCCGCTGCGCGAGCCGGGACGCCGCCGCGTCCAGCGCCGCGTAGGTGAGGGCCTGTCCGTGGTACTCCACGGCGGGGGCGTCCGGCACGGCCCGGCAGCGGTCGTCGAACAGGCGCAGGACGGTCATGACCGCTCCGCCGGTGCTCGCAGGGCGTCGGTGAGGATCGTGGCCAACTCCCTGACGTGCGGTTCGGTCAGCATCGAGTAGTGGTTGCCCGGGACGAGGTGCCGCCGCACCGGACGCTCGGTGATCCGCTGCCAGCTGTCGGCGGCCCGGTCCCGTCTCAGCGGGTCGGCGTCCGACGCGAAGACCAACAGGAGTTCCTCCACCGGCCGGACGACGCGGTGGCGGCGCCGGGCCCGGTCGTGCGCGCGGAAGAGCGTCAGCCAGGTCAGCAGTTCGGTGATGTCGGTGCCGGGCGGCAGGGCACCCGCGGCGCGGGCCGCGGCGAGGACCCGGGCGAGGCCGTCGCCGAAGGAGAGCGCTCGCAGGTCGTCGGCCGGCACGGCGAAGGGCCGGCCCAGGATGCCGCCCAGGTGGGTGGCGAAGGCCGACAGGATCTCGGTCTCGCCCGGCGCGTCGGTCTCCGCGGCCGGGTAGCTGTCCACCAGCGCCAACAGGTCGACGCGCGCGCCGGCCGCGCGCAGCCGCCCGGCCATCTCGGCCGCGAGCACCCCGCCCATGGACCAGCCGATCAGCGAGTACGGCCCGGACGGCTGCGCCTCGGTGAGCCGGGCGAGATGGTGTTCGGCGATGTCGGACAGCTCCGGCTCGTACGGATCGGTGTCCGCTGGCGGCGCCGGCAGCCCGTAGACGGGCCGCTCGGGCGGCAGCAGCCGCACCAACTCGCGGAAGGCGATGAGGTCGCCTCCGGCCGGATGCACGCAGAACACCGGGCCGCCGCCGCCGCGCCGCAGCGTCACCGGGCCCGCCGGGGAGTCCGGCTGCCGGCCGCCGAGGCCGCGCCGGACCAGACCGCTGAGCACCGAGACGCTGGCGGCCTCCTCGTCGGCGTGCTCGAACAGCACGGAGACCGGCACCACCGTCCCGAACGTCTTCTTGATCCGGGCGAGCAGCTGGACGGCCAGCAGCGAGTGCCCGCCGAGCGTGAAGAAGTCGGCGTGGACGTCGACCCCGTCCACGCCGAGCAGGTCCTCGTAGATCCGCGTCACCTCCAGTTCCACGCTGTCGCGCGGGACACTCCTCGCGGCGGTCACACCGTCACCTCCCTGTCAGCACGATGGATGGGCAGGAGAACGACCTCGAGCCGGTCGAGGCCGTGCAGGAACGTCGAGGCGCTGCGTACCGGCTCCGCGCGCAGCTCGATCCGGTCCACCTTGGCGAGCAGCACCTGCAACAGCACGCGCACCTCCATTCGGCCGACCGACGCCCCGACGCAGTAGTGCGGTCCCGCGCCGAGGCTGAGGTGCCGGTTCGGCCGCCGGTCGATCCGGAAGGCGTCCGGTTCGGCGAAGACCGACTCGTCGCGGTTGCAGGACGGGATCCACAGCACGACGCGGTCGCCGGCGCCGATGCGGGCACCACCCAGTTCCACCTCGCGCGTCGCCGTGCGCATGAGGTGCATCGGTG
The DNA here is from genome assembly GCF_049847285.1 of Micromonospora sp. DT62. NCBI lineage: Bacteria > Bacillati > Actinomycetota > Actinomycetes > Micromonosporales > Micromonosporaceae > Micromonospora > Micromonospora sp. DT62. The sequence continues at coordinate 78,408 of NZ_JBNCOB010000026.1, forward strand.
GTGACGCCCAGCGGAGCACCTCCTCGACGGCCGACGGGAGGAGCGAGGCGTCCCGCCGCAGCCGCAGCCACTGGTCGGGATGCCGGGCGAAGGCCAGCAGGGTGCCGGAGACGGCGTGTCGGGACGTGCCCAGCCCGCCGTTGACCAGACCGTCGCAGCTGAGCAGGATCTCTTCGTCGGTGAGCCGCCGCTCCGGGTCCGGTTCGTGCGCCAGCGCGCTGACCACGTCCGCGCGCGGATCCGCCCGCCGGCTCTCCAGCAGGTCGGCGAAGTAGCCGAAGACGTGTGCGCTGGCGGCGCGGCGCGAGGTGCGCTCCGCCGGGTCGGTCTCCTCGGCGAAGGCCGTGCGGACGAGGGCGGCGAGCCGGGCGGTGTCCGCGTCGTCGGTGCCGAGCATCCGCCCCACCACCCAGGTGGGCACCGCGCTGGCGAGGCGCTGCACGATTTCCACCGGTTCGCCCGTCACCATCGGTTCCAGCTCGGTCTCGAGCCGCCGGCGCAGCGCGTCCCGCATCGCCGCCACCTCGTTCGACCGGAACCAGGGCGCGTGCGCCGCGCGCAGCCGGGCGTGCTCCGCGCCGTCGGCGACGACGAGCATCCGGCCGGCCGCGGCCCCCACCGCGGCCTCGTCCGCGCCCAGTCGCATCCCGCGCGTCGAGGTGAACCGGACGGGATCCTCCAGCACCTGGCAGGCCAGGTCGTGAGTGGTCACCGACCAGAACGGGCCGTACCGGGGCGAGTCGAGTCTGGCGATCGGACGGTGGCGGCGGACCGCCCGCCAAAGCGCCAGGTAGTCGGTCCGGCGGTAGGTCGCCGGGTCGGTGAGATCGGGCTCCGCGAGCTCCCGGTCGGTGGGTTCGGGCGTCACGGCCGCTCAGCCCGCTGCCGTTTGGTCCCGGCCGGTCCGCCGAGGTCGAGGATCATCGCGTCCAGCGCCGCGGTGAAGTCAGCGATCACCCGGTCGACGGTCGTCTCGTCGAAGAGCGTCGTGTCGTACTCCAGGAATCCCGTCATCGCACCGGGCTCGTCCTGCAGGACGAGCGCGAGGTCGAAACGCACGGCGTCGGAGGCGACCGGCACCTCGGTGACGTCGAGGCCGGGCAGCGTCGCCGGTCGGCGCGGCGTGTTGTTCAACACCAGCTTCACCTGGAAGAGGGGGGTGCGCCGGCCGGACCGGCGCGGCCTCAGCGCCTGCACGACCCGTTCGAACGGCACCTGGTGGTGACGCAGTCCGTCCAGCACGGTGGTGCGGGCCCGGTCGAGCAGCTGCCGCCAGGTGGGGTCGCCCCCGGTGTCCATCCGCAGCACGATCTGGTTGACGAAGAAGCCGAGCATGGTCTCGGTCTCCGGCATCGACCGGTTGGCCACGTCCGTGCCGACGGCGATGTCGTCCTGACCGGTGAGGGCGTGCAGGGTCGCCGCCAGCGCGGCCAGCAGCACCATGAAGGGCGTGGCACCGGTCGCCTGACCGAGGCTCCGCACGCCGCGGCTGACCGACGGCGACAGCCGAACCGGCACGCTGCGCCCGGCGGGCCGCGCGTCGGGCGGATCCGGTCGCTCCGCCGGGCGCGGGAACAGCTCGCGGACGCCGGTGAGTCGTCGGGTCCAGAAGTCCAGCTGGGCGGCGAGGTGCCCGTCGCCGTACGACCGCCGCTGCCAGACGGCATAGTCGGCGTACTGCGGGGTCGGCGGCGTCGGATCGGGTGGGCTCCCCGCCACCAGGCCGGCGTAGGTCTCCGCCAGCTCGGCCGTGAGCAGCCCGAAGGACCAGCCGTCGTGGACGATGTGGTGCATCGACAACAGCCACGCGTGGTCCTCGTCGCCGAGCCGGACCACCTGTGCCCGCAGCACCGGGCCGGTCTCGAGGTCGAACGGACGGTGGTACTCCCGGTCGACCAGCCGCCGCAGTTCGGCCTCGCGGTGCCCGGCCGGCAGCGCGGTCAGGTCGACCAGCGCCATCGGCACCGGCGCGGCGGGCAGGATCCGCTGCCGGGGCACGCCGTCGTCGTCGGCCACGATGACGGTACGGAGCACCTCGTGCCGGGCGACCACCGCGTCCACGGTCCCGGCGAGGGCCCGGACGTCCAGCGGGCCCGCGATCCGGTCGAATACCGGGACGTTGTACTGGTGGTCGCCGGGACGCAGCTGCGCCATGAACCACAGGCGCTCCTGAGCGAAGGACGCGGGCAGCGGGTCGCGCCGATCGACCGCGACCAACGCCGGGAGGTCGTCTCCGGCGGCGGACAGGCCGTCGAGGTAGCTCGCCAGGTCGGCCAGGGTCCGGTGGTCGAACGGCGCCCGTACCGGCACGTCCACGCCGATCAGCCCGCGCAGCTTGAACACCACCTGCAGGGTGAGCAGGGAGTGGCCGCCGAGCCCGAAGAAGTCGTCCTCCGGCCCGACGTCGTCGCAGCCCAGCAGCGCGCGCCAGATGTCGGCGACGACCCGCTCGGTTTCGGTCAGCGGTCGTGCGGGGGCCGCCCAGACGTTCTCCAGCACCGCCGGGTTCGCCGCCATGCGGCGCAGCTGGGCGCGGTCGACCTTCCCGTTCGAGTTCAGCGGCAGCTCGGTGACGGGCAGGTAGCGCGCCGGCAGCGCGGGTTCGGGCAGCCGCTCGCGCGCGTACCCGGCGAGTTCCGGGATCGCCGCCGCGCAGGCCCGGCTCCAGAGCGGATCGTTGGCGTACGGCCGGGCGTCCCAGGACTCCTCGGGCGGGCGGTGGACGGGCCGGCCGGGCGCCCCGATCGGCCCGCGACGGCGCAGGACGACGTCGTACGCGCCCTCGGCGTGTCCGGCCGCCCAGCTCAACTCGACGTCGACGGATCCGTCGCCGGCCAGCTCCCACCAGTCCTCCGGGGCGGTCCCCTCCGCCGGCAGACCGGTGGCGCAGGCCACGAGTTCACCGGCGGAGGAGGCGGGATCCCGCTCGTCCATCGACCGCTTGAGGCGGCGGGCCCAGGACAGGCGCGCGTTCGGGGCGGCGGCCAGTCGCACGGCGTCGAGCCGCTCGGCGTCGAGCAGGCGGAGCAGGTCGGCGGGGGTACGGCAATCGGGTCCCCAGTCGTGGGTCGGGGGGTCCTCCGCGGCGACGGGCGTACCGACGGTGAGAATGACGTCGTACCGGAAGGTGATCAGTTCGTTGTCCTGACGGCCGCGCTTGGGCAGCACCCGGACCCGCGCGATCCTCGGCCACCGCGCGCCGATCTCCCGGAACAGTGCGGGATCCAGGCACAGCTCCGGCTCGTGGGCGACGGCGCGCCGGACCCGCTGGCGCAGCTCGCCCAGGCGCAGCCCGACCGGGGCCTTGTGCACCTCCACCGACGTGTGGAACAGCTCCGACAACGGCAGGCTGCGCAGGTCACCGAGGAAGACGTGGCCGCCGTCGGGCAGCACGTCGACGGCCTGGCGCAGCACCCGCAGCAGGTACTCGACGGACGGAAAGTACTGCACCACCGAGTTCATGACGACGGTGTCCGGCGGTGCGCTCGCCGCGTCGGCCCGCAGACTCTCGTGGGCCGGCGCGGCCCAGGTCTCGACCCGGTCGGACCACGCGCCGCCCACGTCGCGCAGGGCACGCCGGACGTATTCCACGGCGGCGGGCGAATTGTCCGTCGCCTGGTAGGACTCGCATGTCGGGGCCACCCGGCCGAGGATCATGCCGGTGCCACAGCCGATCTCGAGCACCCGACTCGGGCGCAGCCCCCGGATACGCCCGGCGGCGTCGTCCAGCCAGGCCCGCATCTCGGCGGGGTCGAGGGGCCGCCCGGAGTAGCTGCTCAGCCAGCCGGCGAGGTTGAAGAAGGGGTCCTGGTCGCCGTCGAGGTCGCGGTAGGTGTCCTCGTAGAGCTCCCGCCACTCCCGGACGCGGTCACGGTCCCACCCGCCGTCCCGCGTCTGCTGGCCCTCCAGGCAGACGAAGGCCACGATCTGCTCGTCACCGGTGTCGCGGCGGACCAGTTCCGCAGCGCTGGAGCGCACCGCGGGGTGACTGTCCAGGACGGCCTCGATCTCCCCGCACTCAATCCGGTGGCCGCGCACCTTGACCTGCTCGTCGCGGCGGCCCAGATATTCGAGACAGCCGTCGGGCAGGTACCGCGCGATGTCGCCGGTGCGGTAGAGCCGGCCGCCCGGCTCGGGGCCGAACGGGTCCGGTACGAAGGCCGCCGCGGTGAGCGCGCCCCGGCGCCAGTAGCCCAGACCGACCCCGGCACCACCGACGTACAGCTCGCCGGGCACGCCGATCGAGGTAGGGCGCAGGGCGGCGTCCAGAACGTAGACGCGCGCGTTGCTGATCGGCGTGCCGATGGGCACCCGGCCGTACGGCGTGACCTGGTCACCGTCGTACGCGGTGCAGGCCACGGCCGTCTCGGTCGGGCCGTACTCATTGACCAGCCGGACCTCGGGCTGACCACGACGCAGCCCGGCCACCGCCTCCCCGCGCAGCCCCTCGCCGCCGAGGATGACTGTCCGGCACGGCAGGGCCGGTGCGTCGTCCGCCGCGGACTCGACCAGGAGACGTAGATGGGACGGGGTCAGTTTGACGAAGCTCAGATCGTCGGCCTCGTCGAGCAGGGCCCGCAGTTCCGCTCCGGGCACCTCGTGCTCGGCAGCGGCGAGGAGCAGTTGCTGGCCGGCGAGCAGCGGCGCGAACAGGCTGGTCACCGCCAGGTCGAAGGCCAGCGGCGAGTGCACCGCCACCCCGGTCCCCGCTGAGACGGTGTAGTACCGGGCGGCCCACCGCAGGTAGTTCACCACGTTGCGGTGGGTGAGCAGGGCGGCCTTGGGTCGGCCGGTCGAGCCGGAGGTGTACATCAGGTAGAGCAGGTGGTCGGCCGACACCAGTACCGGGAGGGGCTCCGCCGGCCGCGCCGCGATCGACGCGCGTTCGGCGTCCAGTCTCACCACCCGCAGGGCGGAGCGGTCCACACCTTCCGGCACGCCGTCGGGCACGACGAGCAGGGCGCTGCCGCTGTCGGCGAGCATGGCGCCGGTCCGCAGTGGCGGCTGCCGCGGATCGAGCGGGAGGTATGCCGCGCCGGTCTTCATGATCGCTAGCAGCACGGCTACCGTGTCCGGCGCGTGCGACAACAGCACCGCCACCGTGCCGCCGGGCCGGGCGCCGGCGTCCCACAGGTGGTGGGCGAGCCGGTTCGCCCACCGCACCAGTTCGCGGTAGGTGAGCACGCTCCCGGCGCAGCACACCGCGGGCGCGTCCGGGCTCCGTTCGGCCTGCCGCTCCACCAGCTCGTGCAGTGGCGCGTCGACGCCCGGCGCGGCGGTGTCGTTCCACTCGGACAGGATCCGGTGCAGCTCCTCCCCCGACATGACCGGCAACCCGGCCAGGCGCCGACCCGGATCGGCGGTGGCCGCCGCCAACAGCTCGCGGAACGAGGTGGCCAGCCGGGCGACGGTGGCTTCGTCAAACAGGTCGGTGGAGTAGTCGATCAGGCATTCCAGCCCCTGGTCGGACTCCCAGACGTTGACGTCCAGGTCGAAGCGGGCCGACTCGGTGCCCGTCTCCAGCAGCGTCACCGTGAGGTCGGAGAGCGACGCGGCCAGCGGCGGCGTGTTGTGCAGCGTGAAGTTGACCTGGTAGAGCGGGTTACGGCCGAGGTCACGCTCGGGGAACAGCCGCTGGGCGATGAGGTCGACGGAGACGTCCTGGTGGGCGTACGCCGCCAGGCACGTGTCGCGTACGTGGCGCAGGAGTTCGTCGAAGGTCTGCCCGCCACGGGGGCGGATCCGGAACAGGACGGAGTTGGCGAAGAAGCCGATCAGGTCGTGCAGTTCCGGGTGCCGGCGGTTCGCCACCGCGCCACCGATGACGATGTCGTCCTGGCCGCTCCACCGGTGCAGGACGGCACCGAGGGCGGCCAGCAGGGTCATGTGCGCGGTGCCACCGCGGCGGCGGCTCAGCTCGGCCACCGCCCGCGTGAGGTCGGCGCCGAGCGCGAACCGGTGGGTCGCGCCGCGATGGCTCTGCACGGCCGGGCGTGGCCGGTCGGTGTACAGCGTCAGGGCCTCGGGCGCGCCGCTGAGCTGAGCCTGCCAGAAGGCGAGCTGTTCCCGCGCCTCCGCGCTGTTCTCCCAGTCCGCCTGCCACCGGCTGTACCCGGCGTACTGCACCGTGAGCGGGCTCAGCGGGCTGGGTCGCCCGGCGGCGAAGGCGCGGTAGAGCTGGTCCAGCTCACGCCCGAGCACGCTGAGCGACCAGCCGTCGACCGCGACGTGGTGGAACGTGACGAGCAGGACCGACTCGTGCTCCGCGAGGAGGACGAGGCTGGTCCGCATCGGGGGGTCGACGCCCAGGTCGAACGGACGGCGCCGCTCGATCGACGCGAGCCGGTCGCTCTCCCGCTGCGCGACGTCCGGCTTCAGGCCCCGCAGGTCGATCACGGGCAGCGCCGGTTCGAGGGTCGGCCGGACCCGCTGGTAGGCCACCCCGTCCACGACGGGAAAGGTCGTCCGCAGGATCTCGTGCCGGGACACGATCTCGAGCAGGCAGCGCCGCAGCACACCGACCCGCAGCGGTCCGGCCAGGTGGAAGGGGTTGACACTGGTGTAGAACGCGCTGTCCGGCCGCAGCCGATGCAGGAAGAGGATGCGGCGCTGCGCCGACGACACCGGGGCGTCGCCCTCGGCGGCTCCGCCGTACAGGGCCAGCGGGCCGACCATTCCCCGGTCGCGCAGCCGCTTGGTCAACGCACCACGTTGCTCGGGCGTGAGGCTCTGGATCCGCTGGGTCAGCTCCCGCACGGTCGCTCCCCTCTGCCGGTCCACGCCGTGCCGTCAGTCCGCGTCGGCCCGCAACTCGGCGGGCACCTCGAAGCGGAGCTCGGACTCGCAGAACGTCCGCCACCGCGGGGTGTCCGCGTCCCACAGCACGCTCTCGTCGTCCTGCACCGGGTGCAGCACGACGGACAGGTCCTGGCGTACGTAGACCACCGTCTCGTCGGTCAGGCCAATTCCTTCCGGCTCGACCCAGCCGGGGAAGCGGCGCAGCTCGGCCAGCAGGTGCCCGCGGTAGTACGGGATCATCGCGCGGCCTCCCGCCCGGACCGGCGCCGCAGGCCGGGTGCCGGCGTCCCGCCGGAATCCATGTCCACCATCGTTTCCCCTCTCCCGCACCGGATGATCGGCCCCCTACGAACGCGCGCCCTCCAGGGCTCTCTCGGCCGCCGGCGTCGCCCCGGCGCGCCCGATGCTGCTGAACGCCCCGGACAGCGCGATGGCGACCATGGCCGTACCCACCGCGAGGAGCACCGGGGTGACGCCGACCCCGGCGGCGACGGCGGTGATCGCGCCCGCGCCGAGCGGTCCCAGCGCGGAGTGGATCGTCCAGAAGGCGGCGGTCACCCGCCCCAGCAGGTGACCCGGAGTGATCTCCTGGCGCAACGACATCGAGCAGATGCCCGCCACCCCGGTGCCCAGCAGCATGACCGCCATCAGCACCGCGAGCGCGGGCACGCTGCGTGCCAGCCCCATTCCGGCGACGGCGAGGCCGGCCAGGCTGAAGGCGCCGATCCAGCTGGGGCCGAAGCCCAGCCGCCCGCGGACCCGGGCCACCACGAACGACGCCACGAAGGTGCCCACCGTCCCGGCGGTCAGGACGTAGCCGACCACCGTGTCCGGTTGCCCGAGTTCGTCCTTCAGCCGGAAGATGACGGCGTCGGTGAGTCCGTAGGTCAGGAACGTCAGCAGCGACAGCAGCAGCGTGAGCTGACGCAACAGCGGATGGTTCCAGAGGAAGCGCGCACCCGCCAGGAACTCGTTGCGGACGTTGCCCGCGCCCACGACGGCCGGCCGGGCGGCGTCCGGCCGCCCCGCCGCGAGCCTGATGAACAGCACGCCGACGGCGGCGACGGCGAAGGTGACGGCGTCGAGGCCGATGGCGGCAGCGGGACCGAAGGCGGCGGCCACCATGCCGGCGAGCGCCGGGCCGGCGACGCTCGCGACCGCGTACGTGGCGTAGAGGTGGCCGTTGGCCCTGGTGATCTGGTCCGCCGCGACGATGGCGGGCACCACGGCCACGTAGGTGACCTGGAAGATCATCGAGAAGACGCCGGCCAGGGGCACGACGAGGTAGATCAGCCAGGACGGCTCGGCGACGAGGAAGACGACCGCGACGGCTCCGTAGAGCACGCAGCGGGCTCCGTCGCAGATCATCAGGAGGGTCCTGCGGTCGAAGCGGTCGACGACCACCCCGGCGAAGAGCCCCGTGGTGATGGAGGCGACGCCGGTCAGCCCGGTGACGATTCCCATCTGGACCAGCGAGCCGGTGACCTGCAGGACGAGCAGCGGTATGGCCACGTAGGAGAACGAGTCACCGACGGCGGAGAGCGTCTGTATCCCCAGGAAGGTGCGATAGTTCGGATCGCGCCACAGTGAGGTGCCGGGAGCCACGGCACCGGCCGGGCGGCCGTTCGGCGAGGCTGCATCTCCTTCGACTCGGGCAGCCGCATCCGAAGCGGTTACTGGATCATCATTAGACACAAGCGGCCCCCCAAACCGGACTCGAATAGTCCATCATGACATCTCCACGTCGGTCAAGGTCGGCGCCAAATCGGTAGACGCAAGATCATTATGTTGACATCCATGAATGGCTGACATACAGTCGCAAGGCTCGCTCATACGGTAACGCGGGCTTGGCATGGCTCAACGGGGGCATTTATCTCGGCCATGGATATCTGTCGCCGCAGCGGTAATCGCTGAAACCATCATGGAATGTCCATCATCCTGACGGGCGGAAATGCGGGTATCATTCGTTCACACACCAATGTCCACCGTGCCGGTGCCGCAACGGAAGTTGTTCTGGCGGAATTTCGACGTCCAATACCACTCGGTGCACCCGGGCCTGCGCCACATGAAACGCAACATGTGGGAACTGCCGCACTGGATGCTCTGGCTCGGCGGAGTGCTGGACGCGCACGGCTACTCCGACATGGGAGTCCTCGACCTCTACACCGATCCGGGCACCTTCATCGAGCCGGGTCGCCTGGCGAAGGACGCCATCGAGGAGGCGGCCCGCAGCAGTCCAGCCGACGTCTACCTCTTCTCCCCGATGACGGTGAACCTCTGCTACGCGTACGAGATCTCCACCGTCATCAAGCAGATCCACCCCAGGTCCATCATCGTCTACGGCGGGGTGGCCGCGACCCCGCTGGCCGACGAGGTCGCCGCCCACCCGAGCGTGGACTACGTCGTGGTCGACCGTGGGGAGCGCGCCCTGCCCGCACTGCTCGACGCACTGCTCGACGGGCAGGAGCCGACGCCCGTGGGCAACCTGGTCTACCAGCGCGAAGACGGCACCATCCGGCGGACCGCAACCCGCTACCCCGACGTCGCCCCCGCCGACCTGCCATTTCCGAAGATCGACCTGTTCCCCCGCAGGAGCGGCGAGGACATCCGTTACCTGCGCCAGGTCTACGCGCTCGGCTGCCCGTACCAGTGCACGTTCTGCACCATCCAGACCATCGGCCGCCGCCCCGGATACTTCCCGATCGAGCGGGTGCTGCGGGAGATCCGGGCGTACCGCGCCCATTACGGCGCCCACCACAGCATCTACTGGGGCGACGAGACGTTCACCCTGCACCCGGAACGGACGCTCGAACTGCTCGACGCGCTCGCCCGGGAGGGCGACATCCAATACGACTGCCAGACGCGGCTCAACTGCCTCACCGACGAGCGCGTCCTGCGCAAACTAAAGAGCAGCGGCTGCCAGTGGATTGAGATCGGGCTCGAGACCGGGTCGCAGGACACGCATCACACGCACAAACACCACATGAACCTGAACGCGACCACCGAGACGTTGAAACGAGTCCGGGACGCGGGGCTGGCAACGTGCGCGTTCACGGTCAACGGCTTTCCCGACCAGACTCCGGACGACATGGCCCGCAGCATCGACTGGATCAGCGGACTGATCCACGAGGATCTACTGCAGGCGACCTACCTGTTCGGCCTCGTACCCTATCCCGGAAGCACCATGTTCCAACATCCCGAGCGCTTCGGAATGAAGATCCTGCATCGTGACTTCAGCCTTTACCACGAGGACCTACCGCCGGTCTATGCCACCGACAAGGCCACTCCGGACCAGATCTACCAGGTATTCCTGGACGGGCTGGAAACATTCGCCGAGGCCATGGGCAAACGGCCGTACTTCAATGGCGCGTCGCCGGTCGGCGACCTGTCGAAGTATGGCGGGTTCTGGGCGGATGCCCATGTGTAGCGTCTCGCGGCCCTACCGGACGGGAGCATGATGACACCTTCCCCCTGGCGCCTGCTGGCCGACGGCAGCGCGGGCGTGATCCTCACCGTCGCGTTCGAGGCGCGACGCGGCGACCCCGGCTTCGCGGAGCTCGCCCCGCACCTGACCGGGTACCGGGTGCTCGAGGCGGTACCGCCGGCGACGACCGTCACCGAGGTGACGGAGCCCGGCGCCTACATCGAGCCGTGGTTGGCCGGCGCCCTCGCGGACGGGCCGCCCGTCGTCGGTGTCCTGGGACACTGCTCCGCCGCACCGCTCGCCGCCCAACTCGCGGCCGCGATCCGCGGGTCCCGTGCGGCCGACCCGAGCCTCGTCACGGTGGACCCGGTCCTCGTGGACAGCCGGATCGCCCGCGGCGAGTACCGGCAGGCGGTCGGCTCCCTCGCCGCCCACCTCGGGCCGGAGGAGTTGGCGACGGCCCTCGCCCCCGTCGCGGCCCGCGACACGGAGCCCGCGACAACGGGCCACGCGCTGCTGCCGGTCCTGACCGGCCTGGAAGACGCCTACCGTACGACGCTCGCCGCCGCCTGCCGCACGATGCCCGTGCCCGCCGCCATGCAACGGCAACTCGCCGACCGGTTCGCCGCCTACCTCGCGTTCCTCGCCGCGTCGTCGCTGTCGGCCGTCCAGCCGCCGGCCGCGGCGCCGCTCGGGTCCGTGGTGCTCTCCGGTACGCAGGACGCCGAATACCCGGCCGATCTCCTGGTCGGCGCGACCACGTTTCCGGTCGACCGCAGCCGCCTGCTGGCGGACGCCGACGTCGCTGCGTTCGTCCTGAAGGTCCTCGGCCGGTGACCGGTGCAGAGGAGCGCATCCGCCGGCAACGGGCGGAGCGCATCGCGCGCGACCTCTCCGAGCACGAGCGGGGATGGCGCTGGTACCCGGGCGACGGCCTGGACCCCGGCACCGTCTCTCCCGCGGCGATGCGGCGCGAGTTGGACCGGGAGCGACAGCTGATCGCCCGACTGGGCACCGCGAGCGGGCCGGAGGCGGAACGGCAGGGGCACCGCCTCAAGCACTTCCCGGTCCTGTTCGTCAGCGCCCCCCACATCGAGGAGAACGCCACCGGCGCCTTTCCCGGAATGCCGACCCCCCTGCTGTACGCCACCTGCCTGCTCGACCGCATGCTGCGCATCGACGAGTTTCCCCGCGACCGGGTGCCGGAGGTCGTCGGTGTGCTCAACCCGCCGGCCTACAGCGACGCGTTCGAGAAGGCGCTCGTCGAGTGCGTGGCCGAGCAACTTCCCGTGGTCGTCGGCATCAGCAACCTGTCGGAGGGCCACCACTTCGCGATCCGCATCGCCGAGTTGGTGAAAACGGTCTCCCCGAACAGCATCGTGCTGCTCGGGGGACAACACGAGGACGCCGTGAACCCGGATGCCTACCGGTCCACCTCCGAGCGGGTCCGGGCGATGAGCGAACGGCAGCGCGGCGTCCACGGGTCGTACTCGTTGACGTCCCCGCAGCTGGCCCGGCTGGCGGCCCTGCAGACCTTCGCCCAGGAGCGGGAACGCGCCATCGTGGACCTGGTCTTCGCCGGGGACGCGGTCTTCGCCCTGCCCGAGGTGCTCATGGTGATCGCCGAGGACCTGCCCACCGATGCCCGTGCGCTGCGCAAGAGACTGCTGGCCAGTCCCGAACGCTTCGCCGCCCTTCCCGGGGTCGGGCAGCTCATCCTCGTCGACGACGACACCGGGCGGATCACGCCGATACCGCTGAGCGGCACGCCGATCGACGGCAACAAGTTGCCGTTCATCGACGTCACCAGGCTCACCCACGAGAACCTCTTCCCCGTCTTCGACAACCGGCGGACCGCTCAGGTCATGGCCGCTCTCGGCTGCAAGTACTCCTGCTCGTTCTGCCACGAGTCCGCGGACGCGTTCCTCTACAACCAGCCGAAGATCCGGCAGCGTACGCCCGCGCACGTGCTGCGGGAGATCCGCCTCCGCAGCGACCAGGGATTCGAGGCGGTGTTCTTCGACGACAGCACGTTCACGCAGAACCGCCGCTGGCTGTCGGACCTGCTCGCGATGCTCGAGACGGACCAGGCGGCCGGCCGGCAGGTCGAGTGGGGCTGCCAGACCACCATCAACGACGTGGACGAGCAGCTGTTGCACCGGATGGGCCGGACCGGATGCAGCTACATCTACTTCGGCGTGGAGTCGGCCCAGCCGGACGCCGAACGGGTGCAGAAGGTGCAGCGACTACGGTTGCTCGCGGAGCCGACGGACTGGACGGAGCAGTTCCGGCGGGTGGCCCGCTGGTGTCGTGCCGCCGGTGTCCGGGTCGGCACCTCGCTGCAGTTCGGCCTGGGCGAGACCGACGAGCAGCGGGTACGGACGCTTCAGCTCATCGCCGACCTGCACCGCGAGGGCTGCATCCCGGACGGGTGTGTGGCGCTGAACATCAACAGTCCCTATCCCGGCACCCGCCAGTGGCTGGACCTGATGAGGTCGGACGCGCCGTTGCCCGACTACCGCGACAAGCTGGAGCGGCACCCGGCATTCGAGACCGCGCACCAGTTCTCCGCCATCACCGGGGAGGCCGCTTCCGACCTGTACCGCCTCGCCGCGGACATCCTCGGCTCCGCGCTGCACCAGCAGGTCGTCCCGACCCAGCAGTGAAGCGGCGTCGCCTCGGCGGGTTCACCGGCGGTCTGATCGGCAAGGGCACCAAGGGAAAGCGCGGCCGCGTGGAACCGCTGATCGAAGAGGTGCGACCGATCGTCGCTCGCCGCCTGGACTCGGTCGCCGAGCCGCACTCTCGACTGTTCACCGGGCCGCGTGGTGGGCCGCACGTTGGCGTTCGTGCTCTCCGGCGGCAACGTCAACGACTGCACCCGCTTCACCCACGTCATGGCCGCCATCCGAGTCGGACGCTCGGGCCCTGGCCGACCTCGCGTCCGACCGGAGCACGTCATCGCCGACAAGGGCTACAGCACCAACGCGATCAGGGCTGACCTGCGCCGGCGAGGCATCGGGCACACGATCCCCGAACGCGCCGACCAGCAAGCCAACCGCCGCCGGCGCGGCAGCCGAGGCGGCCGGCCACCGGCATTCGACAAGCAGCTCTACAAGCGTCGCAACGTCGTCGAACGCTGCTTCAACCGCCTAAAGCAGTGCCGCAGCCTCGCCACCCGCTACGACAAGACCGCGACCTCGTACCAGGCCACCGTCACCATCGCCGCGCTACTCCAATGGTTGTGAACCTTTGAAGACGCGGCCTAGCTCGCGTACGCGATCCTCTACGGCACCCTGATCCCGATCGACCGGGTCGCGGACCAGAGGCCGTACTACTCCGGAAAGCACAAGCGCCACGGAGTCAACGTGCAGGTCATCGCGGACTGCAAGGGACGCCTCATCTGGGCCTCACCCGCCCTGCCCGGTGCCGTGCACGACCTGACCGCCGCCCGCACCCACGGCCTGATCGACGCTCTGAGCAGCGCCAACGTGATGGCCTTCGCCGACAAGGCGTACCAGGGCGCCGGCGGCAGCATCCACACGCCGTTCAAGCGCCGCCGTCACCGGCCCCGACTGTCCCGCCGGCAGAAGACCGTCAACCGACACCACGCCAAGATCCGCGCCGTCGCCACCCTCAAGGGCTGGAAGATCCTGACCAAGCTCCGCTGCTGCCCCCGACGCGCCACCGCGATCATCAAGGCCATCCTCGCCCTACATCACGACCCGACCAGCCAAAACCCACGATGAAAAGCGCTCAATGTGCGGCCTGGCATTCTCAAGAACATCGCGGGCCACGTCGACAGCGAGGTCACGAAACATCTGCTCGAACTCGGAGCGGAGGGATGACTGTGAGTCCATCACACGTCGCCGTCGACCGTGTCGCCCGTGACCTGGCCCAGCCGAACGCTGCTCTCGTCAAGCGGCAGGAGACTGAGCTCTGCACGGCTCTCCATTGGCCGGCAAAGACGCGTTGCGTCGTCAGAGCTGAAGCACATCACTCGGTCTGGCATCGCTGACCCTCATCCCCGAACCGCCCGCACCGCGCTGCATCGTCACAGACACGTCGCAGTGGCAACGCGTAGGGCCCGCTCCGGACCGTTGGGGCTTTTCAGACAGTACCGGCATATCCGGTCCCGAGGCGAGGCGCGATCCAAGGTCCCGTGTCCCCAGCAGCGACAAGCCAGTGCCGCCGTTGGGGCCCGTCCGATCAGCGGCCCGGGTTGAGGCCTTGGGCGCGGCCATCCGCGGATTGTCGTAGCTGGCAGATAGATTCGTTACGAGTCGCCTGGCAGAACCGCCGCATTCTTATCCGTCTCCCTGGGGGTGATTCTCGCGATGCCATTGATGGGACTCACAATCCCGGCGGTGTCCGCCTACGACCCGCCAGCCTCCGGTGAGGGGAGTCTCGACCCGATGGGTCTGAGCGCGATCTCCGATCGGCTCGCCGAGGTGCTGGTGCCGGGGCTGCGGGCGCGGATGCGCTGGGTGCGGTTTACCACCGCGATGGCGGTCGGGGCGGTTGCGACCGAGTCCTTGGCCGATCAGCAGCCCCACGACGACGTCTCGACACCGGCGATCTGCTTCGAGTGGCTACTCATCGAGGCGTTCGTGCGCCGGATCGAGCGAGGCCTTCCTTCCGACGTCCCTGGCAGCCAAAAGACGCGCACCGCGATCAACCGGGGCGAGCGGCTGTCCCGACAGACCTACCTCAACAGTCCGCGGGTCTTCGGCTTCTACGGCGTCTACAAGCCGTTCGCGGTTGACGCGGGTGTGCTGACCCAGGATCTGGCGCCGGCCGAGCGGTGCGTCGAGTTGGTCCGGGCGTGGGAGCACGACCACGGCCTGGCCGGCTTCGCCGACGAGGTTCCCGGCTCGGATGGCGCGGCGATCCGACGGCGGATCCACGAGGAGGTGCGTGCGGCGCTGCAGAAGGGGTCCCTTACGGTCGCCACCGGGGCGCAGCTACTCGGGCGGCTCGCGACCACGCTGCGCCCCGACAAGATCGGACCGACCGAGGCAGGGGTGCTGCGCCGGCTTGTCACCGACAAGAGGCACGAGCACCGCGCCGAACTCGCCCTCCTGCTGGCGCGCGACGACCGCACCGCCACCGAGCCGCAGCTGCTCGCCGCCGCGCGGAAGCACGCATCTCAAGAGCTGGGCCGAATCATCGACGCGGTGGTCAGCTACGAGGAGCTGGCGATCCTCGTCAACGCCGCCTTCCGCCTGCTCTGCAGCGTGTCGTACTCGCTTGGCGGCCAGCCGCTCACCGCCTCCCACGTCGCCGACGACGAGATGCTCGGCCGGTGCGCCCGCGAGATCCCCGAGCGCTTCAAACGCGCGGCCGACCGCGTGGCCGAGGTGACCCATGACATCTACCTGGAGCAACGCCTTGGCGAGTTCGTCTACCCCCGCTCGCCGAAGGACCTTGCAGAATTCGTACTTCGCCATCACGAGCAGGTCCAAGCAGGCAAGCCCGGCGGGAAGCGCAGTTGGTTCGAGCCGTTGCGCGATGGCTGGGTGGTCCGCCCACCCTACGGCAGCCCTGAACGACCAGACCTCAACTACTTCGTCCATCCCGTACGCGTTCACACCCTGCGCAGCTTCATCGGGGCCACGTCATGACCGTTCGGCTGCTTGAGCACTGGTCGGCGCCGCAGCACGCCGGCCGACCCGTGGCATGCCTAGCCACCACCTTCACCTTTGACGCCGACTTCTTCGCGCAGGACTGCCTATCCCGCTTCCTGTCGCTCTCGACGGGCACCGGCGACGGCGATCGGATCTCCACCATCGCCTTGATCCTCGAGGAAGAGGACCGACTTGCCGAAACGCAGGTGACGGTGCTTGCCGACCGCAGCACGCGCACCCAAAAGCGTAACCTGCGCTGGGATCTGCTCCCGGTCGCCGTACCAGGCGATGGTCTGTTGCATGCCAAGGCCGCGCTTCTGCTCTGGGAGCGCCACTGCCGGGTGCTGCTCGGCTCGGCCAACCTCACCGCCGCCGGCTACCGGCAGCAGGTCGAGTTCGGCCTCGCCTTGGACCTTGACGAGCACTGCCAGGTACCACGGGCGGTCTTCATCGAATTGCACGACGAACTGCGCAACCTCGTCGACCTTGCTCCCGGACCATCACAGCTCGGCCCCAAGGCGCGCGCACTGGCCACCCTGGCCCTGTTCCGGCAGCGCGTCGAGGCCGCCGACTTGCCCGCCTGGCCAGCTGCGGGTATCCACATCGCGCTTGCGCCCGCCCGGCCAGGAGTCAATCCGCTTGACCGTCACGAGGCGATTTGGCGCGGGGGCAAGCCGTTGCGCGCGACCGTGCTTTCGCCGTTCTGGGACGCCGGGACGCCCGCACCCGGCATTGACGCAGTACGCCGCCTGCTCACCGGGCGGCCGGCGCAGGAGCGCCAGCTGACCATCCTCGTCGACATCAGCCCGTTCACCGGCAAGGTGCAGGGACCGCCATCCCTGATTGATCAGAACGCACCCGTGTCCGTCTACGCGAGGCCTGACAAGGAGCGGCGGACACTGCACGCCAAGCTCGTGCTCTTGGAAAGTGACACGTGGGTCGCGGCGATGGTCGGCTCGTCGAACGTGACAAGGTACGGCCTGGGCCTACACCCAGGCGCGCACCGCGAGCTCAACATCTGGATCGGCTGCGAACTGAACTCGGCCGAAGGCAAGGCGCTGCGGGCCCTCGCCGCCAAGGGCGACCCGATCGTGTCCGACGCGCAGGAGTGGGAGACGCCAGCCGACGAGGACGAGGCGACCGGGCACCAGTTGCCGCACGGTTTCGTCGACTGCCTCCTGCAACTGCAACCCGAGCCAGCCGCAACCCTCACCCTCGATCCGGCAACGCTGCCCGCCAGCTGGCGGATCCTCGACCCGGCAGGTCACCCTCTCTACGACAGTGCGGCCTGGTCGACAGCCGTCCAGCCTCAAGCACGGGTTCCACTCGCGCCGGGCACGCCGCTGCCGGCCTACCTGCTAGTACGTTGGCACGTCAATGGGCAGGAGGTTGAGTCGACCTGGACCGCGAATATCGACGACCGCGGTGCTCTGCCACCGCCCAGCGAGCTACGGGAGATCCCCGTCCACGCCCTGCTCGCCGCGCTCGCCTCGACGCGACCGTTGCCCGTCGCCGTCGAGCAGGAGCTACGCAAAGTCGAGCGGGCCGCAGATGTCGGCGCGGACACCGAGCTGGATCCGCTGACGCGCTACGACAAGGCACACCTGATGCAGCGCGTCCGGCAGTCCTCGCTCGCGCTGATGCGGCTGCAGGAACGGCTCGCACGGCCGGCAAGCAACCTCGATGCGGTGCGGTGGCGACTGCACGGGGCGCTCGGCCCGCTCACCCTTGCCGAGAGCATGGTCCGTACGCCCGACAAGCAGATGGTCAACGGTGAGAAGCACTTCATGCTCGCCGAGCTCGCTCTCACCATCGCGGCCGTGGACTGGTCGGCCGTTCTCAACGTCGATGAGCAGAATGTAATCACACGGGAAGTGACAGCGGTGCTGGAGCAGATCCGAGGGCAGGCGCGGCGCCTGCCCTCGTCACAGGACGCCGCCCTCGACCGCTATGTCCACGACGCGGTGAAGGAGGCCTTGGCGAAGTGTGGCCGCTGAGACCTGGGATCAATCTTGCTACGGCCGGCCGCGTGTCCGCCCAGGACGCCGCCCGGCAGCTGCGCACCGCCGACGCCATCCTGCGCTCCCTGGCCGACCAACCCGGCGTGGTGCTCGCCGACGAAGTCGGCATGGGCAAGACCTACGTAGCCCTCACAGTGGCGGTCTCCATGGTGGAAGCGACCGGACGCGCCAACCCTGTCGTCGTCCTGGTCCCGGCGGCAGTCGCCGAGAAGTGGCCGCGTGAGTGGCAGGTCTTCGCCGAGCACTGCCTCCCGCCCGGCCATGGGCTGCGCGGGTCGCGGCCGGTCAAGCGAGGCAGCGACCTGCTCAAGCTGCTCGATGATCCTCCTGGGGAGCGACAGCACCTCATCTTCGCCACGCACACCGCGCTCACCAGCACGCTCACCGACCCGCTGATCCGGCTCGCCCTGCTACGTCAGGCAACCCGGTACGACCGCGAACGGGACAAGCACCGCCGTGTGCTGGCCAAGCATGCCCACGCGCTGCTACGGGAACGCCGGTTCCGGGGCGAGGCGGGCCAGGCCTTAGTGGCGGCGCTGCTCGACACCCAACCGGGCCGGTGGAAGCAGGTGTGGAACCGAACCCGCGCCGAGGATTCGCTCGACGACGACCCGGTGCCTGCAGCACTGCTCGACGCCGTATCCGGGCTCGACCTCGAGCGCCTACGGCAGGCGCTGGCTGCCGTGCCGGTCTACCGCACCGCCAACCTGGGAGAGCGGCTCAAGGTCGCTCGGGCACAGATCGAGTGGGCACTTGGCAAGGTCTGGAAGGGCGCCCTGCAGCGCCTGGACGTCCGGCTGCCGCTACTCATACTCGACGAGGCCCACCACGTCAAGAACAGGACCCAGCTCGGCGACCTGTTCGCCAACACTGTTGACGAGCGCGGCGCGCTGGGAAACATGTTCGAGAGGATGCTGTTCCTCACCGCCACACCGTTCCAGCTCAACCACGACGAGCTGATCCGAATCCTGCGTAGGTTCCATGGCGTGCGCTGGTCGTCGCAGGCGGCGCGGGAGCGATTCGACGACCAGGTTGAAGAACTCCAGAACGGGCTCAACCGAAGCCGTGCCGCTGCGCTGCGACTGGAACGGGCCTGGTCGCGGCTTGAGGAGTCCGACGCCCCCCAGGTTGCCTCCGTAGCCACATTCGAAGTTGAGGAAGGGCAGTCTGAGCGAGTCCGTACGGCGATCACCGCCGCAGCCGCAGCACACGACGAGCTCCGATCGGCCGAGAAGCTGCTGCGCCCATGGGTCATCCGACACACTAGGGCCAGCCGGACCCAGCGTCGCGACTACCACCCCGGCCGGGCGATCCTGGACGGACGTGACACGGGTTCAGGCCTGACCGTCGAAGGCGAAGCAGTGCTGCCGTTCCTGCTCGCCGCCCGCGCCGAGGCCATCGCGGCCCTCAACAACGCGGGCAAGGCCAGCCCGGTGCGGGGCTACTACGCCTACGGGCTCGCCTCATCCTTCGAGGCCTACGCCGACACGAGAGCCCACCGGATCGCCAAGCTCGACGACCTCGAAACACCCCACGACTACACGCCAGACAAGTCCGCCACCGCCGCGAAGGACCAACTCCGGTGGTACGTCGAGCGCATCAAGGCGGCTCTGCCGAACGACACCGCCGACGGCTGGGCAGCGCACCCGAAGGTCGCCGCGACTGTCAGCCGCGTGGTCGACCTATGGCGACGCGGCGAGAAAATCCTGGTCTTCTGCTTCTACCGCGAAACCGGCCGTGCCCTACGCAACCACATCTCGCGCGCCATCCGTCAGGAGATCATCAACCAGGCCGCGCAGGCCCTCGGGAGGCCCACCGACGACGACGTGCTAGCTGAGGTCGACGCGATCGCCGAACGCCTGCTACGCAGCGACGTCAGCGGGTACAACGACTTCCGGAAACGAGTCGCCAGCTACCTCAACGGGCTCGATGACGAGACGACGCAACGGGTACAGGATGTGGCCGTCCGCTTCATGCGCACGCCCTCGTTCCTGACTCGCTACGTCGATCTCTCCCGCAACCTGACCATCGCGGGGCTGCTCGCCGGCCTGGACCGCGGCCAGCCTGGCGCCACCTTCGCAGACCAGATCAAGGCCTTCGCCGCCTCCCTTGCCCAACAGGTCGACAAGGAACGCGACGACGTGCTCATCGCCCTAACCAGCATTCAGACCGGTGGCATCCGCACCACCAGCGAACACTTCGACACCTCCGAGCGCTCCCACGACCGCGAAGTACTTCTACCCAACGTCCGCCTAGTCAACGGGGAGGCGAAGCCAGCCACCCGCGAGACGCTCATGCAGACGTTCAACACCCCGTTCTTCCCCGAGGTGCTTATCGCCAGCAGCGTCATGGCCGAGGGCGTCGACCTCCACCACGCCTGCCGCCATGTCATCCACCACGACCTCGACTGGAACCCCAGCACGCTGGAGCAGCGCACCGGCCGTGTCGACCGCATCGGCTCCCAGGCCGCCCGGGTCGGCCAGCCTGTCGTCGTCTACGAGCCGTACCTCGGCGGCACCCACGACGAGAAGATGTTCCGGGTCGTCAAGGACCGCGAACGCTGGTTCGGCATCGTCATGGGCGAGTCCCCCGACAGCTCCGAGTGGGTCACCGAACGTCAAGCCGCCCGTATCCCGCTTCCCCCAGCGCTCGCCAGGGCCCTCACCATGGACCTGGCCACCCCGGTGGGTCCATGACCATCGCCGCAGCCTGGAGCCGGAGCGCCATCGCCGGAGGCGCCGTAACCCGAGCCCGCGCGGCGCGCCAGCGCGCTAACGCAGGCGAGACCCTCCCCTACATCGCGCCGGGTTATGCCTCGTATCACCACCTCACCGACCTTTTAGGCGTTCAAGGAGGCAATCCACCAACCGAGCCGGTCCGTGACGCGTGCGGGAACGGCCCCAACGGCGACAAGAGGATTCAACTGCACTAGCCATGATCCGGCATCGCGACCTCAAGCTTGGTGCGAGCCTCTGCTCGCCGAGACAAGCATCGACAACAAGACCCCACCTGTCGGGCAAGCGAAGTGGCCGATAGGGGGCACTTCACCGGAGCGGTAGAGCCATGGCTGCCTTCTGCCAGCCGATGAGACCGGGGATCGATGGATGCCCGTCGTTGACCATCGCCTCGACGGCGCCTGCGGACCTGTCTGGGATAACAGTGATCGGTCAGGCGAACGGGTGCGGGTCGAAGCTGATGCCACCCCGTTCGGCCATCCGGAGCACCCGTCTGCCGTAACGCGGGGGTCTGCGCACGTACAGGGTGTAGCGCGACGCCTGGAACCGTAAGTCCATGTCGCGCCCCTCCAGGTGCCAGCAGGGCTCCTTCAGGTGCGTGCCGGGCTCCTCCTGACGCAGGTTCTTCAGCTCCATCGGCAGGCACACGGAGTGCAGGCTGCCGACGATGTCCCAGACGCTCTTGAAGATCAGCGTGGCCGGCGCTACCCAAAAGTGAACTTCTGACATGGATCCCGACTCGACCCGGCGCACGATGTAGTCGAGGTCGAGATGCAGCTGCAGGGTCGACGGTGCAATGGGATCGAGGTCGTTCTGCTCCCAGAACTCCTCCGGGGTCAGGTCCTCGGGCGGATCCTCGTCATCGGTGACAGCGAGCGCGTGAATTCGGCAGTAGTCCCACGACGTCTCCACCAGTTCCTCGTCCGTCAAGGTGGCCTTCCGGAGACCGGACTCAGGGTGCACAACTGTCTTCATAGAACGATTGTCGCCAAGCGCGTCGACAGCGCCAGATGTCAGTCGTGATTAGTACCCACGGCTCGAAAGATTCGTCGTCCAGCGTCGAGCAGTCCGCCTGGATGTCGCGCCAGGCTCGGCGCAGACCGAGCAAGCCGTCACAGACGCGGTACCGCATCGCACGGACCGGCTCTGGCCAAGATCAGGTGCACACTTCTGCCGCCGACCGGGCGTCAGGGTGCGGCACCTGAGTGAGATCAGGTGACGCGCTCGCTTCCGCCAACAGGCGAGCACCGGAGGCGCTACGCCCACGGTGGGATGTACCGGCTCACGTACTCTCGAGCACGAGAAAGCGGGTCGCGCCAATACTGATTCGGCATACGGGAGTGGTGCTCCTCGCAGAATTCAGCGAGACTGACCGTGATCTTGACCCGCTCCAGCGGGCGGCCTTCGAACTCTGTGTTGACCGCCAGCAACTGCGGCTCGGGATGCCAGCCTGAGTGGTCGAAGGTTGCGTCCACGGAAGTGGTGTACGACTTGCCCGTGATGGGCGTGTTGCGTAGATGAGAGACGGCCACCGCGCGAT